>PLOI01000074.1 GCA_003142015.1 Acidobacteriaceae bacterium | reverse complement strand
CCGCGCCGCATCTCGACTCTACTGAGAAAACTCACGGAAACAGCTGCGGCCTCTCGCGCCCCTTGACAAAGACAGACAGTCGCTACCCCCTCCCCCCTATTTATATTTTCAAAACCTTGCAGGTAATTCTTTAGATACGGCCTGACCTATTCAAAATAGATAAATTTCACGCACCATCCGCACAGAAACCCACAATCTGTGAGCCGGTGAAAGTCCGGTCTCAGTGCCCACTCACACCCAAATCCACCTTGCCGCGGAACCGGCTGTAGACGAAAACGATGTAGCAAATGGCCAGGGCCATGCCGAAGCTCCACCAGACCAGGCCGACGGCCAGCGTGTGCGGGCCGGAGATGGCGCGGCTGAGGGTGATGTCACGCTCCGCACCGGTGGTCGAGGGCAACAGCGTGGGATAAAGGCTCCAGCAAGCGCCGGCCAGCATGAAGAAGAGATAAAGGCAGGAAGATAGAAACGCCTTCACCGGCTGGGCCTTGCGATTGAAGAGCCAGATTCCAACCAGCGAGGCGGCGACGCCTACGGGAACGATGAACGTAACTGGATAGTTGAAGTAGTTGTCCAGGCTGTCCTCGCGCACGAAGATGGTGGCGCCGAGGCTGATGACGGTGAGAGTCGCCAACTGGAGGCAAAGCGGGTTCACGATATGGCGGGCGCGTGCGGCGAGTTCGCCTGAGGTCTTGATGGTGAGCCACAAGGCTCCATGCAGCGTGAGCGCCACCAGCGCCAGCACGCCGCCGATCACCGTGTACCAGTCGAGGATGCCGGGCTGTGGGCCGGGCTGCCAGTTGGTCCACAGAGGCAGAAAGAAGTAGCCATCGGCTTGCAGCGGAACCCCGCGCAGCACGTTGGCCAGGGCGGCGCCGAAGAAGATGGTCAGCAGCGCGCTGGCGAGGCCGAAGAGCCCGTCCAGAAGCGCGCGCCAGACGCCCACGTCGATGTGGTTGCGCAGCTCCAGGCTCACGCCGCGCAAAATCAGCAGCCAGAGCACGATCATCAGCGGCAGATAGAAGCCGCTAAAGGCCGAGGCGTAGAGCAGCGGAAAGGCGAAATAGAGCGTGCCTCCGCCAGCCAGCAGCCACACCTCGTTGCCGTCCCACACCGGGCCGATGCTGGCAAGCGTGGCGCGGCGCTCACTCTCGGTGCGGACCAGAAACAGGTGGAGCACGCCCACGCCCAGGTCAAAGCCGTCGAGCACCACGTAGCCGACGATCATCACGGCAACCAGCCAGAACCAGATGAAACCCATCATGACCAAGCCCTCTATTTCTCAGTTTCAGCCCAATGCAGAGCCGGTGATTGTTAGTCGGCGTGAGCTGCCTCGACTGCGATTGCCTTCAGCTCCGGGCCGTTGCTGATCTCGCGGTAGATGAGGACGGTGAACAGCAGGCCCAGCAGTAGATAAAGCCCCATGAAGCCCAGCAGCGTGAACAAGCCGTTGCTGGCCGAGACTGTGTTCGAATAACCCTCGCTGGTGCGCATCAGGCCATAGATGAGCCAGGGCTGGCGGCCCAGTTCGGCGGTCATCCAGCCGGCGGTGTTGGCGATGTAGGGCAGCGGAAAACTGAGCAGCAGCGCCCACAGAGCCCAGCGCGCCGAGTAAAGCCGTCCGCGCCAAAGCAGAAACGCGGCCACGAGCATGATCAGCGCAAACCACGTTCCCAGGCCAGCCATGATGTGGTAGGCGTAAAAGAGCAGCGGCAGCGCGGTGGGCCACTGATCCTGCGGAATCTGGTCGAGGCCCTTCACTTCGGCCTTGGTGGTTCCGTAGATCAGAAAACTGAGCGCGTCATTGACCACGATGGGATTGTCGATCTGTCCGGTCGCCTCGTTCGGCTGGCCGATCAGCACCAGGCCCGCGCCAGCCTCGCTGTGGAAGAGGCCCTCCATTCCGGCGATGGCGGCCGGCTGGTTGCGCGCCACGTACTTGCCGTGCAGATCGCCGGTGGGAAAGATGATGAGGATGGACGAAATCACGCCCGCGATGACGCCGACTTTCAGGAAGATGCGGCCATAGTGTTGGAGACGACCTTCTAAAAGATAAAACGCGCCCACGGCGGCCATGACAAAGGAGCCGGTAATTACCGCGCCGGTCATGTTGTGCGCGTATTGCAACAGGCCCCATGGATTCAGCAGCAGTTGCCAGAAGCTGAGGACTTCGAATTGCCCGTTGGGGAGGCGGTCATAGGCCACCGGGTGCTGCATCCATGCGTCGGTGACGATGATGAAAAAACCGGAGATCCACGATCCCAGGAAGACCATTACCGCCGAGAACCAGTGCATGAGTTTGGAGATGCGCTTTTCGCCGTAGAGAAACAGGCCCAGGAACGCCGATTCCAGAAAGAAGCTGAAGACGCCTTCCATGGCCAGCGGCTGTCCGATTACCCCGCCCGAAAGCCGCGAAAACCGCGCCCAGTTGGTGCCGAACTCGAACTCCATGGGAATGCCGGTGACCACGCCGAAGACGAAGTTGATGGCGAAGATGCGCCCCCAGAAGCGAGCGGCGCGGTCCCAGTCTTCGCTGCCGGTCTTGAGCGCCACCGACTTGAGCACCACGATCAGCAGCGCCAGGCCCATGGTGAGCTGGGGAAATAAATAGTGGAACGTGATGGTGAAGGCGAAGTGCAGGCGGTGGATCAACTCAGCGGTCATCGAAAGTCTCCTGTTTCAGGGCGTGCGCGCGAGAAAGACGAAACGAGCCGTTCGGAGAACATGAACTGGGGCAAGAATCATTTGAGGTCCAAAGAGACAGCAGGTCCGCCGGCATGGAGAATAAAGGTCACAGGTGACATAAGTCACGCGCAACCTGTGCCCGCAACGATAATTTTAACCTTGCGGGAAGATTGATGCCCGCGGTGCGGGAGTTCAAGGCGCAGGATGCGCCACCCCGGTAACTGCTGCGATGATGGAAGAGGGTTAACGATGCGGACAGCAATCATTGGCGGCGGGATAGCGGGGCTGGCGGCGGCCTATGAGCTGGAGCAGGCGCGCCGCACAGACAAGAACATCGAGTACACGCTCTTTGAGGCGCGCGCCAGGCTGGGTGGTTCGCTGGCATCGGAGATTGTGGACGGCGCGGTGCTGGAGCGCGGCCCGGATTCATTTTTGACCGAGAAGCCGGCGGCGGCCGAACTTTGCCGCGAACTGGGGCTGGGCGGCGAGCTGGTTCCCTCGAACGACGCTGACCGCAAAACCTATATTGTTGTCCACAACCGCCTGATTCCCCTGCCGGACGGGCTGATGTTTCTGGTGCCAACCAAGCTGATTCCTACCGCGTTGACCCGGCTGTTCAGCCTGCCGACAAAGATTCGCATGGGTCTGGAACTGCTGCATCCGCCCCGGCCCAGCAATCACGACGAGTCGGTGGCCACGCTCGTCGAGCGCCACTTTGGCCGCGAGACCGTAGACCGGCTGGCCGACCCGCTGCTGAGCGGCATCTTTGGCGGCGACGCCTCGCAACTGAGCGCCCGCACCGTGTTGCCACGCCTGGTAGAGATGGAGAGCGAATACGGCTCGCTGACTCGCGGCATGTTGGCCGCGCACCGCGAGATGCGTGCCAGGATCAAGGCTGCCGCGAAGAAGAACGAGGCGGTCAACGGCCACACACAGGCCAATTTCAGGCCGGCCCAGCGGTCCATCTTCACCGCGATGCACGGAGGGATGCAGCAGTTGATCGACGCCCTGACCGCGCGGCTCGACCCTTCCTCAGTGCGCCTCTTCACGCAGGTCAACGTTCTTGCCAAGGCCAGCGGCGGCTGGCTGGTTGAGAGCCGCGGCGCGGAAGAGTTCTATGACACGGCGATTCTGGCCACGCCCGCCTGGGTCGCTGCCGGGCTGCTCTGCCGTGTGGATCCCGCGCTGGCCGCGGATCTCGGCGGCATCCCATACTCCTCGTCGATCACCGTCAATCTGATTTACGACGAGGACCAACTGGGCAGTCTGCCCGATGGATTCGGCTTCCTGATTCCGGTGGTGGAAGGCCGCTCAATGCTGGCCTGCACCTTTGTCCACCGCAAATTCCTGGGCCGCACGCCAACGGGCAAAGCTGTGCTGCGCGCGTTTTTGGGCGGCATGAAAAACGAGGCCCTGATAGCCGCGCCTGACGAAGCTCTGGTGGCCACAGTGCGCCGCGAACTCACCGAGATTCTCGGCGAAGAGATTTTTCCGCGAGAGACCGCGCCGGAGCACACACAGGTTTCGCGCTGGCCAAGGGCCATGGCCCAGTACGCCGTCGGCCACCAGGAGCGCATCGAACGCATCGCCGCTCGCGTGGCCGCCTTGCCGGGATTGAAATTGGCGGGCAACGCCTACGACGGCATCGGCATCCCCGACTGCATCCGGCTCGGACGCAAGGCGGCAAAGGAACTAATTGCGGCTCGCGAGTTAGCGAGTTAGCGAGTCAGCAGGTTAGGCAGCTTTTGTGGTTTGCTACCCTTTGCGCATGGACCGCTCGAAGGGTGGGTGCCCAACAATCACGATCCGTCAGCAGTGGGACCCGAAATTCCTTACATCCCTCCCTTGCCAAGCAAAATGCCGATGCCGTAAGTGACTGCGCCTTCGATGGCTCCTATCGCGGTCATCTCCAGGCCCGATGACCACCACGAGCGGACGGTAATCAGTGACTTGGCTGCGCCGACGGCGAAATGGGCGGCCAGCGAGATAATGGCGGCGGCGATGACCGCTTCGATTCCACTCAGGAAGAAAAACGGAATGATGGGGATGGCCGCGCCGACAGCGGTAGAAAGAGCGCCGGAACTCGCTGAGACCATCGGATTGGCAAGCGCCTCTTCGCTGGTGCCGAGCCGCTCACTGGCCAGCGCGCGAAGCATCTGCTCGGGGTCACTGGCGATATGGTTGACCATGTGCTGAGAGTCTTCCTCGGGCAGGCCCTTCACCTGGTAGTAGAGCGAAAGCAACTCGCGGGCCTCGGGGCCGTTCATCTGGATGGCCTCACGTTCGCGGGCCACTTCGGCCAGGTAGATTTCGCGCTCGCTCTTGGCGGCCAGATACGCGCCGGAACCCATCGAGAGGGCCGAGGCAATCAGGCCGGAGAGGCCGGCCAGCAGCACGTATTTGCTGTCGCCTGCGGTGGCGCCGCTGACGCCGCTAACGATGCCGAAGATAGCGCCCAGGCCGTCGTTGACCCCGTAAATGGCGTCGCCAATCCAACTGCCCGGCTGCTTGCGGCCTTGGGAGCGTTTGGCCAGCATCTCATCCAGAATCGCCTGGGCGTTGATCTTCGGCGCTCCGGTGGGCTGCGGATAGTGGCCGCGCAACAGCGACCCCAGCTCGCGGTAGTGATCCTTCTCGTCCTCGATGACGTGCTCGAGAATGGCGACGGATTCCTCATCGCCGAGCGATTTCAATTGCTCGCCGTAGCTCGCGATGGCGCGGCTTTCTTCGATCTCCAGGCGGCGGAGGGCCATGCGGATGCCGCCGGCGCGGTTGGCCAGCGAGTTGGCCTCCCCGCCGGGCTTGCCATGGTAAACCGGCTCGTCTCCGCCTAGCTCCTCGATGCGGCCATGCCACAGCGCGGCGTGTTCCCACTCGGCGCCGGCCAGGTGGCGCAGCACCTGGGCGCGCACCGGGTCCGTGTCCCGGTCGGCCAGGGTCAGGTAGGTGTGGTAGCCCTCCATCTCGGCCTGCCAGTTGCCTTCCAATGCCGCCAGAACCTTCTTGATTTTGGCGCTGCTCAACGTTCCAATGGCCATCTCGCTCTCCTCGCTTTGCATTGAGGATAAGGCTTTTCTCCTCATCTTGCAGCCCCTTGGCCACAGCTGCAACATTCTTTTCATCTTCATGGGCCTCTACGATGAAGTTGCGCTTGACCTGGCCATTCCTGCCGTCCCTTCCACTCCGCGGGGCTTTCCGTATAGTGTTGAGTGCAGCCAAACAACGGGATTCCAGAAGCAATGAGGACCCGTGCCAGGAACCAGCCGGCCACAGTCCCAGGCATCTCCTTGCCCAGGGAAGCGCGGAAAGGCCCGAACCGGGCAACTTTTTGAAGAAGTGGAGAACGATCTCTTATGGCAGCTCAATCGAAACAACCGGCGGCTCTCACGTCGCCCGGATACCTTGTCCCGTTCATCATTGTCACCGCGCTGTTTTTCATCTTCGGGTTTATCACTACCCTGAACATGGCGCTGGTGCCCCATCTGCGGTCGATCTTCAATCTGCACTATGGGCCGGCCATGCTGGCCGAGTCGGCGTTTTTCCTGGCCTACTTCGTCTTCTCAGCGCCTTCCGCCAAACTGATCGAGATGATCGGCTACAAGCGAACCATGGTTGTCGCCCTGTTTATTCAGGTTGCCGGCTGCCTCTTGTTCATTCCGGCGGCCAAGCTAGTGAGTTTCCCACTCTTCCTTGCTGCCGTCTTTATCGTAGGTGCGGGCGTAACCGCCCTGCAAAACTCCGCCAACCCGTATGTTGCCATCCTGGGACCGGAGCATAGCGCCCCTGTGCGCCTGACTCTGGCACAGGCCCTCAACTCGCTTGGCTCAGCCATCGCGCCGATTGTTGCTGGCGCGTACATTCTTACGGACCCTGCCAAGCTGAGTTCTCCGGCAGCCGTTGCCGACACGGTGCGGGTTCCTTACCTTTTGATCGCCGCCGGGCTACTGCTACTGGGGCTGGCTGTGGCTTTCCAGCATCTGCCTGCGGTTACCCGGACCGAGTCCTTCCGCCCCGGCAAAGAGGGCGGCGGGGTTGCGGGCCGCAGCATCTGGACCTACAAGCACACGGTGCTGGGAGCGGTGGGTATCTTCCTCTACGTGGGCGTGGAAGTGGGGCTGGCTTCGATTGCTGTGAACTACTTCAAGACGCAAGGGATGAGTTCGCTCAAGACCGCATCCTTCCTCGTTTCGCTCTATTGGTTTGGCGCTCTCGTTGGCCGCTTGCTCGGCTCCTGGGTACTGACCAAGGTCAATTCCGGAAAGCTGCTGGGCATCTTCGGTTTTGCCGCTGCCGCCATGCTGTTCCTGTCCATGGTCACCACCGGTCAGGCCGCCATCTGGTCCCTGGTGCTCTGTGGCTTCTTCAATTCGATCATGTTCCCGAATATTTTTGCTCTGGGCATCGCCGGGCTGGGCCCGCTGACCAGCAAGGGTTCGGGGCTCATCATGACAGCAGTTGTCGGCGGAGCGATAGTTCCTTACCTGCTGGGCAGGTTGATTGATCTGTTGGGAAAGCTCGGCGACCCGGCAAACATTCAGCATGCCTTCGTGCTGCCCATCCTCTGCTACCTCTTCATCGCCTACTATGGGCTGTGGGGATCCAAACCCACGCGGACAGTCACGGCGTAGGCTGGATGTTGTTCACTGAAGGCCCTTTGGCTTGAAGCCGAAGGGCCTTCCCATTTGCGCCAGCGCAAGCCCGGATTCCCACATTTCGCCGCGCCAATTCACAAGCGGTTTTCCACACACAACATGCCTACAATAAATTCATGTTCGTGGATTGACCTGAATATTGGGCAATTTTCGGACAAAACGAAGGCGCCAGAGACTCCTAATCCCTGGCGCCACATGGTGGCCCCGTAGCTCAATTGGATAGAGCACCTGGCTCGTACCCGGCAGATGAAGGTCCAATCCCTTCCGGGGTCACCAACTGAAGAGATACTAAGAAGCGCCAGCCTGTGCGTGCAAGTGGAAAATTCGCAAATTGGTGAACAACCGGACTCTGGAACATAGCCTAGATCAGGCTTGAATGAGAGCTGAGTTCCCAAGGACCTGCGTGGCCAGCATCAATTGACGACTTTTCCAGATTTCCAAAAACTTCCGCCTTCTGCACAGCCGCCCCTAGGCCTAAACTCATCGGATATGGCCACCATCCCCAATCTGGCTCTTGACACCGGCTTGCCTGCCAATGTGGACGCCGAGAAGACCATTCTCGGCGCTATCCTGTTGGACAACGCCGCCCACGCCGAGGCCGCTGAAAAGCTTGCAGAGGATGATTTCTCCCTCGACTCGCACCGCCGCATCTTCCTGCGCATGACCGAGTTGATGAACGCCTCGCGAGCCGTGGACATTGTCACGCTGTCCAACGAACTGTCCCGCATGAAGGAGATCGAGACCGTCGGCGGCGTGGCCTATCTGGCCTCGCTCACCGAGGGTTTGCCGCGCCGTCCGGTCATCGAAGAGTACATCCGCATCGTCAAGGACAAGAGCCTGCTGCGCAAGCTCATGCTCATCTGCTCGGCCGCCATCGCGCGCGCCGCCGACCAGGGCGAGAACGCCCTCGATGTCCTCGGCGCGGCTGAATCGCAACTGATGGAGGTCAGCGAAAAGGGCCTCACTAGCGGCTTCCAGTCGCTCGACCAGATCGTTCAGCACTCCTTCGGGACCATCGACAATCTGTACAAGCAGAGCCGCGAAGTTACCGGCCTGGCCACCGATTTCACTCAATTTGACATTATGACCAGCGGCCTGCAAAAGGGCGAGCTGATCATCATCGCCGCCCGTCCCTCCATGGGCAAAACCGCGCTGGCCATCAACATCGCCGAGAACGCGGCCATCAACCATGGCGCCACCGTGGCCATCTTCAGCCTGGAAATGAGCAAGGAGTCGCTCCTGCGCCGCATGCTCTCCTCCCAGGCCTGGGTAGACCAGCAGAAGCTGCAGAAAGGCTTCCTGGGCCGCGAAGACCACGACAGGCTCACCACTGCCCTCGGGCTATTGGTCGAGTCGCGCCTGTTCATCGATGACACGGCCGCCATCTCGCTGGCTGAGATGCGCGCCAAGGCCCGGCGGCTCAAACAGAACAAAGGGCTCGACCTCGTCGTGGTGGACTACCTGCAACTGATGTCGGCCACGGTGCCCTCGTCCGGCAAGAGGAACTACGAAAACCGCACCCAGGAGGTCTCGGCCGTCTCCCGTGGCCTGAAAGCCTTGGCCAAAGAGCTCAATGTGCCGGTCCTGGCCCTGTCGCAGCTCTCCCGCGCCGGCGTGCAGCGCAAGGACGACCATCGCCCCATGCTCAGCGACCTGCGCGAGTCCGGCTCTATCGAGCAGGACGCCGATGTGGTCGCCTTCATCCACCGCGATTCCTACTACAACCGCGACGAGGAGATGAGCGAGGCCGACAAAGCCAAGTCGGAGATCATCATCGAAAAGCAGCGCAACGGCCCCACCGGCACCGTCCATCTGAACTTTATTGCCAAGTTCACCCGCTTCGACAATCCCGACTCAGGGCACCCGGTCGAGTGAAAAATTGAACACAAGGTGGCAGTAACTTCCACTTTTGGACACCGAATACTTTGTCAAAGAAGGAAACTGCGCAGTGAAAACCGAACTTGTACGGAGCTTGACGGCAACCTTTGAAGAACATACTCAGCAAGCGAGCGATGGCGTGGAGTTCTGGCTTGCAAGAGATTTGCAGTACTTGCTCGGCTATACAGAGTGGAGAAATTTTCTGGCGGTTGCCTCCAAGGCGAAAACCGCGTGTGAAGTCTCCGGGCATCCTGTAGTCGACCATTTTGTTGGCGTCAACAAAATGGTCGACCTGGGATCGGGCAGCCAGCGGGAAGTGGACGACATGATGCTTACCCGCTATGCCTGCTATCTGATTGCCCAGAATGGCGATCCCCGAAAACCGCAGATCGCCTTCGCGCAGACCTATTTTGCCATTCAGACCCGGCGCGCGGAGTTGATAGAACAGCGCCTTCTCGAAGCGGAACGCTTGTCGGCACGAAAAAAGCTTACAACTACTGAAAAAGAGCTGTCGCAGGTGATCTTCGAGCACACGGGTGGCAATCAGAACTTTGCCCTGATTCGCAGTAAGGGCGATCAGGCGCTGTTCGGAAGGTCAACTCAGGCGATGAAGGGGCAATAGAGCGTTCCGAAAGGTCGCCCGCTGGCCGACTTTGCACCGACGATCATACTGAAAGCAAAAGATTTTGCCGCCGAAATCACCATCTTCAACGCTCGTCAGCATCAGATGCGGACCGAGGGCGTTATCTCCCGCGAACACATCACGAATAACAAGGCAGTGCGCAATACATTGATTGAACGCGGAATTCAACCTGAGGCCCTATCACCCGCCGAAGATGTAAAAAAGGTCGAGCGCCGTCTCTCCTCCGAAAACAAGAAGTCCCTGCATTCGCCCGAGGCGTTGAAGACCTCCTGACCGCAATCCCGACTCAGGGCACCCGCTCTAGAACTGCTCACGGTTCGTTCAGGATCAGCGCTATGCGGCCGGCCAGCAGTTCACTGGGCGGCTCGCCAGAGTCCACTTCCAGCAGGTCCACGGGAAAAGCGATGTTGTGCGGCCGCAGAACCAGCCGGCTGGCCACAAAGTCCACATAGCGCAAGGTCAGATGCGCCCCGTGGCGCACCGCGTACAGATTGGGCCGGTTGGGCCGGTA
>PLOI01000079.1 GCA_003142015.1 Acidobacteriaceae bacterium | reverse complement strand
CTCAGCTTCCAGCCGGTCAGCTTTACCGGCCGCGACGAGGAAATCACCGACGAGCGCCGTCTCGCTCAGCGCTACACGCTCTCGCACATGGCCCATGATATCAAGAATCAGGTGGGCATCGGCGAGCCGGAACGCGACTGGTTCCCCATCAGCTTCATGAGCACCTTCAGCGACTGGGCCGACATGATACACGGACCCGCCGCCGAGTGGGGCCAGCTCTCCTGCGGATGCCATCCCAACTGCGGCATCGGCATGGCGCTGATGATCGACAAGGAAACCAAGGAATCCGCGCCCGTAACCGCCTTCCTGCACATGGACAAGGTGGCCAAGGATGTTGCCAAGATCAACGATGCGGCTCGCGGCAAGTGGCTCTCCGTCATCGGCATCACGCTCTCTCTGCTCCGCAACTACGATCCCTTCATGGCGCCCACTCACTTCAAGATCACCGACATGATGAAGAAGATGGACAAGACCTTCAACGCCACCGGCAAGGATTACGGCAGCGTGAAGGGCGACCGCACCCTGGAAGACATCAAGCTCCGCCGCCAGGACCGCTGGAACTTCCTCTTCATCGCCGGCATGTGGTTCCAGGATCTCTTCAACTACGACTTCCGCCGCACCGAGCAGTGCATCATCCCCTACGCCACCCAGGAAGGCGAAATCAGCTTCTGCGCCTACAACACCGGCGTCGGATGGCGCAACATTATCGAGAAGATGCACATGACGGCCACGCTCACCAAGTGGTATGAGGAGCACGGGCGTCACGAAATCTTCACCGGCGGCAAGCAGGTGGTCATGCCCGTAGTAGGCCATGACCTCCAGTTGAACCAGATACACGTCAACGCCGCGGCCAACCACACCCTCGACGATCTGGGCATTGCCAAGACCGCCCGCGAAGAGCAAATCCGCGCCCGCGACGGGAAGATGAAGCAGGATGCGGAAAACTCCCGCATGGCAAAGCTCTATCGCGAGCATGTCCTCGGCGAAAAGCCTGTCGAGGGCCTGGTAAGCCTCAACGCCATCGCCCCCGCCAAGCCCGCCAAGGAAAAAGAAAGCGAGCTGGTCGCCGGCGACTGAGCATTGCATGCAACAGCCGCGCCTTCGGCGCAAAACAACAAAGGCCGCCCGCAAGGGCGGCCTTTCAAATTGAGATCTGAATTGTCTATGACGATCTGGCGTCAGTTGACGCTGGCTGAATCGAGTAGTCCACGCGATTGCCCTTGACCGCATACAACAGTGAATTCCTTCAGCTGCTTCAGCCGGTAGTCTCTTCGCTTTTCCCAAAAGAGGCAGTAACTCTCCAAAAAGAGGATATTTGGGAAATTAAAATGAATTCATGCACCTTGCTAAAGACACAAGCCGCCTTTTGATGCACAATTACATTCATGGGTGCAATTTCAGTCTTAGAACTATGTGCGGGTGCCGGCGGTCAAGCGCTTGGATTCGAGCAGGCCGGTTTTGCACACGTTGGATTGGTTGAACTCGACGGGCATGCGTGCAAGACGCTGCGTTTCAACCGCCCGGAGTGGAATGTTATAGAAGAAAACCTGAACACCTTTGATGCCAGGCCGTTTCGAGGACGGGTTGATGTGGTGGCGGCAGGGCTCCCTTGCCCGCCATTTTCGAAGGCCGGCAAGCAGTTGGGAAAACTCGACGAGCGCAATCTCTTTCCAGCAGCGCTGCGAATTATTGATGAGGTTCGGCCACGCGCTGTGATCATCGAGAATGTCCGCGGCATACTCGATGCTGTTTTTGAAGACTACAGAACATTTATTGCAGGGCAGCTTTCGGATTATTGGACGGATTGGAAGCTTCTCAACGCATCCGATTATGGTGTCCCACAACTTCGTCCACGTGTGAATTTCGTGGCCATCCGCAAGGGTCTAGAGCACGGGTTTAGCTGGCCGGCCGCGAGCAAGAGGAAAGCTCCTACTGTCGGGGAGTCACTCTTTACCTTGATGGCTTCAAACGGTTGGAAAGGCGCTAAATCCTGGAAAACTCGGGCATCCGAGATTGCACCCACACTTGTTGGCGGCAGCAAGAAGCATGGCGGCCCTGACCTTGGCCCAACGCGAGCCAAGAAAGCATGGGCAACTCTCGGGGTCGATGGCATGGGAATTGCAGATGATGCCCCTACGCCGGAATTTTTTGGGATGCCAAGGCTCACCGTTAGGATGGCAGCCCGAATACAAGGATTTCCCGACGATTGGCAGTTTGCTGGCGGCAAGACCGCAGCCTACAGGCAGATAGGCAATGCCTTTCCGCCTCCTGTGGCACATGCAGTTGCAACCCAAGTGCGACGTTGCCTTGCTGGTTCTATGCAGCTGGAAATTGCTAGCTGACGCTATGCGATATGGCCCGCTGCCTTCAAGGCCGTTATGTCAGATTGGATAGTTGGCGTAAATGAAATGAATTCGTCTTTCCCGCATTTTGGCAACTTGAGCTTCTCGATCAACTCGCTGTCGTAGTTGCCGGAAAGGAGCGCAATTCCATTACGAGCAAGCGAATCGCGTGCGCCACCGTTTTTTCTCAGCCGCTTCATCGCGTCCTTTTGCTGGGCAACTCCGAGCACGACGACGCGAGAGATTGGCCGATTCTGTACATTTCGAAATAGCGCATCCAGCCGCGCTGTTCCGCTTGTCTGGCCTACAATTTGACTTCTGATCTCAGGATCTAGATTTTGCCAGAAGTTTTCTGGATATAGTTCGTTCTGAAGTATCCAACGAATTTTACCCTTGCCGGCCGATGAAATTGAGCTCTTCCCGTCCTTATTCTTCCCGGTGGTGAGGACTTCGTCTCTGATCATAATAATGCCGATGGAGAAGCGCGCGCTTTGTTCATCTGTCTCAACAAGGAGGCATGGATGCCCCTTAGCTTCAGACGGTATCATCCAAGTCGAGCGCATTGTGTTTTTTATATCCGTCTCAACCCCGTCAATAGAAAGATCAAGAATCTTCCCTTTAGGGAAGCCCAGCAAGTTTCTCAGTAGTATCTCAACTTTGGTTCCAAGATACGTCTTCTCAGTCTTCTCGATCTCGTCGAGCGTGAAGCGGTTTGTGCGGGGCGAGTCAATGACCTCGTCGATGGCTTTGCGGAGAAGAAGGGGAATCTCCCTCTTAAATTTCTCAAGACCGCCCGCATTTCTAAGAATCGCCTTCTCAAGCCGCTCGATCAGCAGCGAGTCCGGATTTCCCTTCCCTGGCCGGCCCGGTTCTTTATCGAGACTGCTTGATCGGTTCGTGGTCATATGCATTTAGTAATGCGAATGTACCACCTTGGAATTGGCTAACACGCTATTTTTCGGGGAAAGGACACTTGTTGTGCAACGCTCTGGTTAACAGCTCATCAAGTCTTTCTGGGCTGATGGCGCATATCCGGCATTCCCAGAGGTTGCGAACAGACCACCCCATGCGGCGAAGTTTGCGATCATTGGAGATGTCCCGCTCCTTGTTCCGAAGCAGTTTCGGCACCCAGTACTCTCGGTTTGACTTTGGCATCCTTCCATCAATGCACGTGTGACCATGCCAGAAGCATCCCTTGACTTGAATAATGACCTGGTATTTTGGAAGAACGATGTCCGGGCGTCCCGGCAGATCACGACCATGCAGACGGAAGCGAAAGCCGAGGCGGTGGAGCGCCTTCCTGACCAGCATCTCCGGCTTCGTGTCTTTCGATCGGATGCGCGACATCATTACCGAGCGCAAGGCAGCCGTTTCGCCCTTGGATCTTGTCATGTTCAGGCCTCAGCGAAATTATCAACGATTTCTCAGAACAGGAATTCTCGTAATGGGTTCTGTGCGTCTAAGTGCCTGCATTACAGATTATTTCCCCCCTTCGTCGCACAATAATCCTTAGAGCATTCCCTCAAAACATCCACGTAACTCCTTATCCTGGAATATTTTGCAGGGAACTTATTTGTTTTCAAGATTTTGCGGCGCAACCCTGCCCGTAAACTCAAGAAAACAAGGAATTTGTTTACAAAATATGGGTGGGGGTACCCGATGATCCAGCTATGTCGTCACATCAAAACCGACGGAAAACGATGCCAATCTCCGGCTCTGCGCGAGTCGGCTTACTGTTATTTCCACTCCCGCGTGCATACCATGGCCAAAGCGAAAAGCTCCAACTGGGACGACATCAAGCTCCCTTTGCTGGAAGATTCCGCCTCCATCCAGGTAGCTATCTCCCAGATCGTATCTGGGTTGCTCAGCTCCCGCCTCGATGCGCGCCGCACCGGCCTGCTCCTCTACGCCCTCCAGATCGCCTCGCAGAATATCGATCGCAAATCCTACCATCCGGACTCCGAAATTGTCCGTTCCATGACCGTCACCGACGAAGGCGATGAGCTGGCCCCGGAAGAGGAAGTCTGCGAACCCGACGATTGCGCAACCTGCGATCGCCGCGACACATGCGACGACTATGATCCCGACGAAGAAGACTGCGATTCCGATGAGGACGATTGCGAATCCGACGAAAACAACTGCGATTCTGACGAAGAAGACTGCGAATCTGAAGAAGAAAACGAGGAGCCGGACGCCCCAAGTCTCGATTCTGGAACCGAGCAGGCTGCGGAAAAAAGTTTTGCTTTGAAAGGACACGGCTTTAGTCGTGCCGAAGATGCGACAAAATTAAGCCGGGCTTTAGCCCCTGATGGAGAGCAACGCGTGGAGGGTACGGGCTTTAGCCCGTACATTGCTCCAGCCAAGTTGAATCGGGCTTTAGCCCCTGAGGGAGGTCTTTCGCTAATTCCGCCTGAGAATCCGAATATTTCCGCAACCCCACGGAAAATCACGAACCTCATGTGTGCGAATGGCGAGCCATTGGCCCCACTGCGGTCGGCTACGCCAACTGGCTGATCTTCACCTGCAACTTATCAAACTCCACGGTCCCCAAACCGCGGTTAGCGGCCATCTGCAGATAAGGCAGCTTCTCGGCGTCGAGATTCCAATACGCCTTGGCAACGTAAGCATCTAAAGCCACCGGATCAGTTCCAGCCACCATCGTCTTCTTTGTGGCCACATCTTCCAGGTTTCCGCCAGTCGGGCCGTTGCGCAGCAGGATGCGGTAACAATCAATCATGGTCAGCGTGGGCAGCATGAAATTAGCCAGGTCCGCGAGACTCTGGTGAATCTGCTGGTGCAGCCGGTTGCGCTCGCCGCCGAGAATGCCGTACCAGTTCTTCATGCCCAGCGTGGCACCGGTGAGTGCGTGATGCTTGGCGATGGGCAGGTTGAAGATTTTGTCCGCTTCAAGAAACGGCGTGAAGACCGGCCAGCTCTTCAGCACCACGCCGCCCAGTTCCACTTCGCGGAAAAGCTCCGGATCGGGCAGGATGACTTCAGCGCCCTCAGCGCGTGCAGCAGCCTGAATACCGGAACGCTGAAAGCAGCGCCGCGGTTCGTTGCAACTGACGTCGGTGACGATGACGCGCTTGGCCCCAGCACTCCAGCACTGGCGCACGACCTCTGCAACCACATCGGGATTCGTGTTGGCGGCCTGTTCCGGCGTGCGGTCCCACGCGATATTGGGCTTGATCACCACCACATCCTGCCGGCTGACGAAGCGGCCAATGCCGCCCAGATTTTCCAGAGCCTTATCCACCAGCGCGCGCGGCTCTCCATTCTGAACTATCGTCATGGCCGGCCATTGCGAATTGGCCGTCGCGCGATGGTCGCGCCGTGCCTCTACAGCCTGCGCCGGAACTGGCCGGAAACTGTGCTCGCTGAGCCAGACAGCCGCGCCCGCTGCGCCCGCCGCGACTCCGCCCACGCGCAGCAGTTGCAGCATCGCCTCGCGCCGCGTCATGCCCTGCGCCGCGCCCGTTGCTTCTTCCGGCTTGCGTTCGGTTTCCTCGGCCATGATATTTCTCCCGCTCAGACTTCCATGAGGTGCATGCGCTGCGGATCGTTCGTGCCCAATCGGTGAGCCGCATCAGCGGCAGTGGCAATATAGCGCGGAGGACGGCCCGCGGCCTCGAGTGTTGGCATGCCCACCTCGGCGCGTTTGCGCTCTATCATCTGCCATGCGATCTGATCGAGGGCGACGCGATCCTCGCCAACCATGAGCGCATTGGGATACCAGAGGCGCTCGGGATGAAAGCCAGGGCCTCCATCGTAGACCGAGCTGATGGCGTCACCAATGGTGAAGTGCACCTTCTCGCGAATCACGGGAATGCAATTCAAGTCGGCTACACCGGGATTGCAGCCTCCGGCGTGCAGATCCTGCGGGCGGTCAACCACGCCATACATGTTCTTCATGGCAAAGGTAACGCCGGCCCCGCTGTGGTCCTTGAGAATCGGCATATTGATGACCATGGCGCACTCGCGCGTGAGAATCTTCGTAATCCGGATGCGCGCCGTGCCCCACGTTGCCTGCTGATCCTCGAAACCCGCCTGGTCGCGGCTGTAGCAGCGGATCTGGTTGGGATTGGTGTTGATGGTGAAGCCGCAGGCCTCCAGGAAGTGGTCATTCTGGTCCCAGATCAGAATGTTTCCGGGCTTGACGCCAATCTGTTGCAGCCGCTCGGCAACCGCCATCACCAGCGCATGGTGGGTGCAAATGCCTTTGCCGCCCAGGCCGTTGATCTTGAGGCCAATGACCTTGCCTTCGGAAACAAAATTCGCGGGCACAATCCGCTTCCATGCTTCGGCCGGGTGCTCGCGGCCTGTGTAAGCTGCGATGGCGCGGTCGAGCAAAGCGGCCACGCGCTTCTCGTCCGGCTGCGCGCTCGTTCCGTGAAGGGCTGCGTCACGCGCAATCACGACTCTGGATTTGCCTATGGCTTCGTGCTGATCCAGTATCCGTGCGAATCCAAGCTTGCTCTGCGCGCCCAGCGCCAAAGCTCCTGTGGCTGCTATCTTCAGAAAATCCCGTCTGTTTTCCATTGCATTCCTCTCAATCGTCGCTGCCGCATTGGTTGATTGCCGTGCTTCCCGATGGTGCGCCATCATCCGATTCCGGTCTGGCGCCTGATCCGTTTGCTCAAGCCACGGTCGCTCTGCCGATCAAACTTCCAGAAGATTGATGCGCCGTGGATCGTTCACGCCCAACCGGTGCGCCTGATCGGCGGCAGTGACCAGATAACGCGCCGGACGGCCCACAGCCTCGACCGGTGGCAAGCCAACTTCGGCCCGTTTGCGCGCAAGCATCTGAGCTGCCGTATGATCCACGGCCACCGGGTCCGCGCCCACAATGAGCGCATTGGGATGCCAAAGATACTCCGGATGAAAGACCGGTCCCTTTTCATAAACAGAAGAAATGGCGTCGCCAACCGTAAACCTCACTTTCTGCCGAACGACCGGAATGCTGCACAGGTCGGCAAGGGCGGGGTCGCAATTGTTGGCATGAAGCTCCGCGGGACGCTCGATCACTCCATACATATTTTTCAACGAGAAAGTGACACCCACCAGATCATGGTCCTTCAGAATCGGCATATTGATGACCATGTCGCACTCGCGCGTCAATATCCTGGTCAGATTCACTTTGACTGATCCCTGAATCGTTGGTAGCTGTTCATAGCCCGCCGTGTCGTTGCCATAACAGCGGATGCGGCTGGGATCGGTATTGATGGTAAAGCCAGCGGATTCCAGAGCCTCGTTGCTGCGATCCCACACCAGAATGTCTCCGGCGCGGACCCCTGCCTGTTGCAGCCTTTCGCAAAGCGCCAGCACTAACTCCAGATGCGTCGAGACTCCCCTGTTCCCAACCCCGTTGACTTTGAGCCCTATGACCTTGGCTTTTGGAACGATTTGCTTCCACGCCTCGACCGGATGATTTCGGCCCGTGTAGGCAGTGATGGCCCGGTCCAGCAGATCGGCTGCCCGCTTCGCATCCAGGCGCGCGCCGGGTCCGTGCAACGCCGCATCTCTGGCAACCACGACCTTCGACTTGCCCGCTTGCTGGTCCACCACTGCGGCAAATCCCAGCTTGCTCTGCGCGCCCAGCGCCAAAGCTCCCGTTGCTGCTGCTTTCAAGAAATCCCTGCGGCTGCCCATCAAAACCCTCACATCTCTTGGCTGGTACGGTTACAATTTCGCTTCCAGGCCGTGCGCCAGCGCAAGCAGAGCCTGCGGAGCGTCGGGCGCGGACTCATAGGCGACGATGCGCACCAGGTACGAACCTTTGCGGAAGATTACGCTCTGCGCATAGGCGATGCCCGCATCGCCCAGTTGGACAACCTTGGCGTCCGTGCTTTGCCCGGTCTCCAGAATCTTGCGCGCGCCGGCCGCATTGCCCATGGTGTACACATCGACAGTCACCTCCAACTCGCCCTTGTATTTGTAGTCGGAGGTCGAGGTGGAGACAACGCCGGCCGAGATATACTGCTCGGCATCGCCGTCGATGTACTGCCACAAATCTTTAGCTGCAAAGACGCGCGTCTCGCTGGTCTTCTGCCAGTCCGCAACCGCGTTCGACGCCGGGAACGGGTCAACGCCTTTTTTCTTGCAGCCTGTACCGGCAATTGCGGCAACCATGACAAGAGCGGCAACGGCCCATTTCCAATTCGAGCGATATTTCACGGTAACAATCTCCCTTATTTTCTGTTGAGCAGAATCTGGCTGCCCGGCGACCGGCTCTCGCCGATGCTGGTGACGTACACAGCCGGGTGCTCCTGCAACGGACATGCAAATTCGCAAGCGCCGCAGCCCACGCAGCGGCTGGGATCGACGCGCGGCTGCTTCAGAGTCTTCGTGTTTCCTGCCGAGTCGATAACCTGCGCCTCTTCAACATAAATCGCCTTGGGCGAAACCGGGCACCACTCTTCGCAGACAATGCAATCGGTCGCCATTGCCCACGGCAAACAGCGGCCCCGATCATAAAATGCAGTCCCCAGGCGAATCGGCTGGCTCGACGCGCTCGCGCCGACGCCCACCACCCAGCCTTTTTCTTTCGGCGTAATCTGCCAAATCGCGCCGGTGGGGCAGACCTCGGAGCAGAGTACGCAACTGGGTTCGCAATAGCCGATGCGCGGCACCACCGTTGGCGTCCATAGTCCCTCAAGTCCGGCTTGGTCGAGCGTGGGATGCAGCGCCGTGTTCGGGCAAACCTTCATGCACTCGCCGCAACGGATGCACCGCGAAAGAAAATCTGCTTCATCCAGCGAACCCGGCGGGCGCAGCAGCCGTTCGTGGCGGCTCTTGCCCATGCCCGTGTTGGCGCGCATCAACGGAACCACGGCAACGCCGGCCGCGAGGCCGGTGAGCGTTCTGCGCCGTCCTAAATCAGGCGACGCAACCTCATGCTCCTTGCGGAAGAAGCGAAAAGCAAGGCCGTCATGCGGACAAGCGCCCACGCAATTCATGCACATCAGGCACTCGGCCTTGCGCCACGGAACGCCGCCGATTGGATCGTCGCCGCCCTGGCAATGCAGAAGGCAGCGGTTGCAGTGGTCGCAAGTAGCCGCATCCTTGTGCAACCCCAGCAGCGACCAGCGCGACACCGCGCCCAGCAGCGCGCCCAGCGGACAAATCGCCCTGCACCACAGCCGCGTCACGCGCAAACTGGCCGCAAGAATCGCAATGAACAGAATCCCCAGGAACACGCCTTGCGCGTAGTGCGGCTGGCGGAGATAGAGCACCGTATAGTGCAGAAATGTATGTAGCGTCTCGCCCGTCGCTTTAATGACCCCGATGTGGCTGTGTTCGAGCGGCGTCAGCACGGATTGCGCGGCAAAGTTGAAGGCCGGCAACAAAGACAATCCAAACGACCTCACCAGCAGACTGAAGGGATCAAGCCACCCAATAACCGCCGAACCAAAAAACGCGGCAACCAGTCCGGCAATCAGCACAACGTACTTGCCCGTCTGCCACCGTTTATAGCGATTCGCCTCGATGCGTTGCTTGCCGCGCTTCGCCTCCGAAGGCATGTTGCCCACAAAGTGTTGCAGCGTGCCCATGGGGCAAATCCAGCCGCAAAAGAACCGGCCCAGAAACAGCGTGGGCACGAGGATCAGCAGGCTCCACAGCAGTCCGCGATAAAGCGCGTGGCTGGCCAGCGCGTTCACCACGGCCACCAGCGGGTCCCACTCAAAAAACAGCCGCACCGGCGCGCGCAGTTGCACCTCGGTGGCATCGTGGGGGAAGAAGTTCAGAGACGTGAATAGCAGCAGCGCAAAAAAGAGCAGCAGAAAAAATATCTGTGAAACCCTGCGCATCAGCGGCAATCTCGACCGTTTCATGAATTGCCTCCAAGCGCGTGCGCGAACTGGCTCTGCACTTTTCATGATTCGCGCATCGGCAAGCGCGGACTGTGATCTGCGTCACCGATTGACAGGTTGGGGCTGTTGGATTTGGCAGGTGGCGCGCTCATCAACCCCGAAAGTAACCCTGTGACTTGAGAAGCTGTGCCCCGTTCATCGCGGCTCTATCGCGATGAGCGGGTTGTAGCGAGCTATGATGGGGCCATGCCGTATGGTCTGAAACGGTTCCAGAAGGCGGATGCTCTTCACTTCATCACTTTCAGTTGCTTTCACCGTCTCCCTCTGCTCGATGCGCCGGGCGCCACGGAGACAGTCGAGTCCGTACTGGAACTGACTCGTGCACGACATCAGGCGAGGGTCTACGCCTACGTCCTGATGCCCGAGCACGTACATTTGCTCATCAACGAGCCACCATCGATCCTCGTGGCCCAGTTTCTCAAAGCCGTAAAGCAGATCACTTCGCGCAAACTAAGAGGCCAGCGCGAGAAGTTCTGGCAGGAACGCTACTTTGACCGCAACGTTCGTGGCGAAGATGCTCGCTCCGAAGTTATACGTTACATTCACAGAAACCCGGGGTCCCCGGCGCACGAACTTTGTGCGTTGGGGTGGAAGCCTGTTAAGCGCGGATTGGTTGCATCTCCCGGCGACTACCAGCGGAGCAGCTTCAATCACTACGCGACCGGCGTTCGAGGAGCGGTTGAAATCGAGTCAGAGTGGACGGCAAGCCTTCGCGGCCCACTCATCGCGATAGGGCCGCGATGAATGGGGCACAGCTTTCCATCTTGGCTGATGATTGAAGGAAGTTGAATCGATGCCTGGGCCACCTGCCGAGCACATCATGATTATTCCGTTGACCGTGCGCGAAATTCTGGACGAAACCATCGCGCAAAGGCTGGCTTAAGGGAATCTCTGGTTAAGTCGATGTTTTGAAAAGGACGGGTGCCCCATGTCCGGATTTCCGGACATGGGAGGGACTGCCCCTCCCAATCTGTCCTTGCAGAAAATTACCCTCCGTTGCCGCACAATCATCAGATGACCAATGACCAGCGGCGCGGTGCTTTGCTGACCCCTGATCACTGACCCCTGATGAACAGCCGGGCGGATCGTTG
>PLOI01000056.1 GCA_003142015.1 Acidobacteriaceae bacterium | reverse complement strand
GGTATGCTCCGGGTTGCGGAACGTACCGCGCTCAAGAATGCCGGCGGCCAGGATCGTCAGGCCAAAAACCGCCATCGCGATGATGTGGTAAGCACGGTCGGGAATCCCGCCGAGCCAGCCGTACAAAGTAGTGCCGCTGATAAACCAGCCGATGAGTGCAGGAACCGCGACGGCGTCTAAAGTGGCAATGAAATTCTCCAGGCCGTAGTAGTAGTTCCGGTTGCCGTCGTTGGTGGCGGTCAGCGCCAGGAATCCACGGTTGGCCCAAAAGATGCCGGTAGCCAGCCCCATGGTGAATCCCGAGGTCGCAACGCCAATGGGAGTGAGGATGCTCAGTTGCATCATCAGCATCATTGCCAGTCCCGACAGAATCATGCCGGTGGCGTACAGATGCTTGGCACTGACGCGGCCCAGCAGCTTGCCATTCAAATAGAAGGCCAGCGGCGTGGCCGCGTAAATTGACAACTGATAGGTGACCACCTTGGCGACCGCGTGCGAGTTCCGCATGACATAGGCAGCCACGAAGATCTCGATCACTGGCAGGACAAGGCCATAGATCATGTTGGACACCATCAATACCTGCATGGAGTGGGGGCAGCTAAGAAAAACTTCAAACTCCTTGCGCAGACGGGTCATGGCATCTCTCCCCGCACCGGAGCCAGGCCGGCAAGAATGCTCTTGATGGAGAGATGAGCGGCGCAGATCACGCTGTCGGCCGCGCCATAGTAGAGCGTTACGCGGTCGCCATCGACCAGGTGGCCGTTGGTAAAGATGACCTGGCCGAAGAAGCCTTCCCGCTCGTAGGGAGTCAGCGGTTCCATAATGGGCGCCTCGGAGCGGGCCAGCACCCGCCAGGGCTCGTCGAGATCGAGCAGCAGCGCGCCAAGGCAGTAGCGATTCTCCTTTGTCGCGCCGTGATAAATTTCCAGCCACCCTTCGTCGGTCCGGATCGGAGCCGCTCCCGCCCCAACCCGGGCGCTGTCCCAATGCCCCTCACGGCTGTGTGCCAGACAACGGTGCCGGCCCCAGTGAACCAGATCGGGCGACTCGGCCAGCCAAATGTAGTTGCCGCCCAGCTCCGGGCTGCTGGGCCGGTGCAGCGCATAGTATTTGCCGCCGATTTGCTCCTCGAAGAGCGCGCAATCCTTGTTGTGCGGAGGAAAGATCATGCCCTCGTGCACAAAGTCCTTCCAGTCGCGCGTGGTCCGCAGCCCCACGCCGACGCCATGACTGGAGACCTGCGTATAGGTCAGATAGTAGGTTTCGCCGATCTTCGCCACGCGGCAGTCCTCGATGCCGTAGGTTTCCAGTTCTCCGGCTCCCATCAGGGGCTGGCTTTGCTCCGGCTCAGCGAAGTGGATGCCATCGTCGCTGGCCAGCAGGCGAAGGTGAGAGAGGGTGGTGAGATAGTCCTGCCTGTCAAAATG
The DNA here is from genome assembly GCA_003142015.1 of Acidobacteriaceae bacterium. Classification (GTDB taxonomy): domain Bacteria; phylum Acidobacteriota; class Terriglobia; order Terriglobales; family Acidobacteriaceae; genus Telmatobacter. The sequence continues at coordinate 13,812 of PLOI01000056.1, read as the reverse complement.
GATGACGCGAGGATCGCTCAGGTCGAGCCGTGGATCGCCGGAGTTGAATTCAAGCACCTCAAGCCGGCCGTCAGGACTCAGGATGGGGAATGAGGTCTTGCCTGGAACCTGCGCCGGGCGCTCCGCCACCCTCACCAGCAGCCAGGTCTTGCCTTGGTAGCGAAAGACGCCAGGGTTCAGCAGGCATATCACTTCCATGCCCTCTACGCTCGGATGCAGATCCCGCGGTGTGAGAATGGGGTTCTGGCCGAAGCGTTGTGCAAGATCGTTCATCATGAGCCCTTTGCAGTTCTGGAGGGTAGAGCTTTCGCGCCGGCGTTTCGCGATGGAACAAACCGGACTTTGGAAGCCGCTGATAAGCCTCTGGGAAAGCAAGCGCCGCTGAAAAGGGACTTACTGCGGAAATCTTTGATAGCCCGTGCGATTTACATGTGATTCGCGCAAAAACATACAGAAAGACGCCATGAATGCAGAAGGTGAGACTCCGGGTCGGAATTCCCGCGGGGAGACCACCATGAGAGGGCGTCGCACAGGAAGTCCGCTCCGGCATTTTGGAAGATTCTCCGTCTTTGCATGAGAAGCTTTCCGTCTCAGACAGACCAATCCCTCGAGTGTGGGTGTGCTAAACTCACCGGGAAGACGACGCTTACCGGGATGTGTATTGAATTGCACACAATCTGACTGTGCCGAACGGAAATGGGATTAGACGCGGATGATGGAAGCGGATGCGAATCTTCGGACAGACCCCAGGTGGCAATTGATCGAAAGGATCGCCGCCAGCAGTTCCTTTCAAAAGTCGGCCAGACTCAGGGATCTCTTGCGCTTTCTGGCGGAGAGGACGCTGCACGGTCAGCCCCAGGATCTGAGTGAACACTCGATCGGCAGCGCCGTCTTCGGCAAGGCCCAGGATTACAGTGTCGTCGAGGACAGCTCAGTCCGCGTGCATGTGCGGCAGTTGCGGCTCAAGCTGCATGAGTACTTCGACGGCGAAGGCCGCGACGAAACTTCCATTGTTGAGATTCCGAAAGGGGCCTACACCACACTCTTTCGCACCGTCGAGCAGAGATCTGCCAGACCGCCGGTGCTGGCTGTTGTGCGCCATGGCCTTAATTCCTGGCTTCGGGCGCTGCCCTGGGCGCTGGCCGCGCTCTTTTTGTTAACGACTCTGGCAGCCTGGTTGCGCCGTCCGGCTGTTCCTCTGCCGCCTCCGCCGCCCTGGCCTCTTGCCACACTCTTCGATTCGGGTAACCGGCCTGTTTATGTGGTGGTCGCCGACATCAACTACGGCATGACGCGGTTGGTAGACGAGCAACCGGTGACGCTGGAGCAGTATCTTAGCCCGTCTTACCGGAGCGGAGAGACACTCGCAAACGCTCATCCCACGGCCCGCGAAGCGCGGGTGATGAGGTATCTTTCCGGCTCGCTGCTGACCTCGTATGCCGACCTGGTGGTGGTCGATACGCTCCTGCGGTTGAGCGGCAATTCGCGCGACCGGCTTGCCATTCGCTCGGCGCGCGAGTTGCGCCCCAGGGACCTTGAAGAAGGAACCTTTGTCTTTGTCGGCAGCCCAAGCTCCAACCCCTGGGTCTCTTACTTCCAGGCCAAACTCAATTTTCAGGAACGCGAGGGCGTAGTCGGCGAAAGCCTCAAGTTCTTTCAGAATATCCATCCCCGGACTGGGGAGCAGGAGAACTACCACGGGCTGGCATTCACCGGCAGCTCCGGTGAGGACTACGCCACCATCTCGCTCCTGCCGCTCGGCAACGGCCGCGGCAGCGTTCTCATCCTGCAGGGACTGCAACAGGAGGGCACCGAGGCTGCGGGACTTTTCCTGGCCGATGCAGGCAACCGGCAAAAGCTTCAGGAAGCGCTCGGCATCTCCGGCATCCCCGGCCAGCCCGTCTACTTCGAGGCGCTCATCCGCACTCAGGCCGTCGCCGGCGCGCCCAATGCCACTTCTATCGTCGCTACGCGCGTGATTCATCCCTAGCTGAATGCCGGGGCGGACCGCATTCCACAATCGAATGCACAAAGGGATGAATGCATCATCTGGACACCGGAGCGGTCGCAAGACAGGTGTAATACTCGCTTCCCCCGTAGTACACCCACCACTTGTTCTTATAGCGAGTCAGGCCATTGAAGAAGATGCAATCCGCAAAGCTGGATACCGGCCTGTGCGGGGCCTCAGCGGCAAAGCCATTCTCAAATGGATACTTAACTTCCGCAAAGAGCGGGGAGCGGGGGAGGTAGTGAACTGGTTTGGTAACATCGGCTTTTGAAATCAAGATCTCTCCCACCGCATAGAAATGCCCAGTGTGCGCGCCTCCAGTGAAGAGAACAATGTTGCCGGGATTCGAGGGATCGTATTCACCAAGAGCGAAGCAGCATTCACCACCGGGCATAGCATTTGCGTTTTCTTCCGATTCCCAATGGAGCAAGTCTTCTGAATATGCAATCAGACCGTCGTCTATGTACATTACATATTTTCCGTTCACCTTGATGGCTTCGTTGTCTGGGCTCTGCAGAACGACGCCATTGCGATGAATACGCTTCGCCTTTGGAAACAGGATGCCGTGCTTGGTCCAATTCAGTAGGTCGGTTGAAGTCGCTGCAATGATCCCGTTGAGACTCGTATCACCCTGCCGTTCCCATAGCCATTGATTGCAGAACATATAGTACATATCCCCGCGCCGCGTCACGTTTACATCTTCGTAGCTGAAGCGTCTATCTTCGCCTTTCCTGAAGAGGGGGCTATGTGTGTCATCCTTTGTAAAATGAACGCCGTCCTTGCTGGTGGCTACTCCTATGTCGCAGATGTAGTCGAACTCGCTGTTCTGCTTGATGTCGATCGGTCTTTCTCCGCGGTACAGGTAGTAGAAGATGCCGTCTTTTATGACGATTGAACCATTGTGCACACCGCCCGAGAAATGACCTGCATCCCAGGCGCCGGGAGTCGGGACTAGAACCGGATTTCCCTTATGCTTCGTGAAAGGGCCGATCGACCATGGGTTATCGTCAAACATATCCATTTGATTCGGCAATTCGCGCGAAAAGTCCCCCCACCACCTATCGATGCTAAAGGATTGCCTTCGCCATGTTGCTTCCTTGTCGGCACTGGGGAACTGCCATGCGAACATACCCTTGGAGTCTTGGGGGTCGATGCGTAGTTTGGCGGCGTCAGGCTCCTGCTGGCAAGCGCTGGACAGCGGCGCGCAGGTGGCTGCCGCTGCCGCCGCAAGGACAAAGGAACGCCGTGAAACAACATGGGCCGATGCCGTTTCCATAAAGCCTGGTATCTTCTTCATTGGCAGTTTTCCTCTCGTGAATGCGTTTACGACCGAATCTCGATTACGCGCGCCTCGTGCGCGCCCAGCCTCAACTCCGTACTTCCCTTATCTAGCTCAAGCGTCCGATTGCGTGTCAGGTCGTGAACCCGTCTTGTGCCCGCCGCTGTCTCGACCGTGATGCGCTTTTCTTCCGGCCAGGGATTGTAGTAGAGGAATGCCGGAGGCAAGTCGCGATCGAGCAGGTTCGTTTTTGCCAGGTCCCAGCGCAGCAGCCACGGATTCCCCTGCGGCTGAACCATCTTGTCCAGCCACAAAACGTAGGCGCCGCCATAGATCGACCGGCGCCCCGCGAAGTCGCCCGTCGCATAGGGACTGTGGCCTTTTTCTTCCCGGCTCAGCCGCTCGTAGGGAATCATCGACGGCAGATCCGGACGGCTCTGGTCCTCGCGCGGTAGATACTCCGGATAGAACCAGCGTAGGTTCGCCGCAGCGTTCAGCGCATACCGCGCCACCTCGCCGGCCAGTTCCGGACGGAATCGCACCGCCGGCAACAGATATGGCAGCGCCACCATCGACTCCATGCTGTAAGTCTGGCCGGCTGGCTCGGTGCGGAATCCCGCCAGCAATCCGTTCACCTCGCGTCCGCCCCATCGTCCCGTCGCCATCAGTCCAGCCTTTGCGTCCAAGACAAACCCCAGCGCCTTTCTCGCGTTGGTTGGATACCCCATCGCCTCCAGCCGCGCCGCCGCCATCACCGCCATGGCGCCGCTTGGAACCTCATACCATGGATTCCTGGCGAAATCCAGGTAGCGATCGATTCCAATCTTGGCTTCTGCCAGGCAGAACTCCTTTCCGGTCAACTTCCACGCCAGCAGCATTACGTAGCTATATCCGCCCACCGCGTCGGGCTGCCGGTAGATATCCTGGTTTGTAAAGGTTGCCGCTTTCGCGAAGTCGTAGCCCTGGCTGTTGAAGTCGTAGCGGATATGTCGTGCCATCTCCTTCAATCGCGCCGCGCTCCTCTCCACCCGCGCCAGCCACTCCGCATCCTGACCGAAGCGCAGCCGGATCAGTCCAAAGGCCAGTGCGGTCACATTCATCAGGTACCAGTATTCGCACAGCGTTCCGCCGGCGCCGTCTAGAAACAGCCCATAAGGCTCACTGAAGTAGCCCTTCAGCGATGCCGCCAGGCCGTCCAACCCCTCGCCACGCAACTCCTTGCCGAGCGCCATCGGCCCGTAGGTTGTCAGTCCCCCGTCTTCCACGCCCTCCAGTGCGGAAGGAAACACCTGCCGGCCGTCCTTTGCGCGCAGATTCACCCCATGAACAGGATTCATGACATAGGCGTCAAATGCATTGGCCAGCGCATGAAAATCCAGCGGCCGCTCTTCAGGCCTATCCGGCAGCCCGCTCCAACTGTATGGCCCCGCAGGCGCGCCGATCGCGTGCTCTGTCCACTCCGCCAGCCCCAGGGCCGCTAATCCTGCGAGAAACTCCCGCCGGCTAAACAGCCATCCCTCACTGACCATCCCGCTCTCCTTGCTCATCTTTTCCCCTTGCATCTACTCCCCTCGTCAATCCAGAAATCTTTTCCGCCAACCGGCAAAAGGCGCACTAGTAAACCGTACCGGGATGAAGAAAATCCAAGTTTCCACGCGAATGCCGCAATCTGACAAGGGGTTAACACGGGAAACGAGCCCTGAACACAGACTTCACATGTGATTATCAAACTTACCAGCAAAGGAATCACCTTCCGTGTACCGGCTCTTCTTCATCAAGTCCGTTCCTTCAGATTGCGAGAGAACTCAAGTTTCCACTGCTAGAGATTTCCGGGGGCATGTCAAGGTCATGTCGGCCTGAAAAATCAAACAATTCTCTTTCAATGGACCAATAACTATGTTTTATCCCTACAATTGGGGGATCTCCGAAAGGGTGAGCAACGCCGTGAAATAACTTTGGGGTTCCCGAGCAGGGGTTCCCAACTCAAAATGACTGAAAGCTATCCATCAGAATCAGAAGGACTTATGCGACTGAAGCACCACGATTACAATTCACAAGTTGTTGATTCTAAATGACATTGTCAGTTCGGGACCAGGGGGTCGGAGGTTCAAATCCGCTCTCCCCGACCATATTTTCAATGGTTTGCAAACATGCAGGTCAGGCAATCTGGTATTGGCCCAGGTACCCTTGTGCCGGAAGGTGCGTCAGTATTGGGTTTCTCGCCGAATCTTGGATGCAGCACTATCCACAATAATATCTACAGTCAGAAGAGATGATCCAGCGTTACACCCAGACAGTCAAACTGGATCCGCACCCATCTGTTTGATTTAACGGTAGATTGGTATTTTGGCGAGGGACAGGGTTAATGGTCTCCCACCCTTTCGCCGAGGGCGCGAAAGGTTGGCATCTCCTTGCGGAGTGTAGCCGAAATGGCTACACTGGATGCAGGAGGCACACCATGCGTCAGGTTTCGCTGCGGGAGTTCAGAACTCGTGGATCGAAGGCTCTGGGGAATGTTCCGCAGGGGGAGACCGTGCTGCTGGCAGGCCAGCAGGGACCGGCATTCTTTCTCGTGCCCGTTCTTGGAGACGTAGCGCTGGAGGATCGTGAACTGCGTCGGGCGATGGCGAGGGCCAGCCTGTGGCAGTACGCACGGCTTGCGGAACAGTATCCGATCACCGATGAAGAGATCGACCAGGAGATTGACGCGGTGAGAACGGCGCGACTGGCCCGGCAAAAGAACAGGCAGAGTTGATGCGGCTCGCCATCCTCGACACCAACGTGGTTGTCTCGGCGGGACTGAAGCTGAGCAGCGTGCCTTTTCAGCTTGTGGCGGATTGGGTGCTGGCGGGGCGGGTGCAGCTCGTGACCTGCCCGTCAATTGTCAGCGAATATCGCGAAGTGCTCTTGCGGCCAAAGTTTACCCGCCACGGATTTCCGCCCGCGTGGCTGGAGCAGCTTATCGAAGAGAGCCTGCGGCTGCCCGACCCTCCGCCGTGGACCCATTCTGTGCCGGACGCGAAGGACGCGATCTTTCTGGCACTCGCACACGCGTCGGGAGCGTGGCTGGTGACGGGAAATCTCAAGCATTTTCCAAAGCCTGGCCGTCACGGCGTCACCGTGCTTTCGCCGGCAGAGTATCTCGATCACCTCGGGGAATGAAGGTGCTCTCCCCGGTCCCCGAATGCGAGGGACCGGGGCCACCCGCCGCCCGTTAGACTTTCTAAAATGTCAAAGCCGATTGCAGGCCCATTCCGCTCGGCGGAAATGTTCTCTTATAAATTGCTTGATACAACGCATCAAGTGAGCCGACAATGGCCAGAATGGCGTTCCTCACAGCCGCTTCCGAGATATTCGGAACCGTCTTCGCGTGGGTCAATTGATTTCTGAGGTCAATTGCGGTACCTAGCTGTGACCACCAATTTGATGCGCGATCCAGGGGCTTTCCGGAAAATCTTGCGTGGAGAAATTCAATCCTATCTTCTAGTCTGGATATTTTGAGACCCGGTTGTAATTGAAATTGGCCGTCTTTTAGCCTCACGTCTCGCTCCAATAAGATCCCCTTTTCATGGGCAGACAGGTCCGTACTCTTTGCAAATTCGTCTCCGATGGAGTTGACGTGTGCTTCCAAAGCGCAGAAGGCAAGCATTAGAGCGGCGTGCAAATGCGCTGCTCTGGACATGGAATCCGTAGACTCTGTGGCCTTCTCAAAGAATCGCTTAGCCTCTTCGAGGAGTTGATTTGCGAATAAGTCAAAATCCGCCACTATGTCTCCTTGGCTTTCGCCTTGGCTTTAATTACTTCGAGTTGAGCCTGTTTTACATGGTACTGCTTGATTGCTATGTCAATGGCGGATGGGGTTATTCCTTTGCCGTCCTCCGCCTGAAGGTGGAATAGCTCAACAAACCTCCCTCTTTCGCGGGGGTCCGTTCGGTATCCCAAACCGCGATAGTTTTGCGCGTCGGTTTTGTGCCTTCCCTGGGCGAGCGCCACTGCGTTCAGTGGGTCTTTGCCCACTGAGTCCTTTAGTTCAAAATGACGTTTCAAACGCACGGGGTTTGAGCGCAGCAATCCTGTGATATATGCCCATGCCGACATGACCGCCACATTTAGGGCCTTTTCAGGATAATCAGGCTTTGGTTTCTTGCTGCTGAATGCCTGCCGCTGTGCTTTGATCAAGGCCGAAAACTCCTTTCCGGCACGCAAGAGGTCTGCGTCCGTCCAGAGTTTGTCCCTATCCGCCTTAAGTTTTTCCCATTCCGGATCGGGACCACCGGTAGGACAGATTGTCGGTGTTGTATCTGTCACTTCAAACTGCTTCGGATCAACTTTCATTCCGTTAAAGTAATTCGTTATGAAGGTCCTCGCCATCTTTACGGAGATCGGGCCTCCTCTTTCGTAGCTATCCGCGAAATCTTCACCGTCCTTCAAGAGCCCCGCGGACTGGCACCAATTGCGCAATTCTGGGCCCTGAAAGGTCTCTTGCAATCTGTCAAAAAGGTCTCCCGATATGGCGATGCTGGTATTCGAAATCAGCTGTACGTCTAACCTCTGCGTCATGTTTAGACCGAGGTAAACCTTAACGCCGTGGTACTGATCAACCTCTTCGGCAACAGCTGCGCGAATGGCCTCAAACCTATGCTGCCCACCAATTATCTTGAGCGGGTGCTCGGGGTCAAATTCCTTTGTGTATTCTGTCACGATGTTGCTAAAGGACCGGCGCAACTTCGCATCTTTGATCATGGTTTGGAAGGCAGAGTTATTAACCACGATGTCACGGTTCGCCCGATAGTCAGGCTGCTCCTCCGGATCAAGCGGAACGTCGGTCGTCCCCATGGAGACGATTGCACTCCCTTTTACGTGGCACTCGCAATAACGCGCGCCAGTTCTCGCATCCGTCAACTCCAGCAGTTGCGGCTCAGTCTCTAGCGGCTGAAATTGTTTTGCAAACTCCTGAAGTAGTTCAAGAGTCTTCGCATTCTTTGGCTTAAGGTCAGGCACTGAGCAGTCCTCCTTTATTACAAAGTAGTCGGCGGCCTCTCAAGGCTCGATGTTTTGAGACCTGGGACGATAACGAAATGCAGGTCCTTCGACTTCGCTGCGCTCCGCTCAGGATGACATTGTGAGTGAGCGGAGTGCAGCGGAGTAAGTTGGCCGCACCGCAGGTGCTTATTCTTCCTCTTCCTCCACGGGGCGTTTGGCGTTGGCTAGGATTTTGTCGGCTACTAACTGCGGGACGATGTCGTAGTGGTCCATCTCCATGCGGTAACTGCCCTTGCCCTGAGTCATGGAAGTTAGAAGGGTTCCATAAGTGAGCATCTCGGACATGGGGACCTGGGCGTTGATGATTGTCGTGCGGCCCTTGGAATCGGTGCCTTGCACGCGGCCACGGCGGCTGCTGAGGTCGCCCATGAGGGTTCCGGCGAATTCGTCCGGCGATTCGATTTCGACCTTCATGATGGGTTCGAGGAGGCAGGGCTTCGCCGTTTCCATGGCCTTGCGGAAGGCGAGGCGGCCAGCCATCTTGAAGGACATTTCGTTGGAGTCAACGTCGTGGTAGCTACCGTCATAAACGACAGCTCGGAAGTCGACGACCGGATAGCCGGCGAGATAGCCGCGGGCGGCTGACTCGACGATGCCCTTTTCGATTGCCGGAATGAAGTTGCGAGGGATTGCGCCGCCGAAGACTTCGCTTGCGAACTCGAAGCCTGCGCCGCGAGGCATGGGCTCCATGCGGATTTTGCAGTCGCCGAATTGGCCGTGACCGCCGGTCTGCTTTTTGTGGCGTCCCGGCGCCTCGACCGTGGCACGGATGGTTTCGCGATAGGGCACCTTGGGCGCCTTGAGGGTGACTTCAGCGTGGTAACGCTTTTTGAGGCGGCTGACGATGGCCTCGATATGCGGCTGGCCTGCGCCGGCGATGAGGAATTCGTTGGTCTGCGGGTCACGGAAGAACTTGATAAGCAGGTCCTCTTCCATGAGCTTGTGAATGGCGGGGGCGAGCTTGTCTTCGTCGGCGCGGGACTTGGGCTCGATGGCGTAGGTCATGGCCGGCTCGGGGAGCGGATGGAGGTCGATCTGGATCTCCGCGCCCTTTTGGCCGAGGGTGTCGCCGGTGAGGGTTTCGCGCAGCTTGGCCACGGCGCCGATGTCGCCAGCGTGCAACTCGGGGACATCGGCGGCCTTGCGGCCCTGCATGACGCTGAGATGCGAGAGGCGCTCCTGGCCGCGCCGCGTGTAGTTTTCGACGGTGGCGTCGTTTTTGACCACGCCGCTGATGACCTTGAAGAAGCTGATGCGGCCGGAGAAGGGATCGGACATGGTCTTGAAGACCATCAGGGCTAACGGCTCGCTGTCAGCGATTTTGCGGGTGGGCGCACTGGCCTCGGCTTCGGTTTCGATGGAGGGGGTGCGGATGGCCATGGGCGCGCGCTCGACAGGCGAGGGCGCGTAGGTCTTGATGAAGTCGAGCAGGTGATCGAGGGCCATGTTGGCCAGGCCGCTGGAAAAGAGCACGGGGAAGATGCGGTCTTCGCGGATGGCTTCGTGAAGCGCGGCGATGAGGTGCTCTTCGGCGATGGTGCCCTTCTCGAAGTACTCCTCCATGAGCTCGTCTTTGCCTTCGGCGACCAGCTCGACCAGAGCCTCGTGGCGGGCCTTGGCGTCGGCAGCCACGCTGGCGGGAATCTCGCCGGTGACTTTGCCGCGGCCATCGCCGCCGGGGGTGTAATAGAAAGCTTCCATGGTGACGAGATCCACCACGCCGTGAAAGCCCTGGGCGTCGGAGATGGGAAGCTGAACGGGCACGCAGTTGCGGCCCCAGCGGTCAACGAGATCGTCTACCAGGGCGCTCAATCCGCCGCCGCCGCCGGCCTTGGGGTGGTCCATCTGATTGATCACGACGATGCGGGGGATGCCGGCTTCGTCGGCATAGCGCCAGACGCGCTCGGTGACCGGCTCGATGCCATGCTGGGCGTTGACCAGCACGATGGCCGCTTCAACGGGCAACAGAGCCGCGCGCGCCTCGTGGGTGAACATGTGAAAGCCGGGAGTATCGATGAGGTTGATTTTGACGCCCTGCCACTCGACAAAGGCGACCGCGTTCTGCATGGTTGCGCCGCGGGCTACTTCTTCTTCGTCATAGGCGGTTACGGCCGTGCCATCTTCCACGCGGCCCTGGGTTGGGGTCATCTTGGCGGCATGCAGCAGAGCGGCGATCAGGGTGGTTTTGCCACTGTGCGCATGCCCCACTACAGCTACGTTACGGATCTCACTTCCCTGGTACGTTTTCATAGTGCTCTCCTTGTAGTTCGCCACCTGCGGTGGGGCCAAACTTTCCGTAGATGAATTTTGTGGTCTTGTCTGGAGTTGGGATGGGGAGGGACAGGGAAGCCGTTGGGACGCGCTTGAGGGCGTCCAGGTGGCCGAATTGGAGGGCCACAGGTCCCGGTCTGCCGTCTACCTCGTCCATCATTGGGAGGGTCTCGGGCCAGCGCCTTGCGGAGGGTTGGAGGATGTGCCCGCAGACGCTTTTTGCTAAGAAATGGGATGCTATCACACGCGGAGTGTGAATGTCCTGTGACTGGGCGCACCACCTGCGGTGGGGCCAGCGGCTCGCTATTCGCTCGCGACAGCTTCAGTGGCCAGATCACCTGCGCCGGGCAACTGCGGCGGAGTCAACAGCCTGCGGCTTGAGGGGGCTGGCGCGCCGCGGGCCTGATCGGCGACAATCGCTTCCGTGATGACCAAACTAACTCGCCGGGGATTTCTGATGACCGCTTCCGCCGCAACACTAGCTGCTGCCGCCTCCGCTTCGCTTGCCGCGCCTGTTCTTGCTCCATCGGGCCGCAAACGGGTCTTCGTTGGCTCCAACACGCCGGAGGGGATTCTGACCTATGAGTGGGACCCGGCGACGGGCGAACTGACGGCTGCCGGCGTTGCCGCCAGGCTGGCCAATGTGGATTGGATTACGTACTCACCAAGCCGCGAATTTCTTTACGCCGCCTCGGAGGTGGACAGCTTCAACGGCAAGCCGACGGGCGCTGTGGCCAGCTTTAGTGTGGCGAATGGCGAACTAGAGCCTCGTTCGGCGCAGAACTCGGCGAGCAAGGGGACTTGTCATGTGGCTCTGGACCGGACGGGCCGCGTGCTGCTGGCGGCGGATTACGGCGGCGGTTCGGCGGCGAGTTTTCTGGTGACCGACGGGCGGCTGAGCCCCGCCGTGTGGACCGAGCACTATAGCGGCCACGGGCCGAACAAGGACCGGCAGCAAAGCGCCCATGCACACTTTGCTTCGTTCTCGCCGGATAATCGATTTGCGTACTTCAACGATCTGGGCGAAGACTGCATCCATATTTATGGATTGAACACGACGGCGGCGACGCTGACTCCGGCGGGAAGCTACAAGGCCAAACCGGGTGCGGGGCCGAGGACGCTGCACTTTCATCCCAACGGACATACGGCTTACTCGATCAACGAGCTGGATTCGACGGTGGACGTGCTGGAGTGGAGCAATGCTGACGGGAGTCTTGCGCTGGTGAAGCGCATTGAGCTGCTGCCTGCCGGCTACACGGGCGACACGCACGCCTGCGATACGGTCATCTCCAGGGACGGAAAGTCAGTTTACTTTGCGAATCGCGGCGATAACTCGATTTACTTTTTCCATGCCGATGAGAAGAGCGGCAGCCTAACGCGTGAAGGACGCTTCGACTGCGGAGGGAAGATTCCGCGCAACTTTGTGCTGGACCCGACAGAGCGCTGGATGCTGGTGGCCAATCAAAGCTCGAACCAGATCAGCGTTTTCGCGCGGAGTACCGAGACTGGCGTGCTGGCCAAAGAAGGCAAGAGCTTTCCGGCGGCCGAGCCGATGTGCATTTTGTTTTGAGTGAAACGGGCATTCAATCGTTTAGATATCCCACCCTTGCGACAGAAAAAAGTCGCAAGGATGGGGCACGGGGAGTTTGTTGTTGAGAACGGAAAGCTGACCAACCGACCACGTTCCGTGCCCCATCCTTTCCGCTTTTTTCTGCGGAAAGGGTGGGAAACCACTACTTCTGATCTGCTGTTTGCACAACTTCACTCAGCAGAGACATGAGAGGAATCCCCGAACGAATTGCTTCTCGCCGCGCCGCAATCATCTCCGACTCGACCTCGACAATACCTATCTCGCCCAGTGCCCAGGCGCGGAAGCTCGACCAGGGCCACTCCTCTGGCGTAGGGCAGAATCCGCGCTTCACCGGATTGCGGTGTATGTAGCGAAGCTGTGTGACGAAACCCTCGTAATTTCTTACGTTGTGATCATAATAACGAGTCTGCCAGAACGGTAACCCTCCCGCGACTCTCTTGCCTAGTTTACGGGCTTGAATCGAAACTTTGCTTTTTAGCAATTGCACAGCCTTGGAAAGCATTCTCTCCTCAGGCTCGCTCAGTAACAGGTGAACATGTTCAGGCGTGACAACGTAGCCATAGACGCGCATCTGGAAGCGACGCCGCGTTTGTTCAAGAGCAAGCAGAAACGTTTCCTGCATTTGCATTTGAGCCAGAAGTGGAAGCCGGTGATAGCAACTGAAGGTGAGGAAGTGAGATTGCCCGGAGTGATGAAGCCGCTTGAGTCCGTCGGGCATTGAAAACCTGCCGCTCTACATAGATTCTTACAAGCAATACTATCGCGAAGTGTTGTGGTCTCCCACCCTTTCCGCAGAAAAAAGCGGAAAGGATGGGGCACGGCGCTTTGTCGGATAGTCCTGTCTTTCTGTTCCCTGTTCCCGAGCCTCAAGCGCTCATCAGGGCTGGGCTGTCGAGAACTCTAGTCGCTTCGGCTGGCACATTCTCCTCAGACGGCGCTGTCTCCACCGGCACGTGGGCCAGCTCCCAGGTTGAGCGGTCCTTGAGCAGCCGCGAAACCAGCGCCGAGTGCATGGCGTGGCCGGCGCGCTCGGCTACCACGTGGCCCTCGATGCGGCGGCCGGCGAGAGCGAGGTCGCCGATCAGGTCAAGGACTTTATGGCGCACATACTCGTCGGGAAAGCGCAGCGAACCGTTCTCAGGCCCTATTGCGCCGAGAATGATGATGCTCTCAGGGCCGGCGCCGCGGATGAGGCCCATGTCGCGCAACTTCTGCTCGTCAACCTTGTAGCCAAAGGTGCGCGCCGGGGCGATGACTTGGCCGTAGGTCTCGGCCGCCAGGTCAATGCGGGCGCTCTGATGGCCCACAGGCGCGGGAAAGTCGATGGTGTATTCAATGCTATAGCCGGGGCCGGGATAAAGACCGATGAACTTGTTTCCCTCGCGCACCTCGATTGGGCTCAGCACACGAATGGTCTCGCGGCGGCGGCGCTGGGTGCGGATGCCCACGCGCAGAAAGGCCTCGACGTAGGGCAGGGCGCTGCCATCCAGAATGGGCAGCTCCAGGTTGTCCAGTTCCGCAATCACGTTGTCCACTCCCATGCCGATGAGCGAGGAGAGCAGATGCTCGGTGGTCTGAATCAGGACGCCTTGGCGCATGAGGCTGGTGGCGTAGCTGACC
>PLOI01000091.1 GCA_003142015.1 Acidobacteriaceae bacterium | reverse complement strand
CGTCCGTGGACTTCGCTTTCGCCTTTCCAACCGACGACTTCCATGCCGGCGTCACGGCTGGCCCGCAGTAGTTCTACCACGGCGCGTGCGCGCTTGCCGCAGCCCAGAACATAGACCCGCTCGCGGAACATGGGAAGGCCAATGATCCACTCGTAGACCCCGCGCCAGAGAACGAGAAGAATCGCAAGAATGGCGACGCCAACGGATAAGACATTAGGACCAATGTCCAACTCCGGAAAAAAATAGACGAGCCCCGCGAGAACAAAAGATAGCACGCTGAGAACGAGCAGCAGGCGAAAATATATCTCCCAGTCCTCTGAGATGCGCCGCGGTTCATACAGGTCGAAGTAATAGGTGAGAAGCAGTGTGAGGACGGTTATGCCGGCGATCTTCAGCAAGCCGCTCTCATAGATTAGAACAATGTACGCATCCGGGCCCATGAGGAAAGTCGTGGCCAGCAGAAATGAGCCGCCAACGAGGAGCACCTCGCAAATAAGCAGCACCAAAGTCCGAGTCGGATAATAGACATTGAAAAGTCTGATCATCCTTGCCGCCGCTTATCCTTTCGTTTGGGCGATCCGCTGCCGGCTTCCTGCTTGTCATAGTCGTAGTAGTACGAGGTGCGGCGTGGGGCATCTTTGACCGCATTCAGCACGAAGCCGAGAATGCGCGAGTTGGCGAAGGCGGCCTGTGCGCGCTGCGCGACATCGAAAGGTGTGGTTGCTCCGCGAGCAACAAGCAATACTGCATCAGCGGCGCGGGCGAGGTCGATTGCGTCCGCAAACGCGAGCACCGGCGGGGAGTCGATCAGTATCCAGTCAAAGTGCGGTGAAAGGGCGGCTACCAGCTCTTCGATACGATGATTGGCGACGAGCTCCGAAGAGTTGTCGCCACCCGCGCCGGAGGGAATAAAGGCGAGATCCGGGATGGCGTGCATAATGCCGGCTTCAACAACGCGGGGATTCTCGTTGCGCTGCAGGATGTCGCTCACCTCCGCGGCTCCCGCGAGATACTCTGCAAGCCCCGGCGCGCTGGGAGCGCCCAGAATTGCGTGGAGCGCGGGCCTGCGCAGATCAGCGTCAATAAGCAGAACAGTGTTGTTCCGGTTGCGCGCCAGGCTCACCGCCAGATTCGCCGCGACAAAGGTCTTGCCCTCCGCGGGCATGCCGCTGCTGACAAGGATTGTCTTGAGCGGATTCTGATCGCGAAACTGGTAAATTTGCGAGCGCAACCCGCGAAATTGCTCGATGCCTTCGCCGCGGTCTCCAAGTGTCGGAAGGGAGACCAGGGATGGCTTCCATGAATGCAGAACTGTGTTCTCAAGGTTGACGCCAGCCTCGATCGGCGGCAAATCCTCGGAGCCGGAGACAAAGTACGGCTCGGCATTTTCTGCGGCGTCCTTTCCCTGGGCAGCTTGCCGTTCAATGTCCGCCCTTTGAAGTGCATCGTATATGCGGCTCATATTTCACGTTCCTTTAGTGAATCCGTGCCTTCGGCAACGGGCGTTATGCTATTGAGCATATTGGTTTGCAGAGTGCGCTTCATCAACACTTGCATAGCCGGGAACGAGATCATGAAAGGGTGCTCGGCAAGATCGAGTTCCAGGCCAACCGACTCAACAATGTGCGCCGGGATCGGCTTGACCTGTTCAGCATAAGCGTCGATCAAGGCATTTTCGCAGATCAGATTAATGATGCGGGGAATTCCTTTCGAGTAGCGATAGACAAGCTCCGCCGCTTCGGGTAAGAACACCGGCTGGCTCGCTCCGGCGATGCGCAATCTTTCTTCCATGTAAGCCTGCGTCTCTTCGCCGTTTAGCGGCTTGGTTCTGCACCACAGGGAGACACGCTGGCGAAGCTGGCGAAGGTTGGCGTTGTATAGCTTCTCTTCGAATTCAGGCTGGCCGGAAAGAACAATCTGCACCAGCTTCTCTGAAGCGGTCTCGAGATTAGTCAGCAAACGAATCTCCTCGAGAAGCTCCCAGGAAAGGTCTTGCGCTTCATCAACCACGATGGCGCACAACTGATGGGCGCGGAAGCGCTCGATGAGCCAGCTATTGAGCTGCAAAAGCATTGCCGACTTAGTCCGCGTCTGGGGAGGAATACCAAAGTCAGTGAGCACCACTTCAAAAAAGTCGAGCACATCGAGACGCGGATTGGAGACAAAAGCCGTTGCGATGCGCCCCTTGGCGAACGTGTCCAGAACCGACCTGAGCAAGGTTGTCTTCCCTGTTCCTACTTCTCCCGTCATCACCACGAAGCCTTTGCGCGCCGCAATGCCGTATTGAAGGCAGGCAAGCGCTTCCCTGATCTGCGGCCTCAGGAAGAGAAACCGCGGGTCTGGACTGGCTCCGAAAGGAAGGGCGCGAAGGCCGAAGAAGGATTTATACATGGCTATCCGGGCGCGCTTTCAATGGGTCTAGCCGTTCGAGAAAAGAGTCTTCCGCGCTTGCGGCCCGCGTGGGGGTGATCCAGATCGCTGAAGTAAGAGACGACGGCCAGCGTAGGCAGCTTGGTAAAGGCCCAGATATCGCCTTCATTACGAAGGGAAGTGTCGCGGTACTCCAACCACGCCGCGAGAAACAGGCCGAAAGCCAGGCCGGCTGCAAGGCCACCGCCGGCAAAGATCAAATGGTTCGGAAAAGTAGGCTCGTCCGGAAGGTTGGGAGCATCCATCACGCGGAATTGTTCGCCCTGCTGGCGGTGTTCAAGAGCGGTTGCCATCGACGATTCGTTCATCTTGGTCAGCAGAGTGTTGTAGAACTGCAGGGCTGTCTCATGGTCACGCGTAATCTGTTTGTACTGTTCCTCGACCATTGGACTTGACTCAATCCTCGACTCGTAGTTGCGAACCTGCTGCTCAATTCGATTCTGTTCCAGCTTGGCGGTGGCCAGCGATTGCTTTTCAGCGCGAAGCTGCGCCTTCAACTGCTGAAGCTGCGGCGAATCGGGACGAACCGTAGCGGGCTTTCCTTTCACTGGTTTGGCCGTGTCTTGCGCGATCTCCGCGCGCAGATTGTCAATCTTCCGCTTCATCGCGACTACATCCGGATAATCGGGCGTGTAGAGCGCCTCCAATTCCTTCTCCTGCGTGAGCGCCTCCTTGAGCTGGATACTGAGCGAGTCAGGCGATGTCCCGGTAACGGGATCGGCGCTGGACGTATCCTGTGGCTGCTGAGCACTCATCGTCTCCATGAAGGTTATATTCTGTTGCAGGCGATTGACGGACTGCGTCGAGGCGTCAAGCTGGGTCGTGAGCGCCTGAAGAGTATTCGTATTCGCTGACTCCTGTTCGGGAAGTTTGCCGACATATTGGCGCTCGAAGGCCGCGAGCTTTGCGTCCTGCTCGTCGAGATTCCTCTTGGAATCGGCGAGCTGCTGTCTCAGAAAATCGGTCGTGCCCTCGGCGGACTCCTCGCGCGCGCTTAGATTCGCGCTGATAAAGAGCGACGTGATCTCGCCACATACCTGCTGGGCAGTGCGCGCGTCCTGCGCCTTGAAAGTGATATAAAAGCCAGGCATTCCATGGGACGACTGGCCGGCGGGAATCGGATCTATCTTAATTGCTTTTCGCGTCAGGTCGACGCGGTCATCCATGGTGTACTTGTTGCTGGAATACAGGCCAAATCGCTCAATGATCGGCTCAATACGCGAACGGCTCAGTATCTGTTCCTGCATCGACGCCAGCCGAGCGCCCAGGTCTTCATCGACGACAGGCTTTACATAGTCTTCCGGAACCTTCTGCTGCTCAATGAGTACCAGCGTCTTTGACACGTACTGCGGTGGCAGGATGTAGCTGATTCCGAGACTAATCACCAGAAGGAGGATCGCGGAAATCGAAATCAGCCAGAACCGCCGTTTCAATATTTCCTCGTAGTCCTGCATTGTCAGTTCACGATGCCCGAGCATAGTCCTCCCTGATGAGTTACTTCTTCAAGTTGATATCCCGCGGAGAGTAGGCGACGCCGAATCCGACTACCTGCGACAGCCCGTTGACAACATTTGTTCCGAGTCCAAGATTCGATGACTGTTGAACTGCTGTGTAGTTCGCAAATACCGTGAAGTATCTGCCCAATCTCCGCGTAGCCGACACTCCTCCAAGCTCCGCGCTGGTTACGACGGCTTGATCGAGTTGCAATGCCAGGCCTTGGGTGCGAATGTACGAGCCCGTTGCGCTGACGGTCCATTTCCTTCCAAACAGTTGCGTGATCGCTCCGGTGACATCGTCGTTGTGTATGGCAACCTCAGTTGCCTCCCCAGCGCCTCCGGAAGTTGCCCTGTTATAGCTGACCGTCGCCGTCGTCGAACTCCTGAGGGCGTATGTCGCATTCGCATTGGCTGTGAGATTCGTCGATGGAGGAACAAGTAAGTTGTCAGAGCTTTGTACGAACTCTGGTCCCGCCGAAACGCTCGTCCTGAACTGCCGGTTCCATGTGCGCTGGTAGCCAACCAGCGCGGATTGTGTGTCCATGGTCAACTGGGAGTACGCTGGATAGCTGAAGGACCCATAAACGTACTGGCCAAAAAGTGAATTCCGCGCGTCCAGCCGCCTGGTAATCTGTCCGTTCGCCTGCACCGAATCGGTATCCAGTCCATTACCATCCGGAAACCGAAGGATGGAATATCTGCCGCCGAAATCAAGGCTTGTTGCATGGCCGAAAGTGTGCATGAAATCCGAACCTACCGTGTTGGAAACGCTTCTCGTGTTTTGTGTCAGAATCGGCTGGGTCGGCAGGCCCGGCTCGCCCGGCAGGTTGCCCACGCCTGGGATCCCCGAAAATCCAGTGACTGGCGATTGAGGCATGTAGGTCACGTCATCCATCAGCCTGAGCGACCAGTCGCGCCTGACTAAGCCTTGTGAAACCAACATGTGCTGGAACACCCCGGGTTCCTCTTGCGGGCCGGATATGATCCAGCTATCGCCGCCGGAATAGACCAAAGCAAAGGGATGCACGGCGCTTGTATTTGCGTAGGCCGCCTCTCCGGAAGCTACGCCCATCTGCTCTATGTACCCCTCGTAGAACTGCGCGGTTTGCGTGTAGCGCAAATCGTAGTGAAGGGTCCCGCTGATCGGCAGCCTGTAGTAAGGGCCTTCGATTGCGGGTGCAACCTGCGCTCCTGCCGCGGAGCTTACGACGAAGAAAATTGCCAAGAGTGTGCTGCTTGCTTTCATTTGGCACCCCTACGGTACAACAATCGTATCGCCCGGATTCAAATCGAGATTGAGTGAGATGTCGCCCTTCAACGCGCGCTTGTATTGCATGGGGATCTTCTTCTCTTTCCCGTCATCAATGCGCAAAATATAGATCCTCTTCGAGTTGGCGAATTGCGTGAGTCCGCCGGCGGTGGCAATTGCCTGAAGGAAGGTCATGCCGGGAGTCATTTCCTCTGGCCCGGGTTTTGCAACTTCGCCGAGCAGGTAAATCTTCTTGCTGTTCACCTGGGCCAGGACAACCGTGACATTAGGATCCTGGATGTACTTCTTGAGCATGACCGCAATTTCGTCGGCCAACTGCTGCGTTGTCCTGCCGGCAGCCCTGACATCGCCGAGAAGAGGCATCGAGATCATGCCGTCAGGCCGGACGAGCAAGCTGCTCGACAAAGTCGGCTCTTTGAATACGGTAACGCTGATATTGTCGGACGCACCTATGACATAGCTGTCGGTCACGGCCGGCTTGGCCGCACCTTGTGCTACCGGCATTTTGTCCTGAGCAGGGCAGAAAAGTGCCGGAGCAAGAACTGCCGCCACGAGAAGGCTTCCAGGTTTCATAGTGCGACTCCATTCCCGCAGAACGCGGATTGGTTTTCCGTTTCGATCTGCTTTAGCTTGTAGAGCAATGCCTTATAGCTGATGCCCAGATCGGCCGCAGCGCGTTTCCGATTGCCGCCGGTGGAAATCAGAACCTCGGAGATCAATTGGCGTTCGAGCTGGATCGACGAGGCCCGCGTGGCTTCCTTCAGCAGCAAAGGCCTGCGATTTCCATTCGGCCTGCCCGATTGCGCCGCCGCATTGATGGCCGCGAGAGAAATTGCCTGGTCTCCGATAGCGACAAATGTCTTGATTGCGGTTTGAAGTTCAGACAGATTGCCGGGCCATATGTGCTCCAACAGGTGACCGATGGTTTCCTTGCAGAGAACCGGCTTGGGGCGGTCAAACTGCTTGGCGTACTGCGCCAAAAGCTCATCGGCAATGGAAAGAATCTCCGGCCTCCTGCAGCGTAGCGGGGGAATTTGGAGCGTCACGGTTGAGACGAAGTAGTAGAAATCCTCTCTCATGCGCCACGACTTGACTTCTCTTGGCAGGTCGCGGCTTGAACCGCACAAGAGGCGGCAGCTTTCCACCTGCTCAGAGCGAAAATACGAGTTGACGATCAGTTCCTGCATGGAAAGGCTAAGGTCTGTTATTTCAGCAAGATAAACTGTACCGGGAGTGGATAGCGCAGCCTGTAGCGTCGATGCTTCGGCATCAAAACAGCGGATCTCCTGGAACGCGCTGCGGGATAGATGTGACTGCGCGTGAATCTGCGCGGCAACAAACCGCTTCCCGGCGCCGTGTTCCCCCAGAATCAAGACGGGGCAGCCGCTTTCAGCAAGCCGCGCCATCGCGCGTTGAATGCGCGTCTCGGCAGAAAAGGCGGCTCTCGCCTGCCTCTTTTCATTGTGGATCATTGCAATTGTTGCCATATGGGGACCAAAGTTCACGTCATCGTTTCAATGCAGGTTCTATGCCTGGCTGTGAAATACGCGGAATATGCTTCCATTGCAGGGTATGGGCTTGGGGAGAACGCTTCCTCGGGCAACGCCGAAGAGGGGGCAGAGTCGTTCCCTCCTACAGGAAAACAGTGTACCATTAATTGTCCCGGAAAGTGGAATTCATTTTCCACCATCACCGGAACGCGGATTCACAGTCGAAGGGGAGTTCATGGGGGTATTTCCCTGAATCGAACCGTATCGCTTTCGGCC
This sequence comes from Acidobacteriaceae bacterium, assembly GCA_003142015.1. Lineage (GTDB taxonomy): Bacteria > Acidobacteriota > Terriglobia > Terriglobales > Acidobacteriaceae > Telmatobacter. Next base: position 5,496 of record PLOI01000091.1, on the reverse strand, counting down.
CCCGATTGCGTAGTGTAGAGTGTTACCGACCGATAAGGCTCAAGGACGAGGAAAATGGCTCAAGCCGCACAGACTTCAACGGCTCCCCCGTGGAACTGGCGTTCCAGCCACGCTCAATTTGCAGTTGGCTCGGTAGTCATATGCCTGCTGATTGCGGCGGTGTATTACAGGGTGCTCGTGAAACTCGTCACCGACTGGTGGCAGATACCAGATTTCTCTCACGGATTCCTGGTGCCCCTGTTCGCCGCATACCTTGTGTGGGAAAAGCGAGAGACCCTTCGCAGCATGAAGGTCGCTCCTTCCTGGGGTGGAATTGCCGTGATGGTTCTGGGGTTGGTGGTCCTGATGGTCCTGGGCGTCTACGGATCAGATCTCTTTCTCTCGCGGATTTCGCTACTGATTTTGCTGGCTGGAGTGGTTCTCTGCTTTGGCGGACGGCAGTTCTTGAAGGAGCTGCGCTTCCCCTTACTGGTCCTGTTGCTGGCCATTCCGCTTCCGGCCATCATCTACAACCAGATCACCTTTCCGCTGCAAATCCTGGCTTCAAAGCTGGCCAGTGGCCTGCTTCCTTTATTCGGGGTGCCGGTTTTGCGGGAGGGCAACGTCATCGAGCTTCCCTTGATGAAGCTCGAGGTGGCGGAGGCATGCAGCGGCATCCGCTCTCTGATGAGCCTGTTCACGCTGGCGGTCTTCTACGGATACTTCCTGGAGAAGTCCAATTTGCGGCGAATAGCGCTCGCCGTGGCCAGCATTCCGATCGCGATTGCGGCCAACGCGGTGCGCATTCTCGGCACCGGATTGTGCGTCCAGTATTGGGACCCGGACAAAGCCATGGGCTTTTTTCATGAATTCTCAGGCTGGGTCATTTTTTTGGTTTCCCTGACATTCTTGTATCTTGTCCATCGCGCGATGAGCCTCTTCCCAGGAAAAAGGCGGCAGATATGAAGAATCTTCGTTTCTGGACTGCGGTGCTGCTGCTTGCCGGAGCGGCATTGCTGCTGCATACGCGCTCGAGCACCGACCGGAATCCCTTTAGCGAGCCATTGGCGCTGTTGCCGGGCAATATCGATGGATGGGCGGGAACCAACCAGGAAATCGATCAGGAGACGCTCGATGTTCTTGGGGCCGGCGACTTCCTTTCGCGCGTTTATTCCCTCAACGCGCAAACGGCACCAATCGGCCTCTTTATCGGTTATTTCCCTACGCAGAGAACTGGCCAGTCCATCCATTCCCCGAAGCATTGCCTGCCTGGCGCCGGATGGGTTTTCGAGTCGTCAGACTACGTCACTTTGACCGACGTGAACGGCAAGCCGCATCACGTGGGCGAATATATCATTAGCAACGGCGCGGCCAGGCAGTTTGTAATCTACTGGTACCAGGCGCACGGACGCAGCATAGCAAATGAATACACGGCAAAGATCTATATGATTGCCGATGCAATGCGGTTGAATCGCACGGATGCGGCGCTGGTCCGTGTGATTACGCCGATTGCTTCCGACGACGAGGTATCGGCAGCAAGAAAACGCGCCGAGGAGTTCACGATGCGGCTTGCTCCCCTGCTGCCGCGATTTATCCCCGACTAAGCGCACTCGACAGCCAACGCCGCGCTGCCGGCGGTTTCAAGTATCAGGGCTTGAAAGACAGCCTGAAAGGATGGAAGAAAATGGAAAGCGGATCTAAAGTATTTCACTCCAGCTTCGAGGGCGCGTGGAGACCCATGAGCCGCCACGCGGCTCTGGGAATGGTTGCGTTCTTTCTATCGCTCACTCTATTGTCCGGGTGTTTCCGGGACCCCAATGTGCGGAAACATAAATATCTGGAGAGCGGCCAGAGGTATAGCGCCCAGGGCAAGGACAGGGAAGCTGCCATTCAGTTTTCCAACGCTTTGAAAATTGACAAGAACTTTGCCGATGCGCATTATGCCCTGGCGCAAACGTACCTCCATATGGGTGCGTTGAGCGCCGCTTACGGCGAGCTTCAGCGGACCGTCAACCTGCAGCCGGCAAACTACAAGGCGCGGATCGATCTCGGAGATATGTTGCTTGCCGGGGGCAGGATTGACGACGCACAGGCGCAGGCTAACGCAGTGATGGCGGCTCAGCCGAACAATGCCGATGTTCACTCCTTGCTTTCCCGCATAGCGGCCAGGCGCGGACAGAAAGATTTAGCACTGGCTGAAATCCACCGTGCGCTCGAACTCGCCCCGAACGAGGCAGTGCTGCACGAAACCCTCGCGTTGCTTGAAGCGGGTGACTCTACTCAGGCGTCTTCCGTTGAAGACGAATTGAAAAAGTCGGTCGCGCTCGATCCGAAGTCTGTGAGCGCCAAACTTCTGCTCGCCTCTTTCTATGCGAGAAACAACCGTTTGCAGGACGCCGAACAAGTATGCTGGAAAGCCGTCGCTACCGATCCAAAGAGTCTGAGTGCGCGGGAAGCTCTTGTTCAGATGATTCTGAGGCAAGGCGATCAGCGGCGGGCCGAGCAAGTGCTTCGTCAAACCTCCAATGATCTTGCAGACAGCCCGCAAGGAGTGCGAATACTGGCTGATTACTATGCAGCTTCGGGACAGATTGACAAGGCCAAGGCGGAGTTTACCAGCCTTGCTCATAAATATCCCAAGAATGTTTCTGTGCAGGAAGGGTACGTCCGGATTCTTCTTCAGGTTAAGGACTACACGACCGCGCAAGCGGTGGTGACCGAGTTGATGAAGAAGAACGGCAAGGATCCGCAGGTAGCTGTGCTGAACGGAATTGTATTGCTCAACAGCGGCAAGCTGGCTGACGCGGTCAACGCCCTTCAAAGTGCCGCCAATAATGCCCCGAAAGACGACTATATCCAGTACTGGCTGGGCAAGGCTGCTATGGCAAAGGGCGATAGCAGTCTTGCAGAGCGGAGCTTTCGCCAGGCAGTGCAACTGAATCCGCGTCACATCGAAGCTCAGGAGGAACTTGCGCGCATTGCGGGTCAGCGCGGCGATATGAATACGCTGTCCGATGTGGCGAATAGCACGATTGCCGCCGCTCCTCGTTTTCCGGGCGGCTATCTATGGCGGGCAGCGGTGGAGTTGAACCATAACTTGCCGGACAAGGCGGAAGCCGATATGAAGACTGCAATGACCATTGCCCCGCAAAGTCCGCAAGCTTATCTAATGCTTGGCCAGGTTCGCTTCACGCAAAAGCGATACCCGGAAGGAGCGGCGCTGCTGGAGCAGGCTTTACAGTACGATCCCAATTCGATTAACGCCTTGCGCGGCCTGGTCGGTTACGATCTCCTCAGGAAACAGCCGGCCCAGGCATTGACTCGCATGAACGCGCAAATCGCCAAGAGTCCGAAGAATAGCGGCTTCTACAATATGCTGGCCGAGTTTCAGATACAAAACAAGAACCTAGACCAGGCGGCCGCAACTGCTCAGAAAGCCATGGAGGTGAATCCCGACGATGCCGAAGCGGTTGCAATTTACGCGCAACTTCAGAGTCAGCGCGGACAGGCGGCAAATGCGATCGGGGCTTGGGAACAATGGTTGAAGGTCCATCCCAACAATGCCGGCGCCATAGCCATTCTCGGAACTCTGGAGGAATCGCGCGGAGATGCGCGGAAGGCGGAAGACTACTACAAAAAGGCTATTGCAATCCAGCCTGCGCAGCCTGTAGCCGCTAACAATCTTGCTTATTTGATGCTTAAGAATGGCGAAAACGCTGACGTGGCCTTGACGCTGGCGGAAACGGCGCGCCGCGCCATGCCGACTTCACCTAACACCGCGGATACCCTGGCGTGGGCTTACTACTATAAGGGAACCTACGGGTTTGCACGCGACCTTCTGGAAGACGCAATCAAGGTTGATCCGAACAGCGCAACGATGCAGTATCACCTGGGAATGGTGTACAGCAAGCTGGGAGATCGAACGAACGCCGCACTTCACTTGAAGAAAGCTATTACGCTGTCTCCCGGTTCGCCGGCGGCCAAGGACAGCCAGACCGCGCTGCAGGGCCTGGGATAGAACGCGACAGTGTTTTGATGACAGCCGGCGGCGCGCGATGTGCCGCCGGCTGACAGTTAACATGAATTGGCTGTCGCGGACGAATGGCGTGCCGATACTTTCTGGATCAGAGTTGACTCCCCCATGACGAACACCAGGACCATCGCCCGAAATACCGGCTGGTATGGCCTCGAGAACGCAATTAGTTTTGTTGTCGGGTTGTCCACTTCGATCGCCATTGCCCGAACACTTGGGCCGACGAAGATGGGCTACATCATCTACGTCATCTGGATCGCATCGGTGGTCAGCAGCCTGGGCGGAATGGGCATTCCGGCAACCACGCGGAAATACATGGCCGAGTTCCTTGGCATGGGCGACCGTGGAACGGCAAGATTCATTTATATTCGCACCTTGCTGCTTCAGGCGGGCCTAGCTGCAATTGCCACTGCCGGCCTTCTATTCTGGGTGCTCGGAGATGCCTCCGCAGACTATAAACTCGCGTCGGCTCTTGTAGTGCTCAGCATCTGGCCTTCAATGGTCAACTCCATCTCGGCGCAGGCCAACGTCGCCATGGAAGAGTTATCGCGCAATCTGCCCGCGTCCGTCATTTCCATTATCGTTTTCTTCTTTGTAATTCTTGCAACCGTGGTGTTGAACTGGGGCGTGGTCGGCTTCGGCGCATCGGTGCTAGCCATGCGCCTGGTCGACTTTCTTGTGCGCTTTTTCCCGACGATGAAACACATACTCGCCTGGGAGACAAGCCATGTTTATCCAGAGGGATTGCGCAAGCGAATGACCGCCTTTGCGTGGCAGAGCGTCACCAGCATGGTCGTGGCTCTGGTCGTGTGGGACCGGTCGGAGTTCATTCTGCTGAAGTACCTCTGCCCGGATATTCGCCAGGTGTCTTACTATTCAGTGGCCTTCAGCATGGCCGAACGGCTGCTGCTTAGCGCAACTATCTTCGGGTCGGCCACCGGCGCTACCATCTTCGCCCAGTATGGACGCGATAAGTCCAAACTCCCTGCGCTCGCAGCTTCCTCGTTTCGCTATCTTGCTCTGACCTCGGTTCCGTTGCATCTCATCTCCGCCGCTCTCGCGGTGCCTGCGTTGCTTCTTCTCTATGGCAGCAAGTACAGGGACGCGGCCATGGTTGTGACGCTGGCCCCGTTGCTGTGCATGCCGAAGGCCTTTATCGGTCCGGTGCAGAGCCTCCTGGAGAGCATGGAGCGGCAGCGCTTTGTGATTATGGCGACTGTTCTCGCGGGCATCGTTGACATGGGCGTGGCCTGGTATCTCATTCCCGCTCATGGCGCGGTGGGCGCGTGCATCGGCAGTGGAGCGGCGCAGGTGATCGCCGTCGGAATGATGTGGGCCATCGGCATACGTCTCTACAGGGTGAAGCTTCCCTGGCTGCTGGTTGCAAAGATTGCTTTCATCAGCGTGCTGGCAGCGTTGACCGCGCATTACGTCGCTGTGCAGTTTGCTACGCCGCTGTGGGCCATTCTGTGCGGCGGAAGCGC
>PLOI01000030.1 GCA_003142015.1 Acidobacteriaceae bacterium | reverse complement strand
TTGGGAGAAACATTCACGCGTCCTTCAGTAGCGGCAGAAGCAGTAAAGAAGATGTGTTGCTGCAGAATGAATTCGCGGTGGTTTGATTCGATGGACCTGGACTGTTTGCCCATGGATGCGGCCGCCTGATCCGCTAAACACAATTCTAGCCATGAATCTTCTGCGATAGCGGAGGAAATAGAGGGAACAGGGACCGGGAATAGGGAATAGGAAACAGCAGTTGGCAGCCGAGAGGGGATCGACGATAGATGCTCAGTTGCCTGGGCACGCGGACTCTTTCTTAGTTTTCTTCAGAGCGCGATCAGCGGCCAGGACGGGCGCGGCCTGGCGCGGTCGAGGAACAGCCTCATGCGCAGAGCCTCGCCCCGCTGCAGGGCCACCAGCCGCATGTGCCTGCGGATATGATCGCCGTCCTTCAGCAGGGCCATCTGCGCCTCGTCGAACGTGGCATCTTTCTCCAGCCGCGCAATCCGCTCCTCGACGGTGCGGCGAAACCGGGGGCTGATCTCGAAACCTTCGTTGGCTGCACAGTTGGTCATCATGGCTGTCTCCTGGGGAAGAAAAATTCGCGCGCTCCGAAAAATAATTTTTCAGGAGGGCTAAAGTATTTTCGACCTTTGCCGATGTTAGAGGAGACTCAGTTCGCGCGCCAGATTACCTTGTGACGAGACGAAGGTAATTTACTGTCCAGAAACAGAACAGATGGGGCCGCATTCTGCTTGTTTTTGCACAATTGAGACCTACGTGCAGGCAGTGTTAGCGGGTTCTATTGTGATGTCACAGAAGTTCGTTGCATATTTGTTTGCGACCGAGGCACTGCCATCTTGCGTAAAATGCAGGTCCTTCGACTCCCTGCCCCTTCGACAAGCTCAGGGTCCGGTCGCTCAGGATGACAGCGCATTTATATAACGTTCTTCTGAAACAAGACACTAGTTTTCCGGAGCGGCCGCGAAATAGCCTTTGCGGACCTGCACCTTGGCGCCGCCGCCGCTGCATTGGACCGAGAGCGCGCGGAAGCTGCCGTCCATTTTGGCGTTGCTGGGCGTGTAGCTGGCCACGTACTGAGTGCGCAACTCGTCCTCGATCTGCTGGAAGGCGGCCTCGAGCTTCTTGCCGTTGTTGCCCACGTCGATGAGGCGGCCGCCGGTCTCTTCGGTCATCTTTTTCATGGCCGAATAGCCGCTGTAGCCAAGACCCGCGTAGAAGCCGCGGTCGGCGATCAAAATCGTGTAAACCATGACGTTGGACTTCTGCGCCGCGGCAATCGCCTCGTTGATCCTGGCGCGGCTGCCCACGTCCTCGCCGTCGGTGAGCAGAATTATTGCCTTGCGGCCCGTCTCCTGGTTCATCTTCTGATCGGCGGCCAAGTAGACCGCGTCGTAGAGCAGGGTTCCTTTGGGCTTTCCGATGGAGGGAATGGTCCCGCCGCCGGCACCGGGAATGCCCGCCGCGCGATTGCTGCTGGCGGAGTTGATATCGGCCTTGCTCATGGCACGCGCCAGTTGGCGAGGGTTGTTGGTGTAATCCTGCAGCAGATTTACGTCTACATCGAAGGAGAGCAGAAATGCCTCATCTTTGGGCTGAAGTACGCGCTCCAGGAACTGGCTGCCCGCATCCTGCTCCAAGGACAGAACACGGGCCTGGCTGGCCGAGGTGTCCAGCAGAATCCCCAGGGTCAGCGGCTGCTGGGTTTCGGCCACAAAGCTCTTCAATGTCTGCGGCTGGTTGTCTTCCGAGACCGCGCAATCGCCCTGGGTCAGGCGACGAATCAGGTTGCCGGCCTTGTCCTTGACGGTGAAAAACACGTTCACCAGATCAACATTCAGCTTGAGGGTCGCCGCCGGCAGGTTCTCGGGCGCCGCAGCCGGCGCGGTGCTGACCGGGGGCGCGTCCGGCGAGGGAGCAAGCTGGGCTATGGCCGGAACCAGCGCCGACAGGCCAAGCAGCAATGCGGCAACTCCCCATAGAGGTCTCATTCCGGCCCTCTTAGACGAAATTCCGAGTCTGAGGAGAGCATACCTGAACGGATTCCCGCCGGGGGTGAAACCTGCGCGGCTCCGGCACGTCTGATACTCTGACAATTGCGGCCCTGCGTCTGTATTGAGTGGTCAATTGTCAGTGATCAGTTGCCGAAAGTTCGCAGTCGATTTTCACTGACAACCGGATACTGGCGGGGGACCACGGACAGCGGCGGAGTCACAAGCGACCCTGGATCGTTTGGGATCGCCTTTGACCGGCCACTGAAAACTGACCACTGACCACTGGAGAATACCTGTGAAGCTAGTTTTAACGGCAATCGCGCTGGCTGCGCTCCTGAGTTTGAGCCCGAATTCGCACATGAGCTTGAGTACGGCGGCTGTGGCCCAACAGCAACAGCCCACAGTACCCGACGCCCCGACGCCCCAGGCGCCTAAGCCGCTGGCGTCGGACGTGAACGGCCCGATTACCCCCGGCCAGGGTGCCGGGAACACCACGTCTGGACCTACCTCGTCCTCCAATCCTCCGGCACAGCAGCCCGCGCCCACGAGCCAGGCTCCCTCCCCCAGTCAGGTTCCCACCAATCAGGGCAAGGATCAGGTCCAGACCGCGCCGCCGGAGACACCCGCCGCCGGCGAAGGCGTTGAGTCGGTCACGAAGCTTGTTGTGCGCGTGAACTTTGTCGAGGTTCCGGTCACCGTCAAGGACTCGAAGGGCAAGCTGGTGGCCGGCCTCACCTACCGCGACTTCAAGGTCTTCGAGAACGAGACTCGCGAGCCAATCGCTTTTTTCACCACGGACTCGTTCCCGCTGTCGATCGCTTTCGTCATTGATCAGAGCCTGACCTCCGACGTGATGACCAAGGTGAACAACTCTCTGGGCGCCATTCAGGGCGCGCTCACGCCCTACGACGAAGTAGCCGTCTTTACCTATAACAACGGCGCGCAAAACCGCTCCGGAGGCTTCACCGGCGCGCAGAGCGCACGGGTTCCTTTCGTGCTCTCCATGGCCAAGTCTGCCGGCGAAGAGATGCTGGTGCCCATCAACGACGGGCCGATGGCCGGTTGCAATGTCCGCCAGAACGGTAACTGCGTCGATCCCAACATCCAGCCCGGACGCTCGGCCGGGGGCAGCACGTTCATGACCATTCCCAAGGAGATTCACACCCTCAACGACGCCATCCTGGCTGCGGCCAAGGAGCTTTCGACTCGTCCCAAGGGCCGCCGCCGCATTATCTACGTCATCTCCGATGGCAAGGAGTACGGCAGCAAGGCCACCTACAAAGAGGTGCTGCGCTACCTGGAGACCAACAAGATCGCCGTATACGGCACGCTGGTGGGCGACTCGGCCCGCTGGGGCGAGGGCTACGTGAGCCGCGTCCATCTGCCCTTTTCCATGTATGACAACATCCTGGCCCGGTACATTCTGGCCACCGGCGGCGAGCCGGACGCCGAGCGCGGCCTGGACGGCATCGAGAAGAGCTACGCCAGGATCGCCGAAGAGGCGCGCAACCAGTACACGTTGGGCTACTACAGCCACCAGCCGGTCATCGACGGCAAGTTCCGCAAGATCGAGGTGCGGCTCGAACGAACCGGCATGGAGGTTGTCGCCAAGCAGGGCTATTACCCCTCGGCAGAGGATATGCGCTAGGGCTTACCCGCTCAACCGGTACAGACACGAAAGGCCTGCGCTCTCGCGCAGGCCTTTCTGTTTGAACTGATGTCCAAGCCTGGGAGACCCAGTGCCCGGCGCCCACTTGCTGTCATGAACGCGTCTGACACGAACGGCAAACATAATCCGTCACTTTAAACCCGAGCGGATTCTCGAATCGATTACCGCAGCGGCTGCAAATGACATACTCCATATCAGTCTTTCCAGATGTGGGCACGTCCTGCGTCGAGGAAGTAGATGGCGCGGAAGCCGCGCTCTGTTGCACCGTTGGTGTTGTTGGGGATGTATCGGTGATACCCTTGAGGCCTTCCTTGAAGCCCTTCAAGCCTTCACCCAATCCCTTGCCCAGTTCCGGCAGGCGCTTGGCGCCGAAGAGCACCACTAAAAGAAGTAATATAAAAATCCAATGCGTTGGTTCACTGAGAAAACCCATTATCTTACCCTCCTCGCTTCCAGCTTTCGCCGTCACGCTCTCTCAGGAATTATTGTCGCACAAAGCCGGATGCCCGCGCAGGAGCCGGCGCGCACCTGGACACCAGACGCCTAGTTCACCTGCGCCGGCCGGCCCAGCCTCTCGGTCACCATGGCATAGAAGGCGCGAAGGTCTTCCTCATCGCCCACGGTGAGCCGGCGGTAGACCTTCATCAGGGGAAAGAGCCTTGAGGCGCGCACTTCGATGGCCGGAACCGCCATCGCGCCGCCGGGATACTGGGTCATCTCCCAACTGCCGGCATAGCGGCGCCGCAGCACCTCGCCCAGGTAGCTGCCCCACAGCCGCACCTCGAAGTCCAGGTCCAGCTCGGGGCTCTCGCCCACCACAACCAGAATCTCGTCCAGGCCGTCGATCGATTCCGAGGTAAAGTCCAACTTCTGCTTGAACTCGCGCGTACCCCGCTCCGCCGCCGCCCGCGCATAGCCCTCCATCATCGCCCCAAGGTCAGGGAAGGCCGACGACTCCAACCGTTTGCGCAGATCGACAGAGTTCTTCATCCAGTTCCAAGAATAACTGTTCCGGCGGTGCATGGGGAGCAGGGACAGCAGCGCAGGGCGTGAAAATGGCGCGGCAATCCTGCAATGTGGCTCGCGGCGCGGGTTTGTGGCAAACTGAGAACAGTTGTGGAGAGTTCCCTTTGAAGACCATCAAGATTTTCGCCCTTGCCGCCCTGCTTGCCCTGAGCGCCGGCAGCGCCCGCTCAGCAGGACGCGACATCTATCCCGACCCGTCGCAGGCCAAGGCCGACCTGGCCGCCGCTCTCAAGACCGCGGCCAGCGCCCACAAGCGCATTCTGCTGGACTTTGGCGGCAACTGGTGCCCCGACTGCCAGGTGCTGGACATTTACTTCCACAACCCGGCCAACCGGCGCATCCTTGAGGCGAATTACGTGCTGGTCCACGTGAACATCGGACACATGGACGCCAACCTGGACATCGCCGCGCGTTACCAGGTTCCGCTGGAGAAGGGCGTGCCCGCGCTGGCCGTCCTCAGCGAGAACGGGAAGCTTCTCTACAGCCAGAAGAGCGGCGAGTTTGAAGCCATGGGCCGCATGGAGGCATCGGCCGTCACCAGCTTCCTGGTCCAGTGGAGGCCGGAGCAGCCCTGCTCGGTGGTGATGGTGAATTGCTAGAAAATGACTGATTTCAACGGCCGGAGACAGCCGTTGGAATCATCCCTTAGCTCGGCGGCGCCAGTTGCTTGGTGTTCTGGTAGGTGTAGATGATGCGGTGCGCCACGGTGATGGTGGAGAGCACGGCCAGAACCCACAGCACAGGGGCCATTGCGCCCCAGTGGTTGAAGAGGGCGCCGATAATGATGAGCACGATGCGCTCCGGCCGCTCCATGAAACCCACCTTGCACTGGCCGATGAGGGCCTCGGCGCGGGCGCGCGTGTAGCTGACCATCAGCGAAGTGACCATGACGAAGGCCACCAGCACCACGTAGCGAAACCGGTTGATGCGGCCGTAGTAGACCAGCAATCCGAANNCGGCCGTCCACCATGTCGAAGATGCCGGCGCCGAAGATCACCATGCCCGCATAGAGGAACATCCAGTCAGCGTTGGCGGCGTTGGCGTGGCCGAAGAGAAACGCGGCTACGATATTGATGACCAGGCCAATAAAGGTGAGCACGTTGGGCGAAATGCGGGTCAGCGCAAGGCCATGAACAATCTTGTCAAGAAGCCATCCGCAGGCGCGACCGAAAGCGCTGGTCCAGGTCATTTGCATCTTCCCTACTGCTGTTCTGTGCCGGTGGCGGCGCCGTCCTGGCTTTCGCCTTTCGCGGCCTCATCGTGAATGGTGGTCAGTTTCAAAATTTCCAGCTCGCGCTTGCCGTTGGGAGTGACGATGGTGGCGACGTCGCCCACACGCTTGCCCACCAGCCCGCGGCCGATAGGCGAGGTGGTCGAGATCAGCCCCTTCGACACATCGGACTCCTCGCTGGTGACCAGACGGTAGACGATCTCCTCGTTCTTGGTGGAGTCGTAGACCACCACGGTCGAGCCAAAGCCGGTCTTGTCCCTGGGAATGTTCGTCAGATTCACCAGCGACAGCTCGGCCATGCGCCGGTTCAGTTGGCCAAGGCGCGCATCCACAAACGTCTGGCGCTGCTTGGCCATGTGGTACTCGGCGTTCTCCGACAGATCTCCCATGGCCACGGCCTTCTTGATCTCGGCGGGAAGTTCGTGCTGGAGCTCGTGCTCGAGGAGTTTGATCTCGGCGAGAAGCTGCTTTTTGATGTGTTCGGGCATCAGTAGTCCGTGGCGGCGAGCAGGATTGGCTTCGTCCGCAAGAGATGAAAGAACTTAACATCTCATTATACGCGGGGGGAAGGGTAGGGAATAGGGAACAGCCGGTTGTCAGAGCTTCCGGAATTCTAGTAGTGGTGCAGTTTCCGGTTAGCCGGTGACTCGACCGGAACCCCAAACCCAGGTCCTTGCCCGGCTCAATCAGTGCTTATGGCGATAATGAGCTCAGCGAGAATGTGTCTCACGCAGTACTGTAAAGAGCCCCATTCCGCACATAGATTTCCCTATTCTTGAGTTGTCCGCTTGTTTGCCCCGTCATCGCTCAAATCTGTGGTCTGGTGCCCATTACCAGGCGATTGATAGCTCTTCCGAGGCTACGCAAGCACACCCATCTCGATAAATATCTCCTGTACGACTTCGTCCGGAGATTCTTCCGAGACATCCACAGTCATATGAGCGTGAGCCGCATACAACGATTTCCGAACGGAAAAGCGAGCGAGAGCAATATCTGGTTTGTGCAGTAGCGGGCGATAGGTTGCACTCCCAGTGCGCTCTTGCTCCTTGCAACGCTCCATCAGAGTGACGAACGGAGCGTCGAGAAATACGACCAAGGTATGAGGCCTATTTGCAAGCAGCGTTTGATTTGCGGTCATGTCAATTGCCGCACCGCCAAGCGCGATGACGGTCTGTGATCCCCGCAGCGAAGATGCCAGAACGTCAGATTCCAACTGTCTAAACCCTCGTTCGCCTAGAGTGTCGAAAAGTACTTTCGCAGTGACACCTGTTGACGTCTCAATGTGGTCATCCACATCAAGGAAATTCCAGCCAACTCTTTCGGCAAGCGACCGGCCAACGGTGGATTTGCCCGCGCCCATGAATCCGGTGAGTACCACACGGGCCAGATTGCCGCGAAAGGACATCGCCGCGAACTTCGGAGTGCAATTAGGGTCGTTGGGGACGTTCCGCATAAGTCTTTATCCTCCGATAGTAATCCAACTCTCGGCCCATATGGGGCCTTTCAAGTTGGGTATCAACCGCCGTTCCCTTGACTTATGCCAACATGGCAATGCACGCATCGAGCGCAGGGGTGATCACAACAATTCGTCCTGCTAAACACCCCAGGGTCTTGGATTGGGGTTGTGCCTGGTTTGTCGGCTATTCGGAAACTGCACAACTGCCGGAATTATCTACCCCAAAACGGAACGGATCAATTCGCGCTCACGCTTCGTTATCTTCGTCGCCAACCGGCTCGCCGTTCCGTCGCTTTTCTGTTCCCTGTTTCCTACTCCCTACTGCCTGCTTCTCCATGAACGACTGCAGGATGAGCGTGGCGGCCACCTGGTCAACGACTCGGCGGTGTTCCTGGCGGGCGTGGCCGGCTTCGTACAGAATCTGATGGGCCTCGCGCGTGGTCAGCCGCTCATCCCACAGGTGGATGGGCAGACCGGTCAACGTGCCCAGTTCGGCGGCAAAGGCCTGAGTTTTGGCGGCCTGTGGACTCACCTCGCCGGAAAGATGCACGGGATTGCCCACCACGATGCCCGCGACGCCAAACCTCCGCGCCAGCCGCGCCAGCGAGCGCAGGTCCTCGCGGCGGTTGTGGCGCCGTTCCAGCGTCAGCACCGGCTGGGCGGTAAGTCCCAGTTCGTCCGACACGGCCACGCCGATGCGGCGATTGCCAACATCGAGACCGAGATAGCGGGGATGAGGTGCAGATTCCAGCTTTTTACTCCTGGCTTTCAGCTTAACGCCCGGCGCACGACGGAAGAAATGCCCAGCTACGGGCCTGATGCCCGTTACAATCGAAGGTAGCGAGTCCCGAGAGGGATTTTTTGCGTCTCTTAACAAGAATGAAGGGTTGACAGCAGGAAATGGCGCGCCGCAGAGGAACGAGCAGAAAAAAGAAGAGTTCTGGCGCGGCGGGAGTTTTCCGGGTCTTTATTTTTTTGCTGCTCGTTGGGGCAGGCGCGCTTGCGTGGCTTGTTCTTACGCCCTTCGGGCCGGAGACGGAGACCTTCGTCGAGCTGGCGCCGGGATCCTCGACGATACAAATGGGCCGGCAACTGGAGACGGCAGGTGTGGTGCGCAGCCAGTATGCCTTCGATCTGATGCGCTGGGTGAGGCGGAGAACGCTCAAGGCGGGCGAGTACCGGTTCGACCATCCTGCGCCAGTCACCGAGGTCTATGCGCGCATTAGCCGCGGCGATGTTTATACCCGGACGGTGGTCATTCCCGAGGGAGCGAACATCTTTGAGATCGCCGACCGGCTGGAGCAGGCGGGACT
>PLOI01000125.1 GCA_003142015.1 Acidobacteriaceae bacterium | reverse complement strand
TTGCACCACGGGCTGCTAGGGTGGATTTGGCTGAGCTATCTGAAAGGAGCCGGCTCAGCAGCCCTGGGAACGTGCGAATCCGGCTAACCCCTCCAGCCCCGCAAGATGCTATTCTCACATCCGAGATGCACGGACTGTCGCTGCTCGAATTTGTCGCCGTGGGCCTGCTCATTCTGGGCAACGCCTTTTTTGTGGCCGCCGAGTTCGCGCTGGTCTCCATTCGCGACACGCGCATCGAGCAGATGCTGACCGACGGCGTCCCCGGAGCCCGCGCTGTGCGCCGCCTGCAACGTGACCTGGACGACTTTTTGCCCGCCGTGCAGCTCGGCGTCACTCTCTGCTCCCTGGCCCTGGGCTGGATCGGCGAACCGCTCGCTGCAGGCGTACTCATGGGCTGGATGAGAGCGCTTCCACTCGCTCAGGCTCATGTCCTGGTCTACGCCAATATCATCGCCGTCGTCCTCGGCTTCGCCCTCATCACCTATTTTCACGTGGTGGTGGGCGAGCTGGTGCCAAAATCGCTCGCCCTGCGCCGCGCCGAGGCCCTCGCCGTAGCCGTCGCCCCGCCCATGCTGGTCTTCATGGCCATGGCCCGCCCCGCTGTAAGACTGCTCAAGAACTCGGCCGCTGTTATTCTGCGCGGCTTCGATATCCCCCTCACCGAGCGCGCCCAGGTCCACTCGCCCGACGAACTCAAGCTCATCGCCACAGCCGCACGCCGCATGGGCGTTCTGCCCCGCTTTCAGGAGACGCTCATCCATCGCGCGCTGGAATTGGAGGATGTGCCCATCCGCGAGATTATGACCCCGCGGCAGAAGATTTTCGCGCTGCCCTCGAACCTGCCTATCGAAGCGGCCAGCGCACAGGTCATCGAACACATGCGCTCGCGCGTGCCGGTCTACGACGAGACTCGCGGCCCGGAGCACATCATCGGCGTCATCTACTCCAAAGACCTTGCCCGCCTGATCTTCTTCCGGACGGCCGCTCCGGTAGTCGAACTCAAGCTCTCTCAGGTGATGCGCGAGGTGATGGTCGTTCCTGAAACCAAATCCGTTCTCGACCTAATCCGCGAGTTTCAGCAGCGCCGCCGCCAGATGGCCATCGTGGTGGACGAGTACGGCTCGACGGTCGGCCTGGTCACCGCCGAGGACGCCATCGAGCAGTTGACCGGCGAACTGGAAGACGAGTTCGATTCGCCTGCGCTACCCGTTCTGACTACGACCGGCGGCGCATTGCTGATGGACGGCGTCGTCAACCTGCGCGACCTGGAAACTCAGACGCAGTGGAGTCTGCCCCGCGACGGCGGCGTGGAGACCTTGGCCGGGTTTGTTCTGATGCGCCTCGGCCATATTCCAAAAGTAGGCGAATCCATAATTTATGAAGGCCGGCGGCTGACCGTGGTGGAGATGGATAACCGCCGCATCGCCAAAATCCGAGTTGAGCCGGTGGGGGAAAAGGCAACAACAGCTGCTACCGACCCCGCATCCAAGGGTTGAAACCGCCATTAAGCTATTAATGTGCTCTGTTGAAAGGATTGGTAGTCGCTTCAACGCGCATATCTGGTAAACTCAGGTTGCATTTTCGCGACATCGAGGACCATATGCTTACCTCACTGCGAATCCAGAATTTCAAGGCTTGGAAGGACACGGGGGCTGTGCGTTTGGCCCCGTTGACCGTCATTTTCGGGACAAACAGCGCCGGGAAGAGTAGCCTGGGGCATTTATTGCTTGCCCTGAAGCAGACAGCCTTGGCAACGGATAGGAAGCGGGCACTGCACCTCGGGGACGCCAACACCCTTATCGACTTGGGCACATTTAAGGATTGCCTCTACGGACATGACCTTTCATCGACTCTGGGATTCGAGCTTACTTGGAATTTACCGAAAACTTTGACTTTTCGAGACTTGCACGAGAAAAGGACTCCATATAGCGGAAATGCACTTTCGTTGAGTGCGGATTTGAAGGCGGACAAAAAGGAACAACCTGAGATTCAAGGTTTTTCATACGATCTTCGTAACGGGTCCGATCGTGTCGTTGCAATTGACCACGTGCTTAACGGTGGTGGTAGATGGGTATTGAATTCGAAATACAGATTTGTTCAAGCCGTTGGGAGAAACTGGCCCTTAACTGAGCCAGAAAAATTTTATCGGGTTTCCGAGACTAGCCTTTCGAGATATCAGAATGCAGGGTTTCTCACAGACTTTGCATTAGAAACGGAGCGGATGTTAGCTGGAATTAGCTATTTGGGACCGCTCCGCAATCATCCTCAGAGAATCTATCAATGGTCTGGAGATACGCCTGAGGATGTTGGCCAAAGGGGCGAATTAGCAGTAGCTGCCATCTTGGCGGCTGAACAGGACGGAAGAAAGCTGAATAAGGGACCGAGAAAGCCAACCCGTAGATTTGCCAAACTTATTGCGGAGTGGTTGACTGATATCAAGGTAATCAACAGTTTCGCCGTTGTACCCGTTGCCGAGGGTCGAAAGGAGTTTGAAGTCCTTATCAAGACTCAGGCATGGTCTCCCGAAGTCAAGATCACCGATGTCGGGTTCGGGGTTTCCCAGGTTCTTCCCGCTTTGGTTCAGGCGTTTTATTGCCCTCCGAATTCGACCGTATGGATGGAGCAGCCAGAGATACATCTTCATCCTCAGGTCCAGTCAGATCTCGCAGATGTTTTTATTTCTGCAGTGCATGCAAGCCAAGACGGCAAAGCGAGGAATATCCAGCTTATCGTCGAAAGCCACTCCGAGCACTTTTTGACCCGACTTCAGCGGCGAATTGCCGAAGAGCAAATTACGCCGAGCGAAGTGGCAATATATTTTTGTCGAAATACCGAAAATGGTGCCGTCCTTGAGTCGCTGGATCTTAACCTTTTCGGTGAGATCGAGAATTGGCCTACGGATTTCTTCGGAGATCAGATGGGCGATCTGTCAGCGCGCACTATCGCCGCCCAGCGTCGCAAGTTGCAGGGAGCGCGTGCGTGAAAGCCGGCTCGGAAGTTGTGGTTGATACGAACGTCTTGCTTGTCGCCAATGACCAGCATTCCGACGTTTCGCCCGAATGTGTCATTGCATGTGTTGAGGTGCTCCAGCACCTACGCAGCAAAGGTTGTATTGTCATTGACGATGGATACGAAATACTGAGTGAATATAGCCAGAAAACGAAGCCAAACACGGGGAACCACGTTGGTGATGCTTTTTTGAAATGGCTGTTGCAAAATTCAGGAAACTCACGTTATGTAGCGCAAGTACAAATCAATAAGCACGCGGAGAGGGGATTCGCCGAGTTTCCCGACGACACTGAACTGCATGAGTTTGATCACGCCGACCGGAAGTTCGTCGCCGCAGCAGTGGCCCATCCCAACCGTCCGCCGATCCTCCAAGGCACCGATTCGAAGTGGACCGAGTGGTCCGAGAGGCTCTCGGCACATGAGATCAAAGTCGAGTTTTTGTGTCCCACGGATGTCGAGAGGTTCATCAAACGGAAGCAATCCCGCTGAGGACTGATCGCTGCTCCCAGTCCCTTCGCCTTAATCTTTGCTTTCAAGCCGTTCCACCACCTCCCGAGCCCTAGCCCGAAATTGCCCAATTTTACGCAAAAAATCGTGCCTGTCTGCGGACAGCCTTTTTTGCACATCCGAGCGCCGAATCCGGTGGCGAGTGCGCCGGTTTCAGCCGCAATTCAGTTCAATAATCTTGGCATTGAACTTGCCGTCTTCACCGACCGTTAGTAATCCCACCGTGACCGGCAGGCGGAAGCGGCGCGGGCCGCAGGAGCCGGGATTGAAGTAGAGCACGCCTTTGCGCGTGTAGAAGTTGGGCACGTGCGTGTGGCCGGAGAGCACAGCGGCAAATTTTCCGGCGGCGGGGTCGAGGTGGAGCGTGTGCAGATCGTGCAGCATGTAAACGTAGCGGTCCGCGATGAGGACCACATCGGTCTCCGGCAGTTCGGCGCAGGAACCTTCGCGGTCCACGTTGCCGCGCACCGCCGTGACCGGAGCGATCTTGCCCAGTTCTTTGAGAACGGCGGGCTTGCCCACGTCGCCGAGGTGCAGAATGCGCTCGACGCCGGCCAGGGCGGGCGCAATCTCAGGGCGGAAGAGGCCGTGTGTGTCGCTGACAATGCCGATTTTCATTCGGGGTCCTATCCTGGTCCGGATGCGCGGCCCATGCTGAGCAATTTCACAATCTCCGTAGAGTGGGCTTGATAGTTTCCCACCCTTGCGTCCAGCCACCCCACGGACGAAGACCTGCCCGTGGGGGCCCCGGCAAAGCCACCCCACGGACGAAGACCTGCCCGTGGGGGCCCCGGCAAAGCGCAAGGATGGGGCACGGAGTGACTTTCCACCAATTGTGAAAATACCTTAGTGTTGAAAAATAGCTTCTGCAAAGCAAGAATACAGCGACATCGGCGGCAAAGTGGGGTTGAATTGATTATGGGCATTTCGCGGCTTGGTACGATCCTGTGTTTGGCGCTGGCTGTGCCCGTGGTCCTGGCGCAGGCTCCTCAGGCGCGGCCTTTGCAAATTCAAAGCTCACATGCGATTCAGGCGGAGGCATGGCAGATCGTCCTGCTGGCCAATCAGGCCCGCGCAGCGGCAGGGGCTGGGCCGCTCAAGTGGGATGCGGCACTGGCTGCGGCTGCCCGCCGGCATTGCCTGCGCATGGTTGCCGAAGGGCCGATCTCTCACCAGTATGCGGACGAGCCGGAGATCTCGCTGCGCGCCGCGCAGGCAGGAGCGCACTTCAGCCTGATCGAAGAGAATGTTGCTTTCGCTCCCACGCCTGCGGCGATTCACGACGCATGGATGCAATCGCCCGGCCACCGCGCCAACCTGCTGAACCCTAAAGTGGACCGGGTGGGTGTGGCCGTAGTCGCCAGCCGGGATGGTCTTTATGCCGTGGCCGACTATGCGCGAGATGTGCCGGTGCTGACGCGGGCCCAGGTGGAGACCGAGGTTGCCGGACTAATTCAGGTCAGCGGCGTCGCCATTCTACGGGATGCAACCCTGGCCCGCGCTGCCTGCGCCACAGACAACGGGCTGCCCCTCACCGCTTCCGGAGCAAGGCCCCAGTTCATCATGCGCTGGCAGGACGCGGACCTGACCCAATTGCCTGAGGCGCTATCCAACAGCCTGGTCTCGGGAAAGTTTCACCAGGCGTCTGTGGGCAGTTGTCCGACGCAGGGCCAGGAAGGCTCCTTCACGGCCTATCGCGTGGCTGTGCTGCTGTACTGATTTTCCTGGCATCGTTCCGGGGTCGAGGGAACCTTGACGGAAGCCATTCCCGCAGCGGTTGCCGCCTCAATGCCCAGGTCGGTGTCTTCAAAGACCAGGCAATCGGCGGGCGCCACGCCGAGCCTTGCAGCGGCCAGCAGAAATGCATCCGGGGCCGGTTTGCCGCGCGTGTAGTCTTCCGCGGCGACGATGGTATCGAATTTGTCCAGCAAGCCGATTGCGGTGAGCGAGCCAACGACCGAGCTTCGCCGGCTTCCAGAAACCACGGCGAAAGGAATTCGGCCATGCTCGGCCTCAATGTGTTCCAGCACTTCGGGGATTGCTTTGAGCTGCGGGAGCTGTTCGAGGTAGAGGGCTTCCTTCTTTGTGGCGACTGCGTCGATGGGCATCTCGAGCCCGTGAATCTCGTTCAGGTCGGCGATGATATTCCTGACGGGTTTGCCGCCCCAGGAATAGAACAGCTCCTCTGCATATTCGCAGTTCCACTCCGCCAGCACCGTTTTCCAGGCAATGTAGTGCAGCGGCATGGAGTCGGCGATGGTGCCGTCGCAGTCGAAGAGATAAGCGCGAAATGCGCCCGCAGGCAATTTAAGTTTCATGCCGCGCAACCGCTCTCGGCGCAGCCGCCTTCGCCGGGTTTGGTTGGTTCCATGCGGAGAGCGTTGTTGAAGCGGTTGAAGTAGTTGAAGAGGCCGATGGCGCAAAGCAGCTCGACAATCTCTCCTTCCGAGTAGAAGCCGCGCAGCTCGGCGAATTGCTCGTCGCTGAGCCCGTTGGCGTCGCGCGTGACGGTCTCAGCCAATCGCAGAGCGGCCTTCTCGGCGCGGGTGAAGTCGTCGCGCTGGGGCCAGTCGGCGAGATGGGAAAGCTGCTCGTCGGACCAGCCAAGATTTTTCGCGAGGATGGTGTGGCTGGCCAAGCAGTAGGGCGTCACGTTCACCTGGCTAGTGCGGACGATAATCAACTCCTTGAGTTTGATTGGGACCGTTCCGGTCGAGAGCACCGCGCCGAAATGAGCCTGCATGGTGGAGAAAATCTCCGGCCGGTGCGCCATTACCCGAAACATGTTGGGGACGTTGCCGCGCAAGGCAAAGATTTTGTCGTAGAGCATGGCCATTTCAGGGGTCACTTCGCTGCGTTCAAGGCGGGAAATTCGGGACATTAATTCTCCTTGTTCCTATGGTATCGCCTGCGCCGGTTCCTGGCACGCGCCGCGGGCGGGCAGGTTTCGGTTCCGCGTTTCCGCGGCCCGCAAGCAGGGCCGAAACGGAAGATGAATCCCGCTCTATTCGTCAAAATTTTTGACGCGCATCGCGCTCTCTGCTAACGTTGTAGTGGAGAATTCCTTTCAAGGCACTCCTCAGTAGCTCAATGGCAGAGCATTCGGCTGTTAACCGAAGGGTTGTAGGTTCGAGTCCTACCTGAGGAGCCAAAAACACAATAAAATCAATAATATACGCGGCAGCCAAATCGGCGGCCATTTTTATTTTGGGCGAGTGGCTGTTTTGGTGGCTGTTGGCCCAAAAAATATTTTGCGCATGAAGGAAAAGCCCGGCCCCGCCACCACCGGCACTCTCCGAAAGCAAAAGTTTTTGTGTGAGACCCATTATCGTCACGACGAACTTACCGTTCTCCGAATGGACGACCGTGTTTCCGAATCCGCGGCTCTGCAAAGCGCTGCTGGACCGGATCACGGACCGGGCCCACATCATCGAGACCGGAACAGAGTCGTTCCGCTTCCGACGCACGCTGGAAAGGAGCAAAAAGCGCTGAACTGGTGGTGTGGTGAACAGTAGAGGCCGTGCCACCCCAACGTGCAGAGATCGTACGTTGGGGACCCCGGCCGTGGAAATGACGGTCTGTGGGAAGAGTGGGAAAACGATAAAACTGTTTTCCCACTCTTCCCCCAGCCTTGGAAATCGCTGCGGCGATTCCCACATTACCACCGCCACGACTACGACGAGGATGAATATCTCTCAAAACCCGTCAAACCAAAACCAGAGAAATGATGCGCAATATCACTACCCAGGTGGGCCAAATCAAATGGTCAAGGTGGGCCACGCCGGAATAGCGAACTCAGCTATCTTGATACTGCTCTAAGACCCCGGCCCATTGGCAGCACCCTTTCTCAGCAAGGAAATGCCCCGTTGAAAGGCGATTCCCTCGCAGCCTGCTGACAGGGGTTCTGCCGTGTAGACGGAGCTTCGTCCCCCCTTGCAAGCAGGCCTTTCCTTAAGCTATTGAGCAGTAAGACAGGCTCTTCTGGCAGAGCTGTTTTACAGTGCTTGTGGAAGGCTTGGGCGTACTTCGCGGGCTGCGCCTGGATCGAAAGGCCTACAGACGCAGAAACGGCCTCCGCCAATGGCGGAGGCCGTTTCTGCGTACTCGTGAAAGCTTAAGGCTTACTTTAATTCGCCGTTGTCGCCCATGGTGATGCCGCCGGGGCCCTGGTTCTTCTTCGCCTCGTTGGCCTTGCGCGTACCCATCGCCTTGGTGCGCCACATCTCCGCCTGAGCGAGGTCGTCCTTCTGAGCCGTCGCGTTGCCCCAATCCACATCGGCCTTGCGCCGGTAGATCAGATTCAGGTAGGCCATGGCATCGTCGTAGTTGGGCCGAATCGCCACCGCCTGGTTAAGATACTGCAAGCCTTCCTCGACCAACGGGGCATTCTGATCCTTGAGCGGCTCCATGACCTTCTTGGGCGCCTTGGCGTTTCCCTCGCCGTCGTCGTTCAGGCCTGCCGGCGACAGCGCCGACAGAGCGTTCTGGTGGGCCAACATCCAGTCAATCACGCCAACCGTGTAGGCTGCCTCGGGATCCTTTGGATCCTCCTGAAGCACTTTCTTCTGCCACGTCTTGGCCAAGTCCAGCTTCTTGACCTGGAACTCAATGCCCGCGATCTGCTTCATGCTGTTCACATCATGCGGGTCCTTGGCCAGAACCTCATTGAAGATGTCGATGGCCTGCTGCGCGGTACTCAGATTATCTGGCGTGTCCAGTCCGGCCACCACGTTCTGGGCCAGGGCGGTGGCCAGGTAGCTCTTCGCCATGGGCAAGCTCGGATCAAGCTGGGTGGCTCTCTGGAAGTGCTCGATCGCCTCTTCATAGTGAGCGCCTTTATACGCTTCCACTCCCTTGTTCAACTGGTCACGGGCGGCGAGGCGGTTGCACCCGCTCATGGAAAGCACCATGCCGACCAAGGCTACCGCCAGCGCCGTAATACGTGCGGGTCCATTCATGTTCGTTCCTTCTCCTTCAGGCAGGGCCTATCGGTCACGCGCCTGGAATCTCAATTACTGCTGGCCGCGGGCGGGAGGAACCGAAACCAGGATGGAAAAATTGTACTCCTGTTTTCCGCCCGGATGAACCGCCTCCGGACGGGGCTGGCAGCCCTGGAGTTTGCCGAGGGTCCCAAACCTCCCCGGCCGCCCACAGTTAACCAGCCTGAACTCTGTGCGTCCCTGGCCGCCGCATTCGCTCGTCTTGTCAGCCCTCAGGCCGGCGCAGACAGCTTGCGCACACATCCCTTTTCAGAGAAGCGGCCGCGGAACAGCCTGCTACTGGCCCGCCATTATCTTGGGGGTCATCAAACCGATATGATCCACGTTGGCGGAGCGGCCAATATCGATGACCTCTGCCACATAGTGAAAATCAATATCATCGTCGCCCTTGACGAACATGACGCGCTCGGCGCGATTGGCGTAGATCTCGGTCAGGCGGGCGAGCAGCTCTTTCTGTGCCGCTGGCCCTCCGACGCCATTGTAAACGTCTGTCTCGTTGATCTTGTACGCCGGGGCTCCGCTGGCATGGCGCAAAACCTGCACCACGATGGTCCGGTCGCTACTTGGCGGTTCCTTCTGCGGGTTCTTGGGCGGCTGAGGCACCAGCGCATCCAGGCCCTTGGGCGTAACCGGCACAATGACCATAAAGATGATCAGAAGCACCAGAAGAATGTCGATCATCGGCGTCATGTTGATGTCAGACGAGTAGCCGCCCCCGCCTCCAGTTGTCATTGACATGGCTTAAAACTCCTCGTTTACTCGAAATCGTTAAAGGGACAGCGCAAGAAAAAATTAAGCGCCGCCCGGACCGCCTTCACGCTTCTGCGTGAGCAAGCCCACATCATCCACGCCGGCGGTGCGCACGGCATCAATGGCGTCTTCCACCGCGCGGTACTGCGCGCGGGCATCGGCGCGAATGAAGATTGTCTTGCCGGGCTTGTCGGCCAGCGCCGTGGTGACCTGACTGCCAAGCTCACTGACAGATGTCTTGTTTTGTCCCAGGAACACCCCTCCGTCGCGAGTGACGGCCACGACAATGGCGTCATCCTTGTCGGCGTCCGGCATGGAGGTGGCGTTATCCACCTTGGCCATGTCGATCTGCACCTTGTTCTGGAGCATGGGGGTGATGACCATGAAGATGATCAGAAGCACCAGCATCACGTCTACCATGGGGGTGACATTGATGTTGGAACTGACCTTAGTGCCTTCGTTGCGAACCGCGATTCCCATTGTTTGGGCTCCGTTGCCACTGAATTTGTTTGCTCCGGCTGGCTTCCGGCATTGCCTTACGAACCGCTCGGCAGGCGCGCGGCTAAAACCGGCGGGCAGGAGAGAGTGTTGGCTCTCCCGCCCTCCGCAGATTCCGCTCTCGCCGACTCACGCTTCGCTTAGCGCTTGTGGCTCTGCTTGATGAAATAGTCGATCAGTTCGCTGGAGGAGTTGTCCATCTCCACGTCGAAAGCTTCGACACGTCCGGTGAAATAGTTGAAGGCCATAACGGCCGGGATGGCCACGAACAGGCCGGCGGCGGTGGTGACCAGTGCTTCCGAGATGCCGCCGGCAACCGCGCCGATGCCCGAGGTCTTCTGGGTGGCGATCTGCTGGAAGGCGTTCAGAATGCCGATGACGGTGCCGAGCAAGCCGACGAACGGAGCCGTGGCGCCGATGGTGGCCAGCACTGCAAGGCCCCTCTTCAGCTTGGCGTGCACGATGGCTTCAGCGCGCTCAAGGGCGCGGCCCGAACTCGCGATGGTATCTTCTGTCGGCGCGCCGCCGGAGGAGCGAAACTCCTGCAGGCCAGCCGTCACAACCTCGGCGAGATGGGACTTCTTGTTGCGATCTGCGATCTTGATCGCCTCTTCAAGCTTGCTGTCCTTCAGAGCGCCGGCAACCTTGGGCGCAAACTCGCGCGACTGCTTGCGTGCGGCAGAGAAGTACAGGTAACGGTCGATCATTACGGCCAGCGACCAGATCGACTCGGCGAAGAGAATGCAGGCGATAATGCGCGCCAGCACTCCCATGTGGTCCCACAGCCCCATGGGGCTGAAGTTGACTGCCTGCTCTTCATCAAAGATGAATGCCAGATTGGCGGCCGTATGCGAAGCAAAGTGTGTGAGTTGAGCGAGAATCACTGAATCGTTCCTCCTAAGGAGTTTTCTTGTGGACTGCGACTGCCTTGCGGTTGCTGTGAATGCGTCTCTTTCCGGATTCGCATTCAGGTCAAAAGCGAGGCTCATTCCCCAAGATGGCGGAAAGAGCCAAAAACGTTCCTCATCCGCCCAGCGAGAAGATCACGTTCACCGTGGTCTCCACTTCCACTGGTTCGTTGTTGAGCAGGTAGGGCCTGTAGCGCCAGGACCTGACGGCCTGAAGGGCGGACTGTTGCAACATGGCCGGACCGCTGATGACGTGCAGGTTTTCGATAGATCCGGTCTTGGAGATAGTAGCCTGCAGGACCACCGTGCCAGAGACGCGCGCGGCCTTGGCGATAGGCGGATAGACAGGCGTTGTCTTCAGCAGCAGCATACCTTGCATGACGCCGCTGGAGATGCTTAGCTTCTTCACTACGGCGGCCTTAACCTGGGGTCCGGCGTCGCCGAAGAGGCCGCCCATGGTTCCGCTCGAGCTGCCGAAGTCAGAACCGGCCACACCAAACGACGCCACCGGCGCTTCCTTCTCGGCAACCATCTTGATCTCGTGCGGGATGCGGGTGGGCGCCGTGAGCTGATTGTTCATCATCTCCGTCTGCACGTGGACCACATGCACTTCCGGCGGGGGCGGCGGAGGCGGCGGGGGCGGCGGCGGCGGGGGGGCGACCAAGGCCATCTGCATGGCGGCCTTGGGCAGCGCCTCGGGATAGATCAGCGGAATGAGAATCAGCAGAACCAGAAAGGAAGCTTCGATGATAAACATTGGAATCATCCAGCTTCCGCTCTTGCTCTTGATCCTGCCTCCGGATTCAAACGTGGAATCTTCAAACATGGCCAGCCTCGAATCGGGTGTTTGCTTACCTCTATTTAGACACCGGGGAGAGCTAAAATGTTCCCAGCATCAAAAACCTTACCACAGAAGCCCGCTCTCTCTAGAGCAGAACTGCACTTCCCCTCAAAAAACGTACGGAAAAACGGCAAAACTGCCCACTTACACCTTGAAACGCTTGGCGGCCGGAAGGGCCGCTTCCTTGCCCTGCCTGGCGCGCCATTCCTGCCATGCCACCAGCATCGGCGCGGCCACGGCAATCGATGAATATGTCCCAATAAGAATACCCACAACCAGCGCAAAAGAGAACCCCCGCAGCACCTGGCCGCCGAAGATATACAGAGACAGGACGGTCAGGAAAGTCAGTCCCGAAGTGAGCACGGTCCGGCTCAGGGTCTGATTGATGCTGCGATTGACCACATCGGGCAGGGATTCGCGCCGGCTGAGGCGCAGATTCTCGCGAATGCGGTCGAAGACCACGATGGTGTCGTTCATCGAGTAGCCGACCAGCGTCAGGATGGCCGCAATGACGGTCAGGCTTATCTCCTGGTTGGTCAGCGCGAAGGCGCCCACAGTGATGAGCGTGTCGTGGAAGCAGGCCACCACCGCCGCCACGCCGTAAATCAACTGGAAGCGGAACCAGAGATAAACGAGCATGCCCAGCATGGAGTAGAGCGTCGCCAATAAAGCCTGTTTTTCCAGCTGTTTACCAACCGTCGGCCCCACCACCTGCACGTTTTGCACGATGAAGGGGTTGGCGTAATTTGCCTGGAGCGCATCAATGATCTGCTTGCGGCCCTGATCGAGCGAACTCTCGTCGTGCTGCTCCGGCAGGCTGATGAGCACCTCGTTCCCGCTGGGGTCATCGACGGCCTTGATGGTCTGGATGGTCGCATCCTTGACGCCCGCCGCATCCATGGCCCGGCGGATACTGTTGATGTCCGGGGTCCGGGTGAATTGCGCCTGCACCTGCGTGCCGCCCTTGAAGTCCACGCCGAGGAGCACCGGGCTGCCAATGCGCTGCCAATGCATACCCATGGAGATAATGCCGGCCACGCTGAAGATCAAAGAAAAGGCGAGGAAGTACCACTTCAACCTCAGCCAGTCCACATTTACGCCGCGAAAAAATTCCACTGGTTCTCTCCGCTTCCTGGGTCCGGAACTCGCACCGGCTCCGGCTCTTAATGTTTTCCGCTGCCTCTCGGGCAGTTGCACCAAAAAACTAGATGGACACCTTCTGGCCCTGCCCCAACTTGTTCAGATGGGCATCGAAAATGACCCGCGAGACAAAGACTGCCGTGAACAGGTTGGCCAGCAGACCGACGGTCAGGGTGGTTGCAAAGCCCTTTACCGGGCCGGTGCCAAACAGAAACAGAATGGCCGCCGAGACGATGGTTGTCACGTGGGTGTCGACGATGGTGACCCAGGCATGAGCAAAGCCCTGATCGACAGCCGCGGACGGCGCCTTGCCGGCCCGCACCTCTTCACGGATGCGCTCGAAGATCAGTACGTTGGAGTCCACGCCCATGCCGATGGTCAGAATGACTCCGGCAATGCCGGGCAAGGTCAATGTGGCCGAAAAAGCGCCCATAAAGCCCAGCAGAATCACCAGGTTCAGAATCAACGCCACATCGGCGTTGATGCCCGAGCCGCGGTAGTAGATGAGCATGAAGACCATGACCACCATCACGCCCACGATGGCCGCCGTCACGCCTTGGCGAATGGAGTCCGCGCCCAGAGACGCGCCCACAAAACGCTTCTCCATCTGCTGCAACGAGGCTGGCAAGGCGCCCGTGCGCAAGAGTTTGGAGAGAGCCGCGACTTCATCCGCCGAAAAGCTGCCGGTAATTTCGCCCCGGTCGCGAATCGCGCTCTGGATGGTGGCCACTTCGCGGACGCGGTCGTTCATGACCACCGCCATGCTGCGGCCTACATTCTTGCTGGTGTAGTCGTAGAACTTGTCGCCGGCTTCATTGGTCAGCGTGAACTGAACTTCTCTCTGGCCGGTGTTCGAATTGACGCTAGGATCGGCGGAGCGGAAGTCGTTGCCGGCCACTACCGAGGCGCGCTGCAACACATAGACGCTTTCCACGGAGGAGCCGCCCTCGACCACGCCGGAGAAGCTCTTCAGTTCCTGGTCTGCCGGAACGCTGCCGCCTACACTGGCCAGCGCTTCCTGTTCGTCCTTGTAGGGACCGCCGACTACGGCGTGAATCTCCAGCCGGTTGGTGCCCTGGATAATGGACTCGATCTGGCTTTCGTTTTCCACGCCNNCGGATGGCCTCGATGGCCTGCTGATCGGTCTTCTTTTCGAGCGCCGTCTCGATCATGGGCTTCATCACCAGCGTGAAGCTCGAATCGGTGTCGCCGCTGGCCACGTCGTACTCATTTCCGTACTTGGACTCGAGCAGCGAGCGCGCGTCGCTCACATTGGCCGGCGCGGTGCCCTCGATCTTGATGAGCGTCGGTTTGGCCGGATCCGGTTTGTAAACCTGCGAAAAACTCAGGTTGGCCGTCTTCAGATTTTCCCTGAGCAGCGCCACGGTGTTGTCGGTTTCGGCGTTGACAGCCTCGAGCACCTTGACTTGCAAGATCAGGTGAGCGCCGCCGCGCAGATCCAGGCCCAGGTGAATGCGCTTGGTCATGGCTTCGCCCAGATCCTTGCCGGTGAGGCCCGAAGGCACCCCGAAGATGCCATAGACACAAATCGCCAGGACCGCAACAATCAGGGCAATTTTACTGTTGAGATTCTTCTTCATCG
The DNA here is from genome assembly GCA_003142015.1 of Acidobacteriaceae bacterium. Lineage (GTDB taxonomy): Bacteria > Acidobacteriota > Terriglobia > Terriglobales > Acidobacteriaceae > Telmatobacter. The sequence continues at coordinate 7,478 of PLOI01000125.1, read as the reverse complement.
TCCCGTTTCTCTAGTTCAAACGCTAAAAACCTTTTGAGAACCCGAATGCCCGCATGGGCATTTGAAAGCCGAAGATCAAGACCCTGAAATGGAGTCCTGTGTAGTCACTGAGGCAATGGAGTTTTTGGCCACTTCCAGTTTGACGCCGTCCGGCGCCACGCGAATTACGATTCCATCGTCCTTGATGGAAACAATGATGCCGCGAATGCCGCCCGCTGTCGTAATCCGGTCACCTGTTTTGATGCCGGCCAGCATCTGCTGCCACTGCTTTTGCCGCTTCTGCTGCGGACGGATCATCACCAGGTACAGAACCGGAATGATCAGCAGGATGGGAAGCATCGCAAAGCCGCCTCCGCCACCGGCGGCCTGCAGGAACACCAACAAAGCAAAACTCGTTGCCACGCTCATCGCCAATCCCATTCTTGCCAGCCCCTGGGCCGCACAAAACCGCAACGCCCTTCAGGGCACAGGCACACCCAGCCATCTGCTGGAAACCCGCGAAAAAGTTTGTCTCCGGGAACGATCCAGACTGGTCCGGGCCACTGATTGCTTCTGACCCAAACGCGCGGAGTGAGGGCGCGGTTGCCGCTCGCCGGAGACTTAATTTCTCTCCTGCGATCGTGTATCACCTGTGACCCAACTGCCGTCTGCTTCCTGTTCGACACGGCTATCCCTTGGAAGCCCGAATCCGAAGGCCGCGTCGATTCTCTCGCGTCCATTCCGGCCAGATTCCAAAAGAGTGCCTTGATAGATAAGATACGCGGAGCCGGGGGCGTGTCAAGGCGGACCGCGTTTAGCCAACCTTGGCGCCGGGCCTCGCCGGCGACCAGGCGAGAAGGTCCCCCGCCCCTTATAAAACCCTTACAGATTGAATATGCCGTTCTTACCGCCGCGGATTTCTAGTGGAAATAGCCCTGCTTTCCGCCGCAGTCTGGCTTGGCGTCTGCCCATCTGACGGCGCTGAAGAAGCGAAAGGAAACCCTGCCATGTCGGAATTCGATCTTCGTTACCTGTTCTTGATTCCGCTCACTCTGGCCGAGGCTTTTCTGTTGTGGGCGCTGTGGCAGTTGCAAAGAGAAATTCGCAAGGAAAGAAAGCGTCAAAGACAAGTTCCCTCCAGCGTGGAGAGCACGGTTCAGAAGCTCTTTTCCAAAGCCATTTAAGCCTTCACACTCGCGGCGTCCAATCCAAATTCACTGTTTAGGCTTGGCTTCCGGCGTGGCTGCCGGAGTCTCCGGCTCGTCGCCCGCGTCCTCGACCAGCACCGCCGAACCGGGAACGATATCGAAGCTCGCCTGCTCCTTGCCGGTGGGGTGGAATGTGATGCGCAGGGGCTCGCGCTGCCATTCCGCGGGGCCGCAGACGGGGTCGGGACGGCTCTCCGGGTTGAAAGCAGACAATTTTTTAGCCAGCACAGCCTTGCGCGCCGCCACCTGAGCCACCACGGCGTATAGGCTCTTGCCGCTGGGGGTCACTCCGCAATAGGCGCCGTAGTCGCGGAACCAGCTCACCTGGCTCACTCCGGGGTCGTAATCCGGCAGTTTCAGGGCAATAATGTGGCCGGTTGCGCGGTCCACCAGCAGCCACGGACCGCGCTGCCAAACCCAATGGCTGGCCGCCGGGGCGGGTTTTTCACTGGGCTTGTCGGCAGGCTTTGTCGAGTCGCTCGGCAAGACGTCGTTGAGGCGCAGCACGCGCCGCACCACAAAACTGCGGTCGGTCACGTCGTGGGCGTCGCCGGTGGTCCATTCCTTCAAAACACCGTCCACCAGCAGCGCGCGAACCTTCAGCTCGTTCTCAGTAGCAGCCGCGCCGGCCGGGTCGCCGGCCTTGGTGTAGGTCACCTTTTTGACGGCTCCGAGAACCACGCTATGCGTCTTGCGCGGGGCGGCTGAAACTATTAGTGGAACGGCCATCAACGCCGCCAGAATCACAACCCAAAATCTCACAGTCTTGCTCATTCAACTTGCTCCTCGTAGTCGATCTGAATAGGCCAGTGCAGTGGATGCATTCTACTTATTGGGGCTCTTTCCATCATCGCTATCGGACTTCAAATCTCCCTTCAGGCCGCTCACGAAATCGTCGCCGATGGGATAATGAAAATTCACGAATACCCACCTGCCCCTGTATTTCGCCAGCTCTGGCATGATCGTCACTTCCTTAACGTCCGCGTTCGATTTTCCGTCAACTTCCACGTTGCATACACCGTCTTTCACGTGGACGTTCTCCACCTCATAACGTGAACTTGGATCTCCGTTGGTTTCAATAAAATGGTCATGATCCTCTAGATAGTCCATTCCATCGTCAGGCGCCGCCGCCTCCGCAGCTTTATCTTCACTGATAAGCTTTTGCAGACTCGGACTCAATACTTGCTTGAAACCCGCATCTGCATCTCGCCCAAGATCGGAGGTCCGTATGCAGCTTTCGCCATTAGTAGCATGGTCGCAAAAACCAGTCATCACGCCATACACATACCAGTCATAGAACTTCTTCACGAACACCTTGCATGACTGTTCATCCTTGCTTAGGGCGCGCTCTGGCTCAGGACGCGCTGGCGTTGAGTCTTGCTTGGCAATACCATTTTGGTGGGTAGAAGGCGTCCTTCGACAAGACGTAAGCGCCGCTAATACGACAATCACGACAACCGCAATCCACTTACCGATCCTCATCTTGCTTGCTCCTAAATCTTCGCAGCCTCTACCGCACGCGCCACGCGGAAGGCCGCACTCTCGTTCATGTGGCGGGCGAGCACTTGCATGCCTACCGGCAATCCGTCCCTTGTCGTGCCGCAGGGCACCGTGATGCCACAGATCCCCGCGAGACTCGCTGTTACGGTGAAGATGTCGGCGAGATACATGGCCAGCGGGTCGCCGGTCTTCTCGCCCAGCTTGAACGCCGGCGTAGGCGCCGTGGGGGTCACGATGGCGTCCACCTCGGCAAAGGCGCGCAGAAACTCCTCGGCCAGCAAACGCCGCACCTGTTGGGCTTTCAAATAGTAGGCGTCGTAGTAGCCGGCGCTCAGCGCATAGGTTCCCAGCAGGATACGGCGCTTGACCTCCGCCCCAAAACCCTCATCGCGGGAGTGCCGGTACATGGCAGCCAGGTTTTCCGATGCGGGCGAGCGATAGCCGTAGCGCACACCGTCAAAGCGCGCCAGGTTGGCGCTGGCCTCAGCCGTGGCGATCAGATAGTAAGTTGGAACGGCATAGCGTGTGTGCGGCAGCGAGACCGGCTTCACGGTACATCCGGCGGCCTTCAGCGCGGCAATGCCCCGCTCAATGCCCGCGCCCACCTCAGGGTCAAGCCCTTCGCCGAAGTACTCTGCCGGAATGCCGATGCGCAGCCCCGCGGCTGGCTTGTCGCTCTCGGCGGCATAGTCTGGCACCGGAGCCTCAGAACTTGTGGCGTCGTGGGAGTCGTGGCCGGCAATGACGCCCAACATCGTGGCGGCGTCGCGAACGTTCGAGGCAAACGGCCCCACGCGGTCCAGCGACGAAGCAAAAGCGATCAGCCCGTAGCGCGAGACGCGGCCATAAGTGGGCAGCACGCCCACCACCCCGCAAAAGCTGGCCGGCTGGCGAATGGAGCCGCCAGTGTCGGAGCCCAGAGTGGCAACAGCCATGTTGGCCGCGACAGCCGCCGCCGAGCCGCCGCTCGATCCGCCCGGAACGCGCTCCGTATCTATCGGATTGCGCACCGGCCCGTAGGCTGAATTTTCGTTGGACGAACCCATGGCGAACTCGTCGCAGTTCAGCTTGCCCAGCAGCACCGCGCCCGCCGCTTCGAGCCGGGAAACCACCGTGGCGTCGTAGGGAGGGCGATAGCCTTCAAGAATTTTTGACCCCGCCGTGGCCGGAGCGCCTTTCATCACCAGCACGTCCTTGATGCCGACGGGGATTCCGGCTAAAACTCCCAGAGGCTCGCCCTTGGCGGCCAGCGCATCCACGCGGGCGGCCTGCGAAAGCGCGCGCTCTTTGGTGAGGCTCAGGTAGGCATTCAGACGCGGATTTTTCCGCGCAATGCGGTCATAGTAGCCGGCGGCCAGATCGACGGCCTTGGTGCGGCCAGAGATAATTCCTTCGCGCAACTCGGCCAGAGTTTTCGGCTTTTCCACAAAGGATTCGGCTGGTTTAGCTTCGCTCGGCAAGTGAATCTTCCTCGTTTCCTGGCTTGGTTTCCGGCTTCTTTCTGGCCCTCTTTACGCCTCCGCCACACGAGCGGAGTCCGGTCGCGTGGGAGACTATCGCTCAATCACCTTGGGGACTTTGAAGAAGACCTGGTCGGTCTCCGGAGCCTGGGGCATCACGGCGGCGCGATCCAGCGATGGCTGGGGCGCGTCGGCGCGCAGCGCGCCCTGGCCCGACCCTTCGAGCAACAATTCGCTCACCTGAGCTAACGGCGCAACGCCGGTCGTATCCAGCTCGTTCAACTCGGCCACATAATCCAGAATGGCGTTCAAATCGCGCAGCATGGCCGGAGTCTCCTCCGGCCCGAGTTCGAGGTGGGCCAACTCTGCCACTTGCTCCACATCTCTAACGGTTACTTTGGCTGTCATTCGCTGCTCTTCCCCATTCGCATCCCTTTGAACGGCCGGGTGCGCGCGTTCACGATGAAGGCTCGAAGATAAAGTATAGCGTTTATGGGCTTGGCTCCGGCCCTCGTGCCCGCCCTCGAATGGGATCAGTCCACGATGAGCGTCAGGGTTACCTGGTGCTGCACGCCGTTGGAGGTCGCGGTGACAACAACCGGAAAAGTTCCTGGCGAGGTAATGCCGGGACCGGAGCCGGGAGCCGTTCCGCCCGAGATGACGCCTGATGAGGTGCAACTGGTGACGCCGCTCGCCAGGATTGCCAGCAGCGCAGCCAGCAACAAAAATTTGCGTCGGCGCGCCAGGGCAAACGGCGCGAGTATCAACCCGCAGGTCAATGGAACAACCGGCCACGCGGGCGGGCGCGAGGAGCTGGCCGTAGTCTCGGTTAGCCCGGTAGCAATCTCCACCACTTCGTTGCCGCTCACGTTGGCGGGAATGCCTTCGCTGGCGGGGTTGAAGGTGCAAGACGAATACGGAGGCAGCGAACCGCACTGGAATGTGAAGACGCCCTGCGAGCCCAGAAGCGGAGTAATCACCAATTTGTAGTCGGCGGTTTGGCCGTTGGCGATGGTCTGGCTGGACGAGCCCGAGGGCGTCATCGAGAAGTCGAAGCCCGTGCCCGACAGAGGCACAAATGCGCCCGTCGGCAACGCGCTGCTGCTCACGACCAGACTTCCGTTCTGCGGCCCGGGAGTGGTGGGCGCGAATTCGACCACCGCCGCGCAACTGGCCCCGGCGCCAAGCGTGGAGGAGCAGGTTGTGCTCACCAGCCGGAATCCCGCCGTGACCGCCAGAGCGAAACTGCCCAGGCTGTTCACGTTATCGGGATTGGTGATGGTCACGGTGACGGGAGCGCTCATCAGGCCCACCCCGATTTCAGAGCTTCCCGATTGATTCGTAAAGTTGACGATGCTGGGCAGCGCCTGAACAGAACCCGGCGTTCCACCCGTTCCGCTGAGCGGCACGCTGGCCGAGGCCGTTAGCGATGGGGATGCGATGGTGAGTGTGCCCGTATATGGCCCGTTGAGCGAGGGCGAAAAGATTACCCCGGTGGAGCAGCTTGCCCCGGATGCCAGGCTGGAGCCACAGGTGTTCTGGACAAGACTGAAGGGAGGCGTAGCCGTGACGGTGAGCGAGCTGGCCGCCGAGCCGCCGGTGTTGGTGAGGTTCACCGCCTGAGACAGGCTGGACTGGCCCGGCACGACGATGGGAAAAAGAAGCTGCGCCGGGCTCACGTTGAGTCCCGCCGGGGTTTGCACTGTGCCGCTGAGCGGCACGGTGACCGCCGCAACGCCCGCGGTTGACGAAGAGACTGCCAGCGAGGCCGTGGCGCCGCCCGCCGCGGCCGGAGTGAAGACGACCTGCACCGTGCAACTGTTCTGGCCGCTCACATTGCTCAGTGTTGCGCTGCAGGTCGAGGCTTCATACGAAAAACTGCTCGCCGAAGTCCCGGTAATCTGGAAGCCCACATTAGCCAGCGGCGCTCCGCCGGTGTTGCTTATGGTGAGCGTCTGCGCCGGACTCTGCTGACCCACCGTCTGCCCCGCAAAGGTCAGGCTCGCTGGGTTGACGCCGAGCGCCGGCGGGGCGAGGCCCGTGCCGCTGAGAGCCACCGTTTGCGGCTGCGCGCGCGTAATGTCGGAGATGGACAGCGTGCCGTTCTGGAGTCCTGTCGAGGTGGGAGCGAATTGCACGCTGATGGTGCAACTGGAGTTTGCCGCGAGATTGGCGGTGCAGAAGTTCGTCTGCTGAAATTCTCCGCTTACCGAGACGGCGATGGAAGTCAGGGGCACGCCGCCGCTGTTGGTCAGCGTCACGGTCTGCGCGGTCGAAAGCTGCCCCGAGTCTGTGCTGGTAAAGGTGAGCGCGGTGGCCGAGAGGGTGTCGGTCGCCGGACCTGAGCCAGTTCCGCCCGCTCCCAGCAGCGGAGTCATCCAGATGCCGCGGCCGTAAGTGGCGGCGACGAGATTATGCACATTGGAGGATGCGGGCGCGGCGCTGAGTTCAACCACCGGCGCGTTCGGCAAACCGCTTCCAAGTGGCGCCCAGCAGCCGGAAGTGACCGTCGTGCACGAGCCAATCTGTAACGTCGAATATACTCCGGCATCGGTGGCTACGTAGACCGTGCTGGCGCTCTGCGGGTCAACTACTATGCTGTTGGCCGGAGCCGCGGGCAAGTTGACCGTCAAAGCTGCCCAGCTTGCCCCGCCGTTGGTCGAGCCGTAGACCGTCTGCACGTTTTCCAATGGGGTCGGAAACCCCGCGACGGTGACGTACACAGTCTGCCCGGTGGGGTCGTGCGAGTCGATGAAGATGCTCGATATGTCCATCCCGTAGTAGTTCATCGGATGGGTATCGTTGGTGACCGTGCTAAGCACGGTCAGGTCCACCGGCGTGGACCAGACGCTGGTGGCGGCGTTATAGGTCATGCTCAGGACATGGCCGGGCAGCGCCCTGTTTCCATTCGCCGAGCCGTACATGCCCACATAAACCACTTCGCCGCCTGCGGGCAGCACAGTCGAGACAGGCAGCGCCATGGTCGCCATCGTGCGAATCATTGCGTTGCCTGCGCAATCATTTTCTCCGGTCATGCCGTCGAGAATGTCACTGACGGCGTTGGCCGCGCTCCAGCCCACACCGTTGGCCGGCCCGCGCCATACACGGCAGGTTCCGATCAACAACTGCGCGCTGTCGAGCAGGTCCACAAGAAAGGACGCCGGCGCGTACGGCGGCTCCACGGCCATGCTCAGCCCGTCCCTGACCACATCCGCGATCGCAACCGCACCGGAAGCGAGAGGCGTCGTCGCGCCGGGATCGGTCGTGTAATCGAGCACGGGGCTGAACGCGCCGGGGGTGCTTCCAGTGGGCGGCGTGCCCAGATAAATGG
>PLOI01000139.1 GCA_003142015.1 Acidobacteriaceae bacterium | reverse complement strand
ACCACCGCCAACCCCGACGAAGAGGCCTTCATCAAGGAGTTATGGCCGGACCAGGAGACGTACAAGAAAGAAGAACAGCGGCGGTTTGAGATTCTGCTCGGACATATTGATTTGCCGGTAACCGACATTACGCCGGAGAAGTGAAAAGACGTGGAATAGGGAACAGGGGTCAGGGATCAGTTGCCTGTTTAGGTTTGTGCTTTCCCACCCATTCCGCAAAAAACGCGGAATGGATGGGGCACCCAGCCTGGTCAGTTCAGCTGGCAGCTTCCTATTCCCTGTTCCCTGTTCCCTATTCCCTGTTCCCTATTCCCTGTTTTTCCATTGCCGCACGAGGTCTTCGGCGGCTTCGGGCCACTGGGGAAACTGGAAATCAAATCCGGCATCGAGCAAGCGTCCGGGAACGGCGCGGCAACTTTGCAGCACCAGCTCCGGCTCAGTGCGCAGGAAGATTGCGCCGAGTTTGATGGCCAGCGATGGAGCGGGCAGGCCGTTGGGAACGTCCCAGGCCCAGCGCAGCGCGGCCATGAATTCACGATTGGGCAGCGGGTTGGGCGCTGCAAGGTTGAACGGGCCGTCAAGCTCCTCATGCGCAATCAGAAACTCCACGGCGCGCGCATAGTCGGTCTCGTGAATCCAGGAGACGAACTGGCGTCCGTTGCCCTGCGTGCCGCCCAGGCCGAGGCGGACGAGATGGGATAGCACGGCGAAGGCACTGCCCGGCACGGGACCGAGGACGACAGCGCTACGCAGGACCACCTTGCGGGTGCGCACTGTCTCGGCCGCGAAGAACGCGGCCTCCCAGTCCCTGGCCACGCGGGCGGCGAATCCACGGCGCTGGAGCCATCGATTTGCCGATGGCGCTGTGCTGGTTGTTAGCTCATCCCCGCCCAGCTCGCCTGTCGCTTCATCCAGCGGCAGATCGGCTCCGTTGTCGTCGAGGGCGCGAGAGTAAATTGTGGCTGCCGAGGCGTTCATCCACACGCGCGGCGGCTCGGCCAGCCCGGCAATCACCCTGCCCAGCAGCCTTGTGGCGCGAATGCGTGAATCGTAGATGGCTTGGCGGCGGGCGGCATCATAGCGGCAATTCACGTTGCGTCCGGCCAGGTTGATGCAGACGTCGGCGCCTTCCAGGTACTCGGTCCAAGGGCCGGCATTTTCGCCGTCCCAGTGAACGGAAAGCCAGGGCGCCGTGTACGGGCCGCGGGTCAGCACGGTCACCTGATGGCCGCACTCGGTAAAATGGCGCGCAAGCGCCTGGCCCACCTGGCCGCTGCCGCCGGGCAGCACGATGCGCAGCGGGCGAAGGGGGCGCAGAGTCACGGCAGCAATCGTGTCCATGGATACAGCTTACGACTTCGGATTGAGTCTGCCGGGAAGACCGAGCGGCAGAAGGATTCTTTCTATAGTCAACCGACGTCTGTAAAGCCAAGGCATTCTTCAATCCGTGTCATCGGACTTTTGAAGGTCGATTCCCTGGGGCTATTGATCGCGGCGTGAACTCCAGTATCTTGATTCCGTCGAAAACGCCCACACTGCGGACGGAGTGCGTGGCCGCAGCGCTCTGAGCGAGCCACTCGATAGTTGGATAGGACCCCAGGCAGGCAAAGGCCAGGAAGCGCTCATGCTTGCTGGCCGCCTCTTTCAGAAACTGTGAACTTACTCGAACGGTCTCGCCGTTGAGCGCTTTGGGCAGGGGCACCACCGGCGCGCTGAGCCGATAGTAAGAAAGCGGCGTAAAAAGATTGCTGTCTTTTGCCGAGCCGACCGGCATTGTGGNNTTCTCCGTAACTTCCAACGCATGTTTCCACGAATACTTGTGCTGGCGAGAATATGAAGCGTTATAGAAGCTATAAGAAACAACTGCCACGAGAACTACGCTGAAAAGCAATCGGAGAATGCGCGGGCGCAGGAAGCGAGCAGCATGGCCCAGCAGAGCGCAATTCCCGGAACTGCATCCAGACAGTGGCGGAAATCAAAAGTATGGATTGACGTTCCCACGCTAACGCCGTAGAGGATCAGAATCGGGATAAGCGCAAGGCACAGGCAGAGGAGGATTGGTTGGCCTTGAACATGAATCCGGGAAACGGATCGCGTTCTAACTGCCGCAACCAGCGCAGTGACTGCAAGGATAACCAGCGCTATAACTCCCAGAGCTACCCAGGGCCACCCTGGCGCGAATGTGCCGGCGAGATTCATCAGAGTTGGAGGCTGTTCGTAAACCAGGGTTCCTGAGGCGCGCAAGACGTAGAGAAATCTCGGAATCGCCGGTAGAAGCGCCAGCGCAAACGCGGCAGCCGCAATTCCGAATTGCCGCCACATGGTCTTGCGGTCGCGAAATTTCGTAATGAAGAAACAAAGAATCAGGGCCGGAAGAATGGTGGCAAAGGTGAAATGAAACCAGATGATACATGCCGCCAAAAAGCCAAACAATGCTGCCAGCCAATTGGAATCGGTGCGCCTCAGGCGAAGCATAACAAGAATGGCCGCATTCACAGCCAGTATTGCAAACGCGTAGGGCCTGGCATCAATGGCCTCGAAAACAACGATGCGATGAATGCAAAAAACGATGGCCGCAATAAATGCGATATCGCTCTCGAAGAGCTCACGCGCGGCGAGATACAGCAGATAAGCCGCGCCGAGCACGGCGAGAATCGATGGAATCCTGAGGGCAATTTCGCTTGTACCGATGAATTTGGTCGAAAACCAAAGAATATACGAGTAAGCGGGAAAAGAAATAATCTGCCGCGCCAATATTCCCGAGAAACCCGCGCTGATTTGCCAATACGAATAAGTTTCATCCACCCATAGCGGGGACCGGATAGCTAAGAACCAGAGGGAAACAGATGCGGCGAGAGCTAGAAGGTAAATAAGGTAAAATAGGCGGTCCCGCGTGGGACGCAGGCCTTCAGTCTGCAGTTTCACGTGCGTCGTTCTCATTGAAACAACTCCTCGGATACCAGCGATTAGCTCAGCTTGGCTTATACGGCAATGGTTCGATCCCGAATGCGCGCATCAGGCTGAAATCCGGGTGGCGATCATAATAAAGAAAGCTGATGACGCTATCGCTTCTGAACGGAAGGTTCAAGCCGAGCGCCTCGCCCGCGCGAATTCCGGCGAAAAGCAACTGCCACGGAACCGGCATCAAAGCAACCCGGCGTCCTTCAGAGGCGGCGATGCTCTTTACAAGATCGCGAAACCGCCATGGCTCCGGGTGCGCCAGGGTAATCGGCGCGGCGCGCACACTATCAAATTCACCGTTAACGGCGCGCAGGATAGATTCCGCCAGTGTTTTTTCGTGCAGCAGATATTGCGGGGAGAGCCCGCTCCCGATCATCGGCAGTATGCGGCTATTTTGCACTTGCCGCCGAATGCCGCCGAAGACGCCGCCCGGCCTGTCGCCAAAGACCAGACCGAAACGAAAGATAGTATTGGCGCTTCCCTGGAGCCGTTTCTCAACCATGAGTTTGGTTTTCCCGTATGCGGAACGGCAGCCCTCAAAAGCGCTGATGCTCGAGACAAAGACGATGCGCTCAACTCCCGCGCTGACAGCCGCGTCGAAGAGCGCAGCTGAGCCTTGGACGCACGTCTTCTCCATTTCCTTAAGGCTGTTGGCGCGCATATCCCAGGCTGCATGGACGAGGGTTTTCACATTTCTTGCCCGCAGAGCTTTGGCGATGCCTTGGTCCGATTCGAGAGACCATAAGATATCGGCTTCCGATTGCGGATGACGCGCCATTGCCACAACGGGCATATGCTGCTGTAACTCCCGCATGATGATCGAGCCGACATAACCGGATGCACCAGTTACGGCACACACGCCTGGAGTCCTGCTCGTCATTGAGCGCTCCCGTCCATCGCCGTTCCGACGAGGCTTCCTATGCGATAGGCATTTGCCATGACGGTATAGGTTATAGTCGTCGCGGGAATAGAAGGCAGTATTGTGGAATCAATCGCATGTACTCGCCGCAGTCCATAAGGACGGCCCAGAATATCGGTTTCCCCCGCCTGTGGTTCCGCGCTCATGGGAAAGCTGCCTCCCGAGTGATAGCCGCTGCCCGGCAATTCCATCTGGAGCTTGGGAATCAGCGGTATAACTCCGGTATGGGCTGCCATCCTGGTGAGTTTAAGTAACAGCTTGCGCACACGCTTCTTTGCCTCTTGATTTGGCAAAGCTCGAAGCATCAACCTGTCTCCATTTTGACTGTGCGTGAGCGTTGCAATAATGGAGCCAGAATGCGAGGAGTGGAGATAACCCTGAAAAAGGAGCAGCCTGCCAAGAAATGCCTCAAGGGGAAATATCTTTCTGAACGGTCCGAGCGCGGCCAGCACAGGGGCGCGAAACAGCTCATTGTAGGTATAGGTCTGCAGATGTATCGAGTAAGGACTTATCGAGCTGTCAAAAATCTCAACAAAGATTTGCGCCAGCGTGTGCAGCGGCTCGCGCATAACATCGGCCGTGCCGCGCAGCCTGAGCAGCGGAAGCAAGTAGTACTGCGAATCGCGAAGCTGAACGGGCGTGTCATACATTCCCAAAGAGCGCAGGAGAATTGTGGTCGTATTCAGTACGCCGGCGCCCAGAAAAACGCGCTCGCCGTAAAACTCCTGAGGGTTTCCAGCCAGGTCTACGGCGCGGATCCGGACGCCTGTACTTGTCTCCTCAACGGATTGCACGGTGACGCCAGATTTGTACTGAACCCGTCCCGCAGCGACGAGAGCGGCAAGCGTTTGATCGCTCGAATAGATCAGGCCATGCGGGCAGCCATACATGCAAAGCCCGCATCGCACACAAGCGGGTTTACCATCGCGGCCATCCGCGTTGACCGCTAACCTGGACGAGCCCCAATAAACTCCGCTGGCATTGAGCCTGGCCCGATTCCGCTCAAAGTCGGCAAGCACTCCAGCGGCTTGCCTGCTGGTGGGCAGGGATGCACATTCGCCGATGTAGAGTGGAAATAGTTTGGCAAGATCGTCGTTGCGCGCCGAGAGCGGCATCCATTCGAGCACCGCACGATAACCGGGCGCTAGATCGGCGATGGAAATCGGCCAGTCTTCAATGTCCTGTTGCCGATGGGGCATGACCGCGGCTCCCCAGACTGTACTAAGTCCGCCGCGCGCGTACGAGGGTTTTGTCTTGCACCCTTCGCATTGGATTGGAATTGCTCCCGCGACCTTCCGGTAAGGGAAATCCGATCCGTAGGCCAACTTATTAGGAATTCCGGATGCGTCAGAACTGATTCCTTCCCGCAGGAAAGCCGTTGCCGAGGAAGTCCAACGCGAGACGTCGCTGGCCGCGAGGCTGCTAACTGCATGGCTCCGCTCGGCCTCGAGTTGCAGGCCGGAGTCCAGAATCGTAACTTCCTTACCGGCGGCGATAAGCGCCTGTGCGCATGAAATTCCCGCCGGACCTGAACCTACGACAAAGTACATTTAGCATCCTCTTAGTTACACGTAGTAACTGCTGAAGCTGTTTCATAACCGGATTAATACCTTTGGTGACATTCCCTCAGGGGCTAAAGCCCGCGATGTTATTTGCTCCTTAGCGGCACGGCTAAAGCCGTGCCCTTTCAAAACATCGACTTAAGCTAAAGCCGTGCCTTTTCAAAAACCAGGTTACGAAACAGCTTGCGTTAACGAGATCACGGCAAGGCAATTGATGCGAATGACTAAAGCCTGCCGCTGCCGCTATGGAATGAGTTCAATCTCTTCCGCGTTCCCGGCGTCATTGGCGTGGGCCCGTTCAATTTTTTCAACCATTGCGGCGTAGGGGCGCACCTTCAAGCCAAAAGTGCTGAGCAGAAAACTGAAAAGGATAATTTCGATGCCCAGTGAAAGCGCCACGGAAGATGGAATGACGATTCTTGCGATCCGTTCGGTTTCCAGCAAGCCGAATGCGTGCTGCTTCCATTCCCATACGGCGTACAGGGCCGCAATCAAGCCGGCCAGCAGGATTGCCGCTCCGATAACCAGCCCGCGTTCGAGAGTTATAAGCTGTCCGTACTTGCGATCTCTGGCAGTTTTTGGGTATAAGCCCTCCTGGATGGCATACATGCGCGAGAGCAGCGAGAAAAGAATAGCCTGGAATCCCACAACTACGAATGTGCTGCAATAGACCAGAGTGTCCAACCCCAGCCGAATACTGTTGATGTGAATCGACCGGCCAAGAAGCAGGCCGCCCACCGCCAGTCCGGCGAGCATGGCAACCATGCCCGGATACAAAAAGAGCCAGTTAGGGCTGAACAAAAGCATGAAACGCAGATGCCGCCAACCATCGCGATAAGGAAGCAGGTGCGGAGGACGCGTGCGGCCATCGGGGCTGAGGGTTGTGGGCACCTCGGTCATCTTCAACCCCATGAGCCTGGCCTTGATCACCATCTCCGAAGCGAATTCCATCCCGGTGGTTCGCAAATCCATCTGCTGAAAAGCGCTTTTGGAGAAGCCGCGGAGACCGCAATGGAAGTCCCCCACTTCCGCGCGAAAGAGAATTTTTCCGATAGTGGAGAGAATGGGATTTCCGATGTAGCGATTTTTCCAGGGCATCGCGCCTGGGAGAATACCGCCCTGGAAGCGGTTTCCCATCACCAGGTCATACCCTTGGCGCAACTTATCGACGAATGCGTCGAGGTTCTCGAAGTTATAACTGTCGTCGGAATCGCCCATGATGCAATAGCGGCCCTGTGCGGCGGAAATCGCCCCGTAGAGCGCCGCACCGTAACCGCGAATCGGGACAGGAATTACGCGCGCGCCAAGGCTGGCCGCAATTTGCTGTGAGCCGTCGGTTGAGCCGTTATCGCCAATAACGATTTCGCCGCTAACTCCCGAGCGATCAAGATAACTCTGAGCTTTTCGGATGCAGATTGCGAGAGTCTCCGCCTCGTTCAGGCAGGGCATGACGATGCTGAGTTCCACAGCCATTTATTGGTTCCTCGGACTCGCTTCTAAGGAATCTTTGCGCAAGTCTTATTGTCTAGCAAACATTCCCTCAGGGGCTAAAGCCCGCGTTGATTTTGCTACCTTTGCGGCACGGCTAAAGCCGTGCCCTTTCAAAACTTCGACTTATTCAGAGGTTTCCTAAAAGAGCCTCTGAATGCGGAAGATACCCGCCACCGTTGAGTATAGCAAAGCGCAAGAGAGGCCCGCGTTTGAATCCTCCGGGCAGCCGGCGGTCTATGCGACTGTTCGGTAATCTCCGCACAAGTCATACTGGCACAGCGAAGGTTCCCTCAAGGGCTAAAGCCCGCTTTCACTTTGTTGCATTTGCGGCACGACTAAAGTCGTACCCTGACACATTGCCGCATTTGCGGCACCCTTCGGCTTTGCTCAGGGCAGGCTTTGAAGTCGTGCCCTGACACGATCTGTACTTGTGCAGAGATTCCTTAGTTGCCGCAGCCTGGCGAGTTACTATCGAGGATTGGTCTTCGCAGCACTGAGCGCCGCTGTCCAATCCGCCGGCGAATCCACGATCACATCGGGCGGGTTGGCGGCCAGGCTTCCGGGCGCAAGGCCGAAGGTGCAGCCCACCGACCAGGCTCCGGCATTCCGCGCCGTCTCCACGTCCACCTGGCTGTCGCCGATCATCACCGTTTCTTCGGGCTTTGCGCCGGCCTCGCTCATCAGCGCCAGCAACCCCTCCGGATTGGGCTTCTTGGTGGGGAAACTGTTGCCGCCGTAGATGTTCAGAAAATAAGGCGCAAGGCCCAGGGCAGCGCAGATGTCCCGCGCGGGGCGAACCGGCTTGTTGGTCAGCACGGCCATCGCCATGCCCTTATTTGCGTCTTGCCCGGCGGGCAGTTCATGCAACTGCTTGAGCGCGGCCAGCGCCTCAAGAACTCCCTCGTAGGCGTAGGTGAAATCCAGCTTGTGCTCGCGATAGTAGTCGAGAAAGAAAGCGTAGGCCTGGGCGAGCAGTTCCTCATCCACAGCCGCGCCGCCTGCGGCAAAGGCCCGGCGCACCAACACCATGGCCCCGTTGCCGATGAAGCTGGCGACGGTTTCATCGGGCAGCGGCTCGCGCCCAAATCGAGACAGAGTTGCATTGACGCTGTTGCACAAGTCCTGCGCGGAATCGATCAGAGTACCGTCCAGATCGAAAACCAGTAGTTTCAACGAAGCGATGGGAAGCGGGCGAAGAATATGAAGCATGATTCCAGTGTAACGGGAACGGAATCGTCTTTCACTACCCGGTGGGGCGGGTGCGATGATGGTGCTGCGGCCGGCACGGCAACCGCGCTTTGGAAAAGGAGCGTTTTGGTGAAAAAGCTATTAGTAATTTTAGCGGCGGCGATGGGGCTATGTTTTGCCCCGATTTATCTTGTTGCACAAAAGCCGGCAGCGCAGGCGGCCAGCAGGGTGAGCACGTACGCGCCCGCCGAGCGCATCCCCAACCTCGACGCGCTGAAGGCCGAACTCAAGCAATACCACGACTGCACCTGCAAATGCGGGTGCTACGCCAAAGACCTGGACCATCAGGCGGATCGGGCCATCGCGTTTTTGCGCACCCGCGCGGCAAATCACAGTTCCCAGGAAAAACTGGCGCTGGTGCTGGACATCGACGAGACCACGCTCTCCAACTACGAGGAGATGGAGAAGGCCGGATTCGCGTACGACAGCGCAGTCTTCAACTCATGGGTCGAATCGGCCAAGGCTCCAGCCATTCCGGGAACTCTGCGGATTTATAAGGAGGCCCAGCGGCTGGGCGTGAGCGTCTTCTTTATCACCGGGAGACCCGAGACCGAGCGCAAGGCTACCGAGCAGAACCTGCGCGCGCAGGGCTTTGAAAACTGGCAGCAGTTGTTTCTCCGCTCGGCCGCGCAGAGTTCCGGGGCGGTGGAGGAGTTCAAGGCTCGTGCGCGGGCAGCGGTTGTCGCAGAGGGTTACAAGATTGTGCTCAACGTCGGCGACCAGTGGAGCGATGACATGGGAAAACCCCAGGCGGAGTTCTTCGTAAAGTATCCTGATCCGTACTATTTCATTCCGTAAGGCAAAGACATCGAAGGCAAAAAATGGCGAGACCCACGCAGGAGCGTTCAAGGCCTCGCCGGAGGAAGAAACGTGCGCGCCGGGAACCGATGCGCCGGTTCAGGCCGCAAACAGCTTAGAGCAATCTCACAATTTCTGTAGAGCGGGCTTGATGGTTTCCCACCCTTGCGCCAGAAGAAAAGCGCAAGGATGGGGCACGGGTAGACTTTCCACCATTTGAGAAAATGCCCTAATGGATGCGAATGCTTCCCGAGCCGGTCTCGATTCGCACCGTGGGTCCGCCGCCGTTGAGGGTGCCGCTGACGTGGTGGCGGTTCGATTCGCCGTGCGTCACCACATCCCGGTCGGAGTGGACGCTGCCCGAGCCGGTCGAGGCGTCCAGCGTAATCCCGGCGCTGCCCGGCCAGAGTTCGACGCTGCCTGAGCCGGTCTCCAGCTTCCAGTCCGAGGACGGCGTTCCGCCCACTTTAATGTCTCCCGAACCCGTGCCGGCGCGCAGGCCACCGTGCAGATTGCGCAGTTCGACGCTGCCCGAGCCGGTTTGCGCCTTCACATCGCCCACGCCCGCTTGCTCGGCGTAGATGTTGCCGGAGCCGGTGTTCGCTGTGAACCCGTTATGCAGGCCGGTAGCGTGAATGTTGCCCGAACCAGTCGAGATCTTCGCGTTCTCGCCCACGCCGTCCACGGTGATGTCGCCCGAGCCGGAGGCGGCGTCGAGAAACACATTCTCCGGCGCCTGTATCTCATAGTCGATGCTGATGTTGCGCAGGTTCTCATGGCGAGCGCCGATGCGCACAATGTTGCCCGTCTGCTCAATGGGCGGATGAGCCGCGATCTCGCGCACCTGCTCGTCGCTTGCGCCCCAACTTGATTTCACCTTGCCGAAGATATGCACCTGATTGCCCGCGCCGCGGGTCAGGTGAATGTTGCCCGAGCCGGTCGCAACCGATAGCTCTACGCGCCCATTCACTGATAGTGTGCGCTCAAAGGTAGCCTCCGAAGCCAGCGCCGGAACCGTCGCCAACGCCAAAGCTGCCGCTGCCAGAAGAAGATGTTTCATCGTGTACCTCGTGTTTTTCTCAGTTGCCCGTTGTCCGCGATCTGTTGCCAGCCTCTCGGTTTCCGCACCCAGCCCCGGCTGGCGTCCGCCTCCGAACGCGACCCGCCCGCCAGGACCATGCCTTCAGCATCCGTTCATTCATACGCAGCGCGTGGCGGCTTGGTTCCAATCCTTGGATTGACGCATGTAAAAATCCACGCAGTCCTTCACGAATTGCGCAAATTAAGGTTGACTTTCGCCTTCATGGGTCTGCTACACTTGCGGCGGTGTCAGCGCTCCCGCCCTGGGACGAGGCATCCGGGATTCCCCTCTCGAATACGAGAATCATTCACTTCAAATTCAAATCTGAAGGAGAACTCTCTATGAGCCCGCAAAAGAACTCTCGCACACCACTGGCACCCGATAAGGCGCCCCTTACGGAGTCGCAGGCAACTGTCCTCAGCTCCCTCACCGGAATCGATGCATCGAAGCTGAAAGGCCATTCCATCGCCGAGATTTCCACCGAATTCCGCTGGCAAATTGACCCCAATCTGCTGTTGTTCACCCGCGTCTGCGGTCGGGTCGTCAAGCTGGACCCCGCCACCGGCAATCTTAATCCTGTCCCCTTCGCAACCGTCTACGCGGAGGAAACCATCTGTTCCCTCCTCGGCTACTTCCCCATAGAGCTGCCGTGGGTCTGGTTCTTCCCTTTCCTCTGCCATACGGAGGAGGTTGCACAGACCACGACCGACGCCTGCGGCAACTTCTGCATCTGGGTGCCGCGCTTCATCATCGAGTGGATTCTGCGCTTCCGCATCGAGCGCATCTGCTACCTCCAGCTCTTCACCAAGCCCACCGTCGCCAGCATCGTCGCGTATCTTCAGGGTCATCCCGTCGGTCCTGACCCCGGACCCGAGGCGCAATCCACGGTCTCTCTGACGCCCAATTCTCCGCTCTACCAGAAGGCCGAGCAATTGCTGGGCGCGCAGGTTGCCCGGCAACTGGTCACGGTAGGAGCCGGTAAGGCCTTTGGCGCGGCCAATCCGGCCCAGCAGGCACTTCTGGCGCGTCCGGCCTTCCCCGCCGGCCTGGCGCCGGCATTGCCCAAGGAGTTCAGAAAGCCCGCCGCCGGAGCCAGCGCGAAGCAGCACCTGACCGCCGTCCGGAGCACTCTGGCCAACAACCTCGGCCTGAACGCGAAGCAGCTCGAAAGCCTCAACCTGAGCCAATATTACGGCCCCTTCCTGCGCTGCTACAACCTGATCGTTCCGGAGTGGGTGCCGATTTTGGAGACGCCCGATATCTCCTTCCGCGTGACACAGGACGTGAACGGAAACGGAACGCAGGAGGTGATCTACTCTGGCGGGCTCTTCGACGTGCCATGGTCCGGCAACGTTTCCAACGTGACGCTGATCGCCTCGCCCATTGCCACTTCCACCACCAACTGCAACACGCCGAACGTGATCTGCGGCAACGTGCCTTCACTCGAGTATGTGGGCTTGATGCCGCTGGTGAATCCTGCCTTGCCGCTCGCGCCGTACATCAACGCGACGACCGGCTTTGCGACCCGTCCCAACCCGCCTCATCCCGGTGGTACCCTGGCCGAAGCCGGTGTGCCACCCTCGACCGCACCTTATACCGGGACGCTTCAGCTTTACGGGTGCGCAAACGTGAGCAAAGCCGCCTACTACCGGTTGCGCTACACTTACACGGCTCCCGGAAGCATCACCCCCTCGGCGCTCGCGCCTTTTACGGGGCTTACGTGGCCGCTTTATCGCGAGGTGGGAGGAACCCTCCAGGAACAGTGGCCCGTTGCCGACTCGAACGGATGGTATCCGGTCATCAATCCGGCCGACGGATGGTTCCCAAACTCGATGGTTCTCGAATGGGACACCATTCACTCGGCCTACAACGCTGATGGCCTCTATACGATCCAGCTTGAAGTGGCCAACAGCAGCAAGACCCTGCTGGCTACCTCTGCGCCGATCGGGTTCGTCGTGGATAACTCTGTTCCTGTGGTGAGCTACAGCGCCATCTGGAGCTTCAACTCCGACTTCTCCGGAGCGCAACCCGTGCCCACCGACGATTGCGTAGTGATTGACCGCGGAGCGACGCCGCAAGACGTTTTCGTCCAGGTCACTTACTCTGTCGTCGCCAATCACCTTCAGTCCGTGCAGGCGGGCAGCGGAGGATGCGATGGCGGGGCCACGCTCTACCCGGTGGCGACAACCGCGGCGCAGCTTGCCGCGCAGTTGGCCACCGTGCAGCACTGGTATGAGGACGCCGGCGACAACACCGTCTCCAATGTCGCCACATACNNGCCAGCCGAGCCTTCAACCCCGCCGGCAGCGACGCGGGTCCACTGGACGATTGGAATTACAATCCCACTTACGTCTGGACTATCCCGTCCTTCGCAATTGCGATTGTCAACGCCTGATTCCGCCTAACTCTCAACCCGAAGCGGTCCATGGCAAACCTGCCGTGGATCGCTTCAACTTACCTCTCGAGGAGTCTGTCGATGGACCTGGATCGGTGGTTCCTGTTTACCCTGGCGGTGCTGGCAACCTGGCGCCTCACCCATCTGCTGGCCATGGAGGACGGACCGGGAGACATCATCGCCACCCTGCGCCAGGCTCTCGGCAACCGCTTCTTCGGGAAACTGATGGACTGCTTCTATTGCCTGAGCCTGTGGGTCGCGGCTCCGGCCGCCTTCCTGCTCACCAACAAATGGAGCGAATGGCCGCTGTTCTGGCTGGCTCTTTCAGGGGCGGCTTGCCTGCTGGAGAGACCCAAGGATCATCCAATCGACCTTCAACAACTCCCGCCCAGGGAGGAATGAATTCCCGAGAGGAATGAATTTAGGAGAGCAACGATATGAGCTGCTGCGGCCAGAAACGCGAACAGATCCGTCAACAGCGGACCGTCTCCGTTCCACCCACTCCAGCGCCGGCAGGGCTCAGCCAGAGCCTTGCGCCGGTCGTCTTCAAGGGCTCGGGGTCCTATCTCGTAACGGGCGAACATTCGCGCAAGGTTTACCACTTTTCCCAAAAGCAGCCGGAGCGCTGGATCGACGCGAAGGATGCCGAGGCGCTGCTCAAGACAAGGCTCTTTCAGGCAAAGAGCTGACAGTACGCCGGGTGCCCCACCCTCGCCGCGTCTCAAGTTTTTTGCGGCTAG
>PLOI01000021.1 GCA_003142015.1 Acidobacteriaceae bacterium | reverse complement strand
GCACCTGTGCAGAGGTTCCCTAGGTCTGTCCCGCATCCGGTCTTGACGCATCGTGGCTGGCAAACCAGCCAATCACTCGGCGTTCATACTCTTCCGGCTCTGTGCCGATCGCGCCGCAGTGCCCCGCATTCGCAGGCTCCCACAAAACTATAGCGGAGTTATGTGCCTGAATCCTTTCCGAGTTATACACGGGAAGTTTGGTGTCTGCCTTGCCATGAATCAGCAGGATAGGAACGCGGCTGCCAACCACAGCGTTCTCCGGCGAGACTTGCTCCAAATCAATTCCATGAATCCAGCGCGCGTCCAGCAAGCCAACCTCCACGGCGGGGCGCATTAGCGTGCGTCCTATCCACGGTCCCGTGCCGGCCCACTCTCCCAGCCGGTCATAGGACGCTTCTCTGAAGTCAGCAAACGGAGACTCCGCTACTACCGCGCAAAATCCCTGCATTGTCCGCAAAGATTCAAGCAATAGCCCGGCGCCCATCGAGTTACCCAGCCCGTCGATGCAGCGCGGAGATTCCGTCCTCTCAACCCAATCAAACCAGCGCCTCACATCCCCGGTTTCCTTCAGCCCATAAGTCGCCAGCTCGCCGCCGCTCTTCCCATGCGCCCGCGCATCCGGCAACAGAACCGCATACCCGTGTCTGAGCAGCAGGTCCGCGTACCTCAACATGCCCAGCCGATTGTCTGCGTGCCCATGCAACAGGATCACCGCATCGCCGTTGCCGGCAACGGGCCTGATGCTCCAACCGCGCAGTGTGACGCCATCGGCGGCAGTAATGGAAACTTCGATGAGCACCGCATGATTGCGCTGTGCAACTGCTTGCGCGCGCGCCTCCGCCTCCGGTCCCAACGCGCGCCGCCACGGATGCAGCGCCCACTCCTCCGCTACAATGCCGATAGCAACACAGAGGACAAGCCAAACCCCAACAATAACCGCGCTCCACCGGAAAAAAGCGCGCAAACGCTTCCGACATTCCTTCATGCATTCAAGGATACGATGCGAGGCTGCACGCAGTTCCCGGCTTAATCTCCAGTAATGGTCAAAGGATCTCCGCATTCCGCCCAGCGTGTTTAACTGTTATCCTTGCTTTGATCGTTCACTTACCAATGACAGACCAGACGAACTCTCTTTCTCGCCCACGCATAGCGCCCTCCGCGCTGGCTACCTGGCTACTTTTCGCGGCGATCTTTGCCGCCGTACAATTCGCCTCTCTGTTTACGCCGCCGCTGCTGGACGACGTTGACGCCTCCCATGCCCAGGCCGCGCAGTACTTCGCCGAGCACAGCGACTGGATATCGGCCAGGGTCAACGGCATCCGCTACATCGAAAAGCCACCGCTGCCCTACTGGCTCTCCGGCGCACTCTATAAGGTCTTCGGCGAAAATGTCTTTGCCTCCCACTTGCCCAATGCTCTCGCCATGCTGGGCTTGGCCTGGCTGGCGTGGCTGTGGGCGCGCCGCGCCTGGGGCCCTCGCGCCGGACTCTATGCCGGCCTGGGCGTGCTCACCTCGGTCGGTCCGTTTCTGTTTACCCGCTTCATCATTCCCGAGGCGCAACTAAGCCTCTTCCTGCTCATCGCCCTTTACGGCCTGCTCACCGGCTTCGAGCCGGGCCGGTCTGTGCGCTTTTACTGGATGTGGGCGGCCCTGGCGCTTGCCCTGCTCACCAAGGGACTGATCGCCCCCACATTCTTTGTCGGCGCGGCCATTCCCTACCTGCTCCTGACCGGCTTGTGGCGCCGCTGGCGGCTTTTGAAGCCCGTAACCGGCCCGCTGCTTTTCCTCGCCATCGCCGCGCCCTGGCACATCCTTTGCGGACTGGCCAATCCCGACCAGGGGCACCCCATCGGCAACCACCCCACCGTCGGCAACGTCCACGGTTTCTGGTACTTCTACTTCGTCAACGAGCATTACCTGCGCTTCTTTGGTCAGCGATACCCGCACGACTACAACAAGCTGCCGTTTGCCGCCTACTGGCTCCTCCACCTGGTCTGGCTCTTTCCCTGGAGCCTTTTCCTGCCTGCACTCGTGGCCGTTGCCTGGAAGACCCGCCACAACTGGATGCAATACCTCCGCCACGACGAGGGCCAGGCCGTGAACGTCTTCATGGACGAGACTCCATGCGCTGACGTGGCCGGCAGCATCTTCCAGCACAGGTTCCGCGCACACACCATCTGGCTGCTCAGCCTCTTCACAGCCTGGACTCTACTCTTCTTCAGCATCTCCACCAATCAGGAGTACTACACCTTCCCGGTCTGGCCGCCGCTGTTCATTCTCATCGCCGCGGTAGTGGCCGGCATCGAGGAGAACAGCACTCTAGATCGCGCTTTGGGCAGCAAACCGCTGCTCTCTACGGCCTGGCTCAGCTACGCGCAGGCGGTCTTTGCCGTCGTCGGCGTGCTCTCCGCAGCGGCCCTCGGCTGGGACCTGTGGGATTCGCGCCGCCTGCCCTTTGTGGCCGACATCGGCACCGTGCTGGCCCACCGCGGCGTGGGCGATTATACGCTCTCCATGTCTCACTTCTTTGACCTCACTGGCGCTTCTTTTGCCGCTCTCCGCCTGCCCGCCATCCTGGCCGCCATCACTCTGCTCGTGGGGCCGGCCGTGGGCTGGCTGCTGCGCGTCAAAGGCAAACACCTTGCCGCCACCGTCAGCGTAGCCCTCACCTTGACCGTCTTCCTCATCGCCGCGCATATCGCGTTTGCCCGCTTTGAGCCCATGCTCAGCTCCAAGCCGCTGGCCGACACCATCATGGAAAAAGCCTCGCCCGCCGACTCCTTCATCATCTACGGCGAACAGTCCGACGCATCTTCGGTCGTCTTTTATACGCACGCCTTTTTCCACGGCAAGCCGGCGCTGATGGTGTTGCCGCGCTGCGGCCAGCATGGAGAAGGCACCACGCTGCTGTGGGGCTCCTGCTATCCCGACGCGCCCAATATCTTCCTCAGCGAAGATCAGCTCTCCAAAGAGTGGGGCACAGGCAATCGCAAGTGGCTCTTCGCCCAGGATGTCAATCAGCAGAAAGTGGAAAGCCTGCTCGCCGGCCGCCTCTACCCCGTCCAATCCATCGCCGACAAGGCCCTCTGGACCGACCGTCCGCTGAAATAGATTCTGTGCCGCGCGCCCATCCTTGCGATGCTCTTTGTCGCAAGGGTGGGAAAACACCCCCGCTAGGATAGAATTTCAGATTGGTGCACCGCTTTTTCCACGGTTCTTCTATGCCTGTCCAAAGCTCCGGGGATAGTGAATCGGGTGCAAGAATCGGGCTTTGAGATCGACCACGCCGCCATGACCTTCGGACACATTCTTTCTCTCGCGCTGGGCGCGCTTGCCGTCTTTGGAGTGATCACTTCCACCGTCTATAGCTTGATGGTTGCCCTGGGCGTGCGCCGCTTTCGCCGCTCGACAGCCGCCGCCAAAGCAAAATTCGGTACAAGCACATTCCTGCCCCCCGTCAGCGTCCTGAAGCCGGTGCATGGCGACGAACCCGATCTCGAACAAAACCTCTCCAGCTTCTTTCAGCAGGATTATCCCGAGTACGAGATTCTCTTTTGCGCGCGCCACAGCGATGACGTCGGCCTGGCTGCCGCTCGCCGCGTTGCCTCGCGTTTCCCTAATGTGCAGGCGCGCATCCTCACCTGCGGCGAACCTCCTTGGCCCAACGCGCGCACCTTTTCGCTGGAGATCATGCGCCGCGACGCCCACTATCCCATCCTCGTCACATCCGACAGTGATGTGCGTGTCGGCCCCGATTACCTGGCTTCCGTGGTCGCGCCCCTCGCCGATCCCAATGTCGGCATGGTCACCTGCCTTTATCGCGGCGTCACACGCCATGGACTCTGGCCGCAACTTGAGGCCATGGGCATGTCCATCGAAATGACCTCCGGCGTTCTGGTGGCCGAGATGCTCGAAGGAATGCAGTTCGCGCTCGGGCCCTCCATGGTCATGCGCCAAAGCACCGTCGAAAAAATCGGAGGCTTCGAGCAGGTCGCGCAGTACTACGCCGACGACTTTGTGCTGGGCAATTGGACTGCAACCAAGGCCGGCGAAACGGTCGCGCTCTCCACCTACATCGTCGAGCACCATATCCTGAACGCCGCCTTCAAAAAGAGCATCGCGCATCAGCAGGCCTGGGCTACCAGCACGCGTTTTTCCCGGCCTGCGGGCCACGTTGGAGAAGTATTGACCTACGCCGTCCCCTTTGGCCTGTTGGGTCTGGCCGTTCTCGGCGCCGCCGGCCACCTTGCTCTCGGTCTCGCTCTGCTGGCCTTCACCATCCTCGACCGCGTTTTGCTCTGCCTGTTGGTTGCGGGTTACGTGGTCCGCGACCGCGCCGCCCTGCGCAAGGCCTGGCTCTATCCTCTGCGCGACTTCATGGGTTTTTGTTTCTGGGTCAGAAGTTACTTCGGCTCCCGCAGGCTGCGCTACCGCGGCGACCCATACGAATTGCTTCCCCAGGGAAGGCTCCGCCGTCTGCCAGATTGAAGGGCCGAAGCTGTCATCCACTATAAAGCTGTCAACTACAACAAAGCTGTCATCCTGAGCGGAGCGTAGCGAAGTCGAAGGACCTGCATTTGCTCTTGCATTTGCTTTTTGTTTTCGCTTTCGGTCGTTCTAAAAGCTCTGCCCTCATCCACCCGCAATCGCCCCAATAATCAGCAGCGGCTCCTCGCCCGTTGCAACCGCATCCGGCAGAGGCGCATCCGTCGTATCATGCGACAAATCCTGCTCGCAGGCAAAGAACCGCAAAAACGGCCGCCGCTCCTGTGTTACATGGTCGCGAATCGTCCCACGCAGCATTGGATAGCGGCCTTCGAGCGAGTCCAGAACCCGCCGCACCGTCACCGGCTCGCCGATCTCAACCTCAACTTCCGCTCCCACTTGCGCCAGCGTCCGCAAGTGGTAAGGAAGAATAACCCGAACCGTCCGCATCGCGCCGCTCATGTCAGCGTTTGCACCTCGACCGAGAGCACCGCCGGCAGGTCGCGCACAATCGGCGTCCAGTTGTCGCCCGCATCTGCAGAGGCGTACACCTGCCCGCCCGTAGTTCCGAAGTAGACCCCGCACGCGTCCAGCGAATCCACGGCCATGGCGTCGCGCAGCACGTTCACATAGCAGTCCTTCTGTGGCAGCCCCTTTGTCAGCGCCTCCCACTCGTTGCCGCCCGTCCGGCTGCGGTAGACCCGCAGCTTGCCCTCCGGCGGAAAATGCTCCGAGTCGCTTTTGATCGGCACCACATACAAGGTCTCCGGCTCGTGCGCGTGTACATCGATAACGAAGCCAAAGTCGGTAGGCAAATTGCCGCTCACCTCCTGCCAACTTTCACCCGCGTCGTCGCTGCGCATTACGTCCCAATGCTTCTGCATGAAGAGCACCCCAGGACGCTCGCGGTGCATGGCCACATGGTGAACACAGTGGCCCACCTCTGCCGTGGGATTGGGGATAAAGTTCGACACCAGCCCCTTGTTGATCGGCTTCCAGCTCTTGCCGCCGTTGTCCGTGCGAAAAGCCCCGGCCGCCGAAATGGCAATATACATCCGCTCCGCGTTGCTCGGGTCCAAAATGATGGTGTGCAGGCACATCCCGCCTGCGCCCGGCTGCCACTGCGGTCCGGTATCGTGGCCGCGCAGCCCGGCCAGCTCCTCCCATGTCGCGCCACCGTCCGATGATTTGAAGAGCGCCGCGTCCTCCACTCCGGCATACACAAGATCAGGGTCGCCGAGCGAAGGCTCCAGATGCCACACCCGCTTGAACTCCCACGGGTGCGCCGTGCCGTCGTACCACTGATGCGTGCCGGGCACACCCTCATAAGTAAACCTGTTCCCCACCGGGGCCCAGTTCGCTCCGCCGTCTTCCGAACGCTGAATCTGCTGCCCAAACCAGCCGCTGCTCTGCGAGGCATACAACCGGTTCGGGTCCGCCGGAGACCCCTTCAGGTGATAAATCTCCCAGCCCGTAAACAGCGGCCCGCTCACCTGCCAATCTTTCCTCTTGCCGTCCGAAGTCAGGATGAATGCGCCCTTGCGCGTTCCCACAAGTACCCGCACCGTGCTCATGGCTCTCCTTTTCTCCCCGCTCCGGCATCCTCCGCCGGACGTCCGCAAGGTCCTTTTCGCGATTCTTGCCCACCCCTCGCGAAAAACGCAAGCAAAATCCGCTGCGCCAAGCGCCCCGGCTCCCAGTCGCGCTCGCCTGCGTCGATGCTCTAAACTCAACACTGGAACCCTACACGATGAAGCTTTTTGGCGGCAAAAAAGATACCCCGGATTACCCCGCGCCCGAAACTGGCGCCCCCGAGACCCCAAAATCCGGCCTCTTCAGCCGCATGAAGCAGGCCGTCTCGCGCACCCGCGAGTCGCTTTCGTCCCGCATCGAGACCGTCATCGCCCTCACCCGCACGGTCGATGAATCCACCCTGAACGACCTTGAAACCGTTCTGCTCTCGAGCGACCTCGGCGTGCAAACCACCACCGCCATCCTCGAAGCCCTGCGCGACCGCGCCCGCCGTCAGGCTATCGAAGGCGGGGAGGAGCTGCGCGAGCTGCTCAAGGCCCAGATCCGCGCCATCCTCGAAGCTCCCATCGCCAACCAGTCCGGCTCTTCGCCCTCAGACGGCCCTCACGTCACTTTCCTCGTTGGCGTCAACGGCACCGGCAAGACCACATCCGCCGGCAAGCTGGCCGCCTGGCATCGCGCACAGAATCGCACCGTTCTCCTCTGCGCCGCCGACACCTTCCGCGCCGCGGCCATCGAGCAGCTTGAAGTCTGGGCTACCCGCTCCGGCGTCGAAATGATCAAGACCCGCCATGGCGGCGACCCGGCTGCGGTGCTTTATGACGCAATCTCCTCCGCCAAAGCGCACAACATCAACGAGCTGATTGTGGATACCGCCGGTCGCCTCCACACCAAAACCGGCCTCATGGACGAGCTGGACAAGATGCGCCGCACCGCTGCAAAATTGATTCCCGGCGCGCCCCACGAGGTCCTGCTGGTGATGGACGCCACCACCGGCCAGAATGGATTGCAACAGGCGCGGCAATTTACTCAGTCCGCCGGCGCCACCGGCATCGTGCTCACCAAGCTGGACGGCACGGCCAAGGGCGGCATCGCCGTGGCCATCGCCCAGGAACTCAACCTCCCCGTCCGCTTCGCCGGCGTCGGCGAGCAGATGACAGACCTGCTGGAATTCTCCCCCACAGATTTTGTCGATTCGCTACTGGGGTGACTTTGTGCAACAACACACACAGCAACTTTTGAACAGTGATCGGTCGGTGATAGACTTGGCGGTTTTTCGCCACCTATCGAATTGGTACAGGATCACAGGTGATGAAAAGCCCTTTGTCGAGCTCCGATGACGTTCGCTTATCCGGCCTGGCGATGTGCAGCGTGTTCAGCAA
The DNA here is from genome assembly GCA_003142015.1 of Acidobacteriaceae bacterium. Lineage (GTDB taxonomy): Bacteria > Acidobacteriota > Terriglobia > Terriglobales > Acidobacteriaceae > Telmatobacter. The sequence goes on along the minus strand of PLOI01000021.1, from coordinate 14,435 downwards.
TATCTGTTTCTTGGTATTGAACGAAATGCCTAGAATTAACGCGTCCTCTTCCCCGCCCGCCTGCCAGATATCTCCTTCAATTGCGTCCGTCGAATGCGTACGGTATTCACCTTGGAAAAGATGACCGCCAGCAAAGTAAAACTGCATTTGCCCATCTTCTGCATCGCGGCGGCCACGACAAATCGGAAGAACGCCACTGTACAGCACCTTGCGCTCAAGGCGAACTGTCACGCTGAGCTTGTGGTTGCCGTCGCATTGCTTAGACCAAGTCCAAACAACTTCGGGTGTTTCTTGGCGTGTGGCAGACTGTTGAGCGACTGCTGGCGTAGCTAGCAACACTGCGAAAAACAACAATATGCGTTTCGCTTGTATTCTCTTCACGATTAGCACTCTATTCCTTTCCTCAGCAGTATTTCACGATTGTTACCTATATCAGGGTAATGCACTCATCGAGCACAGGTTAGACGCCAAATCCAAGATAGGTCCTGTGAACGCCGTTGTCGCTGCATATTGTCTGAGCCGCGCGTGCCTCATATACACTGGAAGGTTCTCGTCTACCATGCACATGAATCAACGGACAGATCAAGACCGATATTGGATGCAGCGCGCTCTCGAGCTTGCCCGCCGCGGCATCGCCGTCAGCTCGCCCAACCCCGCAGTGGGCTGCGTCATTCTCGATTGCGCGGGCCAGGTTGCCGGCGAAGGCTGGCACGAGTACGACCTGCTCGACCACGCCGAAGTTGTCGCCCTCAAAGTCGCCGCCGAGCACGCCGGCCCGCACCTGCGCGGAGGCACAGCTTACGTCACCCTGGAGCCCTGCAACCACACCGGCCGCACGCCGCCCTGTGCCGAGGCTCTCATCGCCGCCGGTCTCAGCCGCGTCGTCGTCGCCACCATCGACCCCAACCCCGACGTCGCCGGTCATGGGCTTGACCTACTGCGCGCCGCCGGAATCGAAGTCACACTCGGCGTCTGCCAGTCCGAAGCCCGCCGCCTCAACGAGGGATTCGCACGCTGGAGCCAGCACCATCGGCCACTCGTCCTGATGAAGGTGGCCATGACCCTCGATGCCCGCATCGCGCCGCCGCCCGGCGAACACACCCTGCGCGAGCCTTACTGGATCACCTCTGAAGCCGCCCGCGCCGCCGTGCAACCGCTGCGCTGGCAGGCTGACGCCGCTCTGACCGGCGTGGATACGGTCCTCGCCGACGACCCCCTGCTCACCGACCGCAGCGGTCTGCGCCGCCGCCGGCCCCTGCAACGCATAGTGCTCGACTCCGCTCTGCGCATGCCCCTCGACTCCAAAATGGTGGCCACGGCTCACAGCGATCTGGTCATCTTCACCGTTTCCAGCAATGAAGCTCGCGCCACAGAACTCCGCCGGCGCGGTGTCCGCGTCGAAGTGCTGCCCGCCGAAGCCGGCCGTGTCCCGCTTGGCAAGGTTCTGGACATCCTGGGCGAAGAGGGCATTCTTACCCTGCTAACCGAAACCGGAACCATGCTGAACACGGCGCTGCTGGTTGGCGGCCTCGTGGACCGCATCCATCTCTTCGTCGCCCCGCAAATCATGGGCTCCGATGCAGTCCCCGCCTTCAAAGGCATGGCCCACGCCATCCACATGGCCGAAGTCGAAGTCGAACGCTACGGCAACGACCTCGGCCTCTGCTCCCTCCTCCGCGACCCCTGGCCACAAGATGAGTAGCTGTATTCGAAGGTTTTTGCATAGAATCCAAAGTCATCGACCAAAAGCCGCTTCGTAATCCTCGAACTGCTTGACGAGCCGGATCGCAACCTGAGATGCCAACTCCGCCGACGTGAAGCTCTTACCAAGTTCTTTCACTTGCCATACGACGTTCCGGCCTTCAGCACGCGGCTCCAACGACCACACTTCAGCTGGAATCGGCGATTTTTCTTCGAGAAACATATCCTGTGGCCCAGAAGCGCTCCGATCAAATCGTATGCTGCACGCTTGAGGAATTCCATTGCGTATTCCTCTGTCGATGAAGATAGCCGCAACATTCTTCAACTGCAGGAAATCAGGATAGTATGCACTATAAGGTCTCCACTCAAGCCGATTACCTTCAACGGTCTTGCCAGATGTCAATGCTTTCGTCGCATCCTTCAAGTTTTGCCATTCGGCTGCTGTTTCATGGACAACGACTTCTTCAGCGCTCCTGGTCTGACTCTGCCTGGCTTCACGCTCGCTCAGAAACTTATCAAACTCGTTGTTTGCCATAACTTCGTCACCTTGTGCTGTTGTTACGCGAATAGCTCGGTTGTAACTGCTCTGAATATTCCTGATTCGATCCTAGCGATCTCTTCGTCGCGCAATTCCGGAAACTGACGCCTCTTTTTCGCGGAAAGTGTGCCATGATTCTGCAGAACAAACCGAACCAGCAAAGACACGCGTGCATTCGGCATATCGACGACGGTCTTGGCCGCGGCCATCGCCTTGTCGAAGACCTCGAGGAATTCGATTTCCTCTCTAAGATCCTTGTGGATGGTCTCGGCGACGGCCTCGTATAGATACTCCGCCTGTGGCGTTGCATCGTAGTAGCGATATAACTTGTTCGTTTCATTCAAGACAGTCAGACGCTGCTGATCGTCCATTTCATACTCTATTCTGGGCATGATCCGACTGGAAAACGCATTCAGGGCCGCATCATATTCTTTCGGGTCGCGAAGCATGGCTGCGGAGACGGGAAATAGAATGCCCTGCGGAGCAAACTTCAGTTTCGCCAAGCTGTGATGAATAAGGAAACGATGGATTCGGCCGTTTCCATCTTCAAAAGGATGAATGAAGACGAAGCCGAATCCTGTAACTGCCGCCGCGCAGATCGGATCGACCCCGCCATCTTCGATACGAGAGACCATGCGCATCCAGCCATCGATAAGGCCGGGGACATCTTCCGGCTTGGGACAGATGAAGTGAACAATTTCGGTGAAATTGGACGCGGTTTGGCCGACGTAGTTCTGAACGGTGCGCCAATCCTTCTGCGCATAGCGAGCATCGACGATGGAGTTCTGCAGCTCCACAAAGGCCTGTTTGTCGCTGGTGTCGAAGTTGTCCGCTCGACCAAGTGCCGCTACAAATCGCAGCGTCCGGTCCGTACTCGGCACTTCACCTTCAATAGCAAAAGAAGATTTGGTCTCTTTCGTAAACAGGTAGTGAACCGCACGAGCCAATAAGACGGGGTCTGCGCCTCCGATGATCTTCTTCGCTTCTTCCACCAGTTGCCACTGTAGTCCGGCGTTCAATCGGTCGCTGCGGCGGATCATTGGGCAGTAATCGCGATTGCCCAGGAGATTGTCGATCACGCGCTGCCGGCGAATGCGAACGCCGCTTGTTGTGATATGCAATGCAGGGTCCAGCAGGAGTACATTTTCCGTGGGTGGAACTTCTGGGACATCCAGCATTTCACCTATCAGGAATTCGTACAGATACCAGGCGCGCCGCGCGTACTTGCCCACAGGCTCACTCTTGATCCAGGCTTCAACAGTTTTATGGTCAACCTTGTCGAAAAGAGCTGCGAGCACATTCAAGTCAACAGGTTCATAACGCATCGCGAAGCGGAGATGCCCGAACAAATCTGTGGGGCCATATGCCAGCGGATATTGCTCAAGAACCATTCCATCGGCAATTCTCGTTTTCCGCGCCCCACGGATCGCTTCTGAACGCACAGCAGGAGGTGCAACGACCAGTCCAAGCTCTTCGATGAGCCAGTGAAGGCCTATTGGCTTGTTCTCCGATTTGGGTTTGAAATCGGTAAAGTTCATAGGAAAGCGCTAAAATTTGCCTCAATTCGAACGAAACTGTTAAAGCACTATAGATATGAAACCATCCAAAACCGTTAAAGTCAATCCGAAAACGCTAAATTCTCTGCCATTAGAACCAGTAACGCTAAATATATTGTGCTTTCCTCCGTTTTCGGGGAATCTGTTCCCTGACCCTTTACCTCTGTAAAATAGAACCATGTTCACCGGCATCATCGAACAAACCGGAACGCTGGTTGGCTTGGAAAACCGAGGCGGCGTTCGCCGCATCACCGTTGAAGCCCCCGGTCTCGCCTGCCAACTGCGCGAAGGCGATTCGCTGGGCGTCTCCGGCGTTTGTCTTACAGCGTTAGACGTGAACCCCACCCTCTTCCACGCCGATCTCGCGCAGGAGACGCTGGACTGCACTTCGCTGGGCGCGCTCGCCCCCGGAGCCAAAGTCAATCTGGAACTGCCCACCGCCGCCGGCAGTCCGCTGGGCGGCCACATTGTGCAGGGGCACGTTGACGGCTGCGGCACCATGACCGCGCTCGACCCCGTCATTCCGGAATCGAACCCGGCATTCGACCGCGAGACCACCGACTGGACCCTCAAAGTCAAAGTTCCAGAGAAGGTGCGCCCGTGGATGGTGCACAAAGGCTCAGTGGCCGTCGAGGGCATCAGCCTCACCATTGCCGATTTCGACGGCGAGACCATCACCATTGCCATTTTGCCGCTGACCTATTGGCGAACCAACCTGCACACGCTTGCCACCGGCGCTCCTGTAAACGTCGAGGCCGACGTTCTGGTCAAGCTCGCGCTCGCCCAGATGCAGTCCGAGAAGAAGCCCCATCTGGAGCTGACCGAAGCCTGGCTGGTAGCTAATGGGTACTGATTGCCTTTGGGCCGCTCCAAATAGAAATCTGACAATCGCGGACACGCACACAGGCGCGACGGATGCCTTAGCATCCGCCGTTTGCCGACGGTGAGGTACCGGGGAAAATAGCGGTTTATTTGAACTGGGTGATGATGTCCCAAATGTAGTAAACGATCACGACCAACGTCGCGGCTGCAACGAGCCATTTCATGACGTGCAGCGACGGCTCAATCTTGTTGACCTTGGCGACAATGAGCTCCTGGGCAACCTTTTCCTGTTCGAAGGAGTCGTCCAGAAATATCTGGTCCTCTTCGTCGCGTTGCAGTCTTCCGCGATAAATGTAAAGGACTGCAGTGATCGCCACCAACGCTCCATAAACTGACCACATCACCAGAACAAGCGACATACATCACCTCCGAACATTCTTTCAGCCCCGAACAACGGCGGACCCCAAAAGAATTTCCGGACCCGCATGGCAGAGGAGCCGTCTCGGTGACCATCATACCCCTGAACGGCCACGCCGGGGCCAATAAAAATCAGAGTCTTCGCCTGGCAGTGCCGTCAGCGCTTCCGCTCGGCTCCAAATCGCATTTGGCCGCAGAAATCGACAGCGGCGCCAAAGCCCGCCGCTTCTGCGACTTTCCCGGCTTTTGGTGCATCTAACAGGAGCCGAACCGCTCTGGGGGCCTTGAATCCCTGTTCGCCGAGCGGTACAGTAACATCTACGGCACGCATTTCACTTTTTGGGAGATTCCATGGCCACCACAACCGCCGCACCCGCACAGGACGCCGTCAAGAAAGCCCCTCTCACCCTGACCCCCCAGGCTGTAGCCAAGGTGCGCGAGATCATGGCCACCCAGGACCCTCTGCCCGCCGGACTCCGCATCGGCGTCGAGGGCGGCGGCTGCTCGGGATTCCAGTACTCCATGGCCTTCGAGAATCAGGCCGGCATGATGGACAAAGTTTTCAGCTTCGAGGACCTCAAAGTCTATGTGGACGCAACCTCGCTGATGTACCTCAACGGCTGCACCGTGGACTACGTCGAGAGCCTTGAGGCCGCCGGCTTCAAGTTCGACAATCCCCAGGTGAAGTCCACCTGCGGCTGCGGCTCTTCCTTCAGCGTTTAACGCTGCTGTTGGCCCCGTTTCTCAGTCTGTTTTGCTCCAGCACAAGGCTCGTCCCTCTCGCAGGGATGGGCCTTTTTGCGTAGATTTATTTGTTTTGTCGGGCGTCGAGTGCCCTATTGCTGCGTCGGGGATGCCGTCGTGGATGCGTTGTTGTTAGGCGTGTTTACGCCGCTCGGGCTGCCGCCCACGGGGGTGGTCGTGGCGCTGGCAGGCTGGCCGATGCTCCCCGTGTTGCCCCCTTGCATCATCATCTGTTCAGCGAGCGGGTCGTAGACAAACTCCCACTCGTTGTAATGATTTTTCTTCTTGTAAACCATGATGGACTGCTTCGGGCTGTTGGGCGAGAAGCCGATAATCCCCGCGCCTCCAAAAGTCTGTCCGCTCAACCCGGTGCCCGTTCCGGTACCCGATCCGGTCGTCCCTGTGGCTGATCCGGTATTGGATCCGGCAGTCGACGCGTCCCCAGTCGTGCTGCCACTGCCGCCGTTCGCATTGTTTGCGTCCTGCGGCTGCGCGGCATTGGGGTCCGGCGTGGCCGTCTGCTGGCTGAAGCTGCTTGCCCCTGCAGCGTTGTTTCCGCCAAACAGTCCGCTTCCGCCTCCCAGACTGCTTCCGCCGGGCAGTCCGTTTCCGCCGCTCGGACCGGTGCCGGCAATCGTCGAGCCGCTCAGCGGCACTCCAAAGAAGCCCATGGCCGTCGGAGCCTTGTTCTGGCCAAACCTCACCGGCTTCCAATCCTCTTTGCCAGTTGTCGGGTCCGTATATTTCTTGCGCAGGAAGCGAATGTTGTTGGTCTTCACCAGCGCATCGACGCTCGGCGGATACGTCGAATTGAATTTCTTGTAGTAGAGCTTCACGGCGCGCGCATATTGCTTGCCGCGGTGCATGGTCTCCAGCTCGCGGTCGCGCTGAATCTCCTTGGACACCTTGGGCAGCGCGACGGCCAGCGCAATGGTAAGCATCGCCACCATGCAGATGACCGCAACCAGCACGTAGCCCTCCTCGGAGGGCTGCGGGCGGCGGGTTGGGGCGGGCTTCATCATTCAGCTTCCATCACCTAATTCGATTGCAGCGGTAGTGTTTGCGTGTTGTTGTAGCCCAGGTCGGTCACCTGAACGCTGCCCGGCATAATAGCGTTCACCTTGTAGCGATGGTCCACAATCTCGCCGGCGCGGGCCACAAAAATATCATCCCCATGAACGAAAAATGCCTGCAACGATTTGTCTTTGGCCTGGGTGTAGCCGAAGTACTTGAGATCGATGGCCGGTGGCCGCGGCTTTTCAGGCACGGCCGGAGCCGCGTTCGCGCTGTGCTGGCCGGGACGCGCGCCGGCTGCCGGCACTTCGATGTGCGCCGGCTCCGACTCGGCGGAGAAGATGTTCCTGCCCGTGCCCAGGTACTCCACCTCTTCGCTCAACGCCAGCTTGTCGAGATGCAGGGTAGGGTCAATGCCGGCGTTGGAAAGCTTCTGAGCTTCCTGCGAGCCGGATGAGGAAGGATTTGCGGTAGCCGTGCGGCCTTGCTCCAAAGCAGGCTGACCGGCAATGGACCGTGCTGCCGCCACCGGCCGTGCCGGCGTCGAGGAGCCGCCAAAACTTCCCTTCAGCTCGTAGCCGCCGGCGCAGACAATCACCGCCAATAGCGCGACGAGTATATAAACCTGGCGCTTGTTTTCGATTCCCAGGGGCAGGGCCATGGCTATCTGCCCTCCTTTCCCTGAGAGGCAAGCGGCGGGCCAGAGGACGCATCGCCTGCTTGCTGCGTTGACGGCAATCCGCTGGCCGCCGCATCCCCCGGCCGCAGCCAGGTAGAAACCTTCAGCCGCAGGTTCACCAGGCCGCCCTGCTGGCCGGTCAGCGAAAGCCCGCGAATCACAAAGAAGGTCTGGTCGCGCTCCAGGCTGTTCACAAACCGCATGATCTGCTGGTAGTTGCCGGTAATCCCCGCATCCAATGAAATCTCCGTCAGGTCAGAGCCGGGAGCGCCTTGCGAGTATTGCACCCGGCTGAGCCGCACGGGGCCTTTCAGCGCCAGCTCCCCAATGCGGCGGTCAATCGACGAATAGTTCGGCGGAATGCGCTTCGCGTAAAACGCCTGCACCTGTGCGCGCGTATCCTCCACGCGCTTGTCCAGGCCGCGCAAAGGGGCGGTTTGCAGCTCTTTCGCCTTCAACTGAACTTCTTTGGCTGCCAGCGCGTCTGCCGAACTGCCGCTCGTCGCAGCCCAGTCCAGGCCAAAGCGAATCGAGAGGCCGATAACCGCAATCAGCAGCAATGCAAAGGTTGCGTAGTGCCATGTAAGCGGGGAGGCCAGCCGCTCGCGCCATAGGGATGGGGTGCTGTTGCTCATCGCGCCCCTCCTGAATTCGATTTCAATTTCTGGCCCGCTCCATCTCCGCCAGCCGAAGGCTTCTTCTCTTCGAGCTTTTTTTGCGCCTTGCGTTCCACTGTCGCAGCCGGGTTGTACTCCGCTTGCAGTTCAAAGGTAAAGCGATTCGAGGCGCTCACCGGCTCCAGCCGGTCGGCCTGGCCTCCTGTCGCCTCGGAACTTTCGCCCACGATGCCCGGCAACAAAAAGTGTTTCGAGTGCTCCAGGTTCTGCACCAGATCGTCAGCGCGGTCGCGTGGTCCCACCACGCGCAACTTCACCGTAGTGCGGCCCGTCTTCTCATCGCTCGTCGGCTCCAGCGTGGCCACTTGTACGCCGCCCGGAACTACATTTTCCAGGTCTTCCATCGCCAGCGTCCAAGAGAAGGTCTTCTGGTCGAAGAGCTGGTTGAGCATCCCCACCTCTTTCAGCAATCGTGCGTTGGCGGGCTGGCGCATCATCTCCTGGTAACCCTCCCGTTCCCGGTTGATGGCGTCTATCTTGCTCTGCACGCGCTGTTCGGTTGCGCGAGCCTCGTCGGCTTTCTGGTGGACGGCGCGCAGGCCCAGGCCGAGCCCGATGGCCATCACCGCCAGCACCGCAATGGCGATACGAAGCCGCTTGAGCGCCGGTCCTATATCGGTGTAGGGGCGGGTGGCGAGATTGAGAGTTATCTTCATTAAGCCGCTCCCGCCAGCGCGCCGGCCACACCCGCCAGTGTCAACACGTTTCCCAGCGGTGTCGCGGCTCCGGTCTCGGGCCGCGGCGCCAGATCAACGACGGTCAATCCAGAGTCGCCGGGCGGGAATATCCAGCGGGCAAAGTCCTCTGCGGCGCTGCCTCCGCCCAAGCCCATGCCGGCTCCAATCCCGGCAAAATGCAGCACCCGCGGACGAGCGCCCACCTTGTCTTCAAAGTAAGCCGCGGCCACGGCGATGCCGCGCTGCACCTCATCGAGGCGCTGGCTTGGCTCTTCGGGCAGATCGAGCGAGCGATAGAGCAGCAGATCCTGCCCGTAAGTAATCGATGTGGTCAGCGCCAGCGCGCCCAGGTTGGCCGCCAAAACCGGCTCAGTCGAATCGATAGCCCCCAGCGACGCCAGGCTTGTGGGCAGCACGGCTCCGGGCTCGTAGCTCGCCGCGCGCACGGCGCCCTCGTACTCCGCCAGAATCGCTCCCGGCAGCACCGCCGCCAGCACCTTGCATTCTGTCTTGTTCTCCACCAGCACCTGGTAGCTCACTCCGGCCTGCTCCACGTCGAATGGAACCATCTTGCGCAACCGGAAGCGGATCACGGGAACAACTTCCGCCGCCTTGCTGGGCAGCGAATCGAAGTCCAGAACGAAGACGCGAACCACCGTGTCGGGCAGCACAAGCGTAACCGCGTGTGTACGCGGCGAAACCTGGCCGAGGGCCGCGCGGATGGCGTTAGCCACAATCTCCGGCGCGCGCAGATTTTCTTCGCCGATGCCCGGCACAATCACGCCCTGCGGCAGCGGCTCAAACGCGTAAACCGGCGCCTCGCCCGGCCCCGACGTGGCGGCGGCCAGCACGCCCTGTGGCGATAGCTCCACTGCCACCGGCGGACGCGCTCCGGATGCGGAACCGAGTTTGGCTTTGCTGAGAATCGAGTTCACTATCTTGACGCCTCGATAAATGTAACCTTGTTGATCTCCTTGAGTGTGGTCAGTCCGCGCCGCACACGATCCAGCGCCGACTCGCGCAAAAAGCTCATGCCCTCTTTCTGCGCCAGCTTGCGCACTTCGGAAGTGGGCTTCTTTGCCAAAATCAATTCGCGAATCGGATCGGTCAGATCCAGCAGTTCATGAATCGCCGTCCTGCCGCGATACCCCGTGCCCCCGCACTCGATGCAGCCCTGGCCCTCGCGGAATTCAAACCCGCGCCAATCGGCCGGGTCCATGCCGCTAGCCCGCAGCGTCTCATCGTCATAACTGATGGGGCGCGCGCAGTACTCGCAGATGGTGCGCACCAGCCGCTGCGCCAGAATGCAGTTCAGCGCGGAGACAAAGTTGTAAACCTCCACGCCCATGTTCACAAAGCGGCCCAGCACATCCACCACGTTATTGGCGTGAACCGTCGTAAATACCAGATGCCCGGTCAGCGCGGAGTTGATGGCAATCTGCGCCGTTTCGTTGTCGCGGATTTCGCCCACCAGTATCTTGTCCGGATCATGCCGCAAAATGGACCTCAGCCCGCGCGCAAACGTCAGCCCTTTTTTTTCGTTCACAGGAATCTGCGTGATGCCGCGAATCTGGTACTCCACCGGGTCTTCGATGGTGATGATCTTGTCCTCGTCGCTCTTGATCTCGTTCAGCGCCGCGTAGAGCGTGGTGGTTTTTCCCGATCCCGTCGGCCCCGTCACCAGCACCATCCCGTAAGGCTCGCGGATATAACCGCGGAAGCGCTTCAGGTCCGCGTCGTTGAAGCCCACCACGTCGAGCGTCAGGTGGTGGAACTTCTCGCTCATTGACTCCTTGTCCAGCACGCGCAGCACGGCATTCTCGCCGTGAATCGTCGGCATGATCGAGACGCGGAAATCGATCAGCCGGTTCTTATACCTCACTCGAAAGCGTCCGTCCTGGGGCACGCGCCGCTCGGCAATGTCCAACTCGCTCATGATCTTGATGCGGCCCAGTATGGTGCTGTGATGCTCGCGCGCGATGGGCGCCATCGCCTCCTGCAACACACCGTCGATGCGGTACTTTACATGCACCGAATCATCGTAGGTTTCGATGTGTATGTCGGAGGCTCGCCGTTCCAGTGCGGTGAAGATGGTCGTGTCCACCAGCCGGATAATGGGGCTGATGTCTTCTTCGCTCGTCAGCTTTTCAATGGAAATATTTTCGTCGGCGTTTTCGTCGCCCGTCAGCACATCGAAGGTCAGCCCCTCGCTGGCTTCGTCCAGCACGCGCTGCGACTGCTCGGTCTTCTTCAGCAGTTCGGTAATCTGCGAGAGCGTCGCCACGCGCGGAATGATGCGATGCGAGAGCAGCCCGGCAATCTCGTCGAGCACCATCAGTTGCGAAGGGTCGCTGACCGCAATCACCAGCGCGTCCTTCTGTTGTTCGATGGGCACAAAGTTGTAGCGGAACATCAGCTCCACCGGGACCGTGCGCAACAGCTCGTGCTGAATCTTGAAATTCTTCAGGTCCACAAACTCTGCGTGGTAGCGCTCGGCCATGGATTCAGCCTGAGCGCGCTCCTCAGGGCTGCCAGGAAGCGGCCCGCCGGGAAGTGGAATCGCAAGTTGCGTTGCGTCAGCCATGATTTATCCCGGACCTCCGGTGCCCTGCCCCAGCGAGAAGATGGGCAGGTAAAGCGAGATGAGAATGAAGACCACCACAATGCCCATCACGACCAGGATGGCCGGCTCAATCAGCGCCAGTGCCGCGGTGAGAGCGGTGGCCACATCCTCCTCAAAAAACTCTGATACCGAGTTGAGCATCTGCGGCAGCGCGCCGGTCTGCTCGCCCACCGAAATCATCTCGCCGGCCAGATCAGGAAAAATCTTTGTCTGGATCAGCGCATCGGCCAGGCTGCGGCCCTCGCGGACCGTGGTAATCGAGCTGGTCACCGCGCGCGAAACCCGTCGCGAGCTAATGGAGCGCGCCGCGGTCTCCAGCGACGGCACCAGCGGCAGCCCGCCCGTCAGCAGCGTCGACAGCGTGCGCGCAAACAGGGCTACTTGGTACTTGAGCCAGATCTTGCCGAAGATGGGCAGCTTGATGCGGAACCCGTCGATGAAATCGCGGCCTTTTTCGGTCTGCGAGAAGCGATAACCGCCGAATCCCGTGCCCGCGAAGATGAGCAGAATCCACAGCAGATTGTGGTTCAGAAATTTGCCGAAAGCCAGCAGGTCCATGGTCATCGCCGGCAGCTTCGAGCCCATCTGGTCATACAGCGTGGCAAACTGCGGAATCACAAAGACGAACATGAAAAACATCAGACAGGTAACCAGCGTCATCAGCACGCAAGGGTAAATCAGCGACGCCACCAGCTTTTTACGAAAGGTGAGCGAGGTGCGCTGGAAGCTCACATAGCGCTCCAGCACCTCCTGCAAATTGCCGCTGCGCTCGCCGGCCAGCAGCGTAGTGGTGTACATCACCGGAAAGCCGCTCTGCGCCTCAAAAGCCGCCGAAAGTGCGTCGCCGGTCTTCACCCTCGCCGCCACGTCGTCCAACTGCGCCGCAAAATGCGCGTTTTTCTGGTTCTTGGCCAGCATCTGAATCGAGCCCAGAATCGGTAACCCGGCGCGAATCAGCGTGAGAAACTGCTGGTTGAAGATGAGAAACGGCTCCAGCTTGACCTTGCGCTTCGAGATTCCGCCAAAACCGCTGCGGGATTTGACGGAGAAGACGTGGTAGCCGGCGTGAACAAAGCGCGCGCGCAGCTCCTCGGCAGTGGCCGCCGTCTGCACCTGCTCCTGCACGCGGCCGCGCTCGTCGGCCAATTTGATTACGAATTCCGCCATGCCTCTGCCCGCCGGCTCAATCGCCCCGGCTATTCCCCGCAAATTTCCCCAACATTCAGGGTACCAGTTCGCGCCCGTTGTTCTCGTAACGGATAGACGCGAAAGGAGCAACCACCGCTCATCACCGGGAAGGCCGGACAAGCCGCGGAAAACCTCGCAAGGGTGGCGAGCGCGGCTGTTTTGAAGGCGCGGCTGGCCGGTCAGTGCTTTAGCCCTGACTCTTAAACACCGCTCGATGGGCAAAGGAGCTGTCGGGCTTGAGCGAAAGGTTGACTTCACACCGAGCAATACAGGCCAGCATTACATCGCTTCTCCGCCCAAAGTGGACTGTGTACAGGTTCCTCACCATCCAATCTCGCCCGTGGTGGAAGCCCTGCACAGGAGAACCCAATGAACCTTCCCTTTACGAATGCCCAGCTCATCGTCGCCGTGTTTGTGCTCATCGTCGCCGTTCTCATCGCCGTTGGCGCCTACCTTGAACACCGCAAATCCAAAACCATTGCCCTCCGCAATCGTTTCGGCACCGAGTACGACCGCGCCGTTGTTACCCACGGTTCCTCGCGAAAGGCCGAAAACAAACTGGCTGACCGCGAAACCCGCGTGGAAGCCCTGAAGATCCACGATCTCGAAGCCACTGAGCGGGATCGTTTTGTAGCCGAGTGGCACACCGTCCAATCCCGCTTCGTCGACCACCCCAAGGCCGCCGTCACGGAGGCCGACGATTTGGTCAACGCGCTTCTTGAGGCGCGCGGCTATCCCAGAGCCGGCTTCGAGCAGCGCGCCGACGATGTCTCCGTCACCTACCCCCGCGTGATGGAAAACTACCGCCGCGCGCACGGCGTTGCCATCCGGCCCGGCCAGGTCGAAGCCACCACCGAAGAGCTCCGGACCGCCATGATCGAATACCGCGCTATCTTCGATGAGCTGCTTCAGGCCCAAAAGCCCGGCGAACATAAAGTCGCCGCATGACGTTGAGTTCTTGCGGCGCCAAAAGGGTCTGACATAAGCGGGTGTCCTGGAGGTTCATAACATGGGACTACTCACGAGCGTAATTCGATTCGCGCGCAAGTCGGAACTCCCCTGCCTGCTGCTGGCGGGCACATTCGCGCTGACGACCACCCTGGCATTCTCCGCCAGCCCGAATCCCGAGACAATCCAGGCCACCTACGCTCAAAACGGTAAAATGATCAGCGTCACGCTGACCATTGACGGCTACTCCAACCTGGCGGATATGCAGACTCTTTCACAGGCATTTGAAGAAGGCCAGGATCAGGCATTGGTCCTCGCGCTCTCCAAAACAAAAGCGGTCGGGCATTGCTCCATTTCAGGGGCTCTCAGCTATGAAGTCGCCTTCATCCAAATGGTTGTAACGCCAACCGGGCGGCAGATCACCTTTATCACCAACCGCCCGCTTCAAGCCGGCGGCGCCAGCCCGGACACACCGTCCCAGTCCTTCGACCTGGCGGTTGGCCAATTCAACCTGAATGACACCGACAACACCAAGAGCACAGGATTCCTGTATCCGGCAAGCAAGCTCGTGATCGATGAGAAGGGAGAGTTTCACTACGATCTGACCGGCACTCCCTGGTCTCTGGTCAACATCCTCGATTCGAGGGCAGCTTCCGGCGAGACTTTAGCGCAGGGCCCCAATAGATGATCATGGACGGAGTTCACCAGCTTCAAGACCAGGCCTGCATCCGAATAACTTGTTGAGCAGGGTGCCCCATCCTGTCCGCGCCTTTGTTTTTGCGGCTGGTACTACGACCGTGTGATTCGGAAATCTCGATTCTGACCACTTGGATGCCCCAAATCCCGCATTT
>PLOI01000049.1:155449-163170 GCA_003142015.1 Acidobacteriaceae bacterium | reverse complement strand
TGCTCGCTTTATGCAAAATCGCCATAGCACTCAGGGAGCGTTCCAATCGCTCTTGAGGCAAAGTCCGAACCCATCGAGTTTGGGCGAATTGCGGCTGTCTGAATGCTCACTGCGCCGCCTCACAGGCAGAAAGGCCACCCCGTGAGAGATGGCCTTTACTTTCCAAACAGGTTGTTGCCGCTTACTTCGCTTCGTTCCTTGCCATGGCCTTCTCTGCCAACACTTTGTGGGCGTGATCCTGCAGGGCCTGGGCTTCGGGCAGGTAGGTGAGCGCCTTCTGGATCTCGGGGTCCCAGTCGGCGCGGCTGCGCAGGCCTTCAGACTCGCCAAACTGAATGGTGAAGATTTTGTCCTTGATGCTGATCTTCAGCCAGTCCATGACGCCATTCAGGTCAGCCTCGGTATAGGGGATCTGCTGGCTGGTGAGGAATTTCTTGAACTCCGCCAGCACCGCGGCGTCGACCTGAAAATTCTTGTCCACGGTGCGGTTGGCCAGGTAAACCGGGGCGAAGTGAAAGAAGACATCCTTATAGAGGAGCGAATCCTGGAAGCGGTTGTCCTTCGTGCTCTCGATCTTCTCGTCCGGCGTGATGCCTCCGCCGCCGTAGACGGTGCGTCCGGCGTCGGTGAGCTTGACCTCGCGATTGGCGGTGTCGGCCGGCTGCGCGCCGCCGTGGCTGTAGTAGGCGTATAGCGAGACGCCCTCGTAGTTGCGCTGGATGAGCCGGCCCGAGGGCGTGTAGTAGTGATAGGTGGTGAGCGCCAGCGCCATGGAGTGGTCGGCCATATCGTAGACGGTCTGCACGAGGCCCTTGCCAAAGGTGGTTTCGCCAACGATGAGGGCGCGGTCGTGGTCCTGCAAGGCGCCGGAGACGATCTCCGCGGCCGAGGCCGTGCCGCGATTGACCAGCACGACGATGGGGAAGGTTTTGCCGCCGTTGCCGTGGGTGGCCGTGTAGACCTGGTCGGGGAATGCCCGGCCGCGCTGCGAGACGATTCCCTGCCCCTTGGCGAGCAGGTGGTCGCAGACTTCAACGGCTTGACTGAGCAGGCCGCCGGGGTTGCCGCGCAGGTCAAAGACCAGCCCCTTGAGGTTGCCGAAGCCGTCGATAGTGTTGTCGACTTCTTCGGCGGTGGTTTCCTGAAACTGCGAAAGATGAATGTAGCCGACGCCGGGGCGAATTTCGTAAGCCAGGTCCACGGAGGGGTGCGGAATCTCATCACGAATCAGATCAAAGACCAGCGGCTTGGGCTGGCCCTCGCGCAGCATGGTCGCCTGCACATGGGTACCTTTGGGGCCTTTGAGGGCTTTGGCCACCTGATCGGAAGTGGTCAAGCCGTCGGGATTCTTGCCATCGACGGCGACCAGCTTGCCGTCCACCGCGTAGATGATGTCGCCGGGATGAATACCGGCCTTGAACGCGGGCGCACCCTCAGCGGGAAAGACGACATAGACTTTGCCGTTCTGCGGCTGGATGGTCATGCCGACGCCGTAATAGTGGCCACGCTGCTCCTCGCGCATCCGGGCGTAGGCCTTGGGGTCGTAGAAGGTGGAGTGCGGGTCAAGCACGCGCAACATGCCGGGAATCGCTCCGTCGTAGATGGCGGTGTCGGCCTTGTCGCCGTTAATCGGCTCGGCGTAGTTCTGCTCGACCAGCGCGTAGACGTTGGTGAAGGACTTGAGGCTGTCGCGGAGCTGGCTTTCGTCGGCCGAGGACTCGGCTCCCACCTTGCGCTGCAGAATGCTGCCCACGACGGCGCAGACGGCAAAAAAGAGGACCACTGTGAAGAGGGCGCGGCGGGCGCGGGGAGTCATAGGCGGGAACAACCTCCGGACTGCGGTGCGGCATACGCTGGAAAAGCGCCGAAAACAGCAGTCTTAGGCCTAAAGTATACCACTGGAGCATTTGACGCGGGCCGAGGGGGTTTCGGTAGCCGCGGCGCGGGCTAAAACCCGAGCCTTTAAGGAAATAAGTGCGCTGGCGCTGCCCGATTCGCAGGCCGGAATCGCTTTGCTGCTCCCCAGGCATTTACAATGAGGTCTAAGCAACAGGGAACAATTTGTGGTGCCCTGCGGTGTCCTGACCCTATGACTTTTAGACTCATTCGCAATTCGGCGGCATTCGTGTTTGGCACATTGCTGCTCGCAGGTTTCGCATTGGCGCAATCGCACCCGGCCGCGCCGCAGAGCCCTTACGGCGGCACCACGGTCGAAGAGATCGTCGCCCGCGTCAACGACCAGATCATCACGCGCTCGGATTACGACCGGGCGATGACCGAGCTGGATTCGGAGGCGCGCCAAAAGGGCGCTTCGATGCAGGAGATCTCCGCTGCGCACAAGGATCTGTTGCGCAACCAGATCGACCAGCAGCTCTGGATCTCCAAGGGCAAGGAGTTGGGGATCACCGGCGAAACCGAGTTGGTGAACCGGCTGAACGAGATTCGCAAGCAATACAACCTGGAGACCATGGAAGACCTGGAAAAGGCCGCCAAGGAGCAGGGCGTTTCGTTTGAGGATTTCAAGGCCAACATCCGCAACGGCATTATCACCCAGGAAGTGATGCGCCAAGAGGTGGGCAAGCGGATTCAGTTCACGCCCGGCGAGGCCGAGCGCTACTTTGAAGCGCACAAGCAGGAATACGCGCGGCCGGAAAGCGTGAGCCTGGCTGAGATTCTTGTGAGCACCAGCACGCCTGCCCCTTCGGCGGCGACGCCGGGCGGTGCGCAGCCGGATGATGCGGCAGCGCTGGCCGCGGCGCAGACCAAGGCTAACGACATCGAGGCCAGACTTCATGCCGGCGGCGACTTCAGCCAGTTGGCAAAATCCTTCAGCGACGGCCCCACAGCGGCTGAGGGCGGCGATCTGGGCCAGTTCCACCGTGGCGCATTGGCCAAGGTGCTGGAAGACCAGACCTTCATGCTCAAGGCGGGACAGTATACCGAGCCGATTCGCACGCGGCAGGGCTTCGTAATTCTCAAGGTGGTCGAGCACGTTCCCGGCGGCGTTCCAGCATACAAGGACGTGGCACAGCAGGTGGAGGAGAACTTTTACATGGCCCGGATGGAACCGGCCATGCGCGGCTATCTGACCACCATGCGCGAGCAGGCCTTCATCGACATCAAGCCGGGCTATACCGACAGCGGCGCCAGCGCGAAGGAGACCAAGCCGATCTACAGCGCCTATGTGCCGCCCGCGCCGAAAAAGAAGAAAAAGGTGGAGCGCACACGCTTCCGCGAGAGCACACGAAGCTACCGGCAAAAGGCGTCGCGGGCCGAGCCTGCCGGCGAAAGCGCGCCGGCTGCCGAACCTGTTGCGGCTCATGCAAAGAAGGGCAAGAAGGGCTCGAAAGCTGATCAGGCCGCGATGAAGCCGGGCAAAAAGGAAAAGATTCGCCTTGGCCACGCGCCAGTCAAGACCCTGCCCAGCGCGCCGCAAACCAAGACGGAAGACGCGGGCGGAGGCGAGGAGCAGCAAACAGCGAGTACAGGCCAGGAGCCAGTGAATCCGCTGGAGCCGGCAAGGCCGACGCAGAAGACCCGCTTCAGCGAACGCGCCAAACAGGCTAAACAGGCCAAGCATGCCAAGGGCAAGGGACCGAAGATAGATGCTCTGGCTCCCGACGCGCCTGACGCGGCCGAGGTGGCCGACCGGCAGACACAGGCCGGACCGTTGGGCCTGGCCGGCGATACGACGAAGAAGAAGAAAAAGACAGCCACGACCACGGGCGACAAGACCAGGCTGTCCGACAAAAAGAAGACCCCCGAGCAGGACACCGGAGACCAGCCGCTGGGCGCCGCTCCGCAGGCTCCCGCACCGGCTCCGCTGCCGCAAAAGTAACGCCGGCCCCAGCGACGAGAACCCGTCGCTGGGGCTGACATTCAAAAGGCGCAACTTCAACTCCGCTTTTTTAAATTATTTTTGTGTCGCGTAGGCCCCGCAGAGTCTCCGCAAATTTTCCCCGTTCAGGTTAGCCATAAGCGCAGGACCGCCGCGCGCGCAGGACTGCCGGGTTCTTGGCAGCAATGGGGCGAATAGTGCAAAATGCATGAGTTCGCAAATTTTGTAATCGGTTGCGCTCTGGCCTTTTTCGCCCGCTGGCAGCAGTGAAAACGTAAGGGAGACTGGATGCATTCTGTTTGGTTTGGCGAGTTTCTGGGGACGCTGGTTCTGGTGTTGCTGGGCAACGGTGTTTGTGCCGGTGTCACGTTGCGCAAGTCTTACGCGGCCGACGCGGGCTGGATGGTGATCGCTACCGGGTGGGCGCTGGCGGTGCTGTGCGGCGTGCTGGTGGCGCAGGCCTTCGGCAGCCCCGGCGCCAATCTGAACCCGGCCATCACTCTGGCCGTCGCTGTCATCAACGGAAATTATTCGCAGTTGGCGAGTTTGTGGTCGGCGCAACTACTTGGAGCTATGTGCGGCGCGGCGCTGATGGCTGTGCACTATGCGTCGCACTGGAAGCTAACGCCCGATCCGGCGGCCAAGCTGGGCATCTTCTGCACCAACGCGGCGGTGCGCAACCCGTTGATCAACACTTTGAATGAGGCTCTGGGCACGGCGGTGCTGGTAGTGGTGGCCTTCTCGATTTTCTCGCATGGAGTTGCCGCAAACGGGCCGGTGGCGGGAATGGGACCGTGGCTGGTGGCCAGCGTGGTGTGGGGCATCGGCTTCTCGCTGGGGGGAACGACGGGCTATGCCATCAACCCGGCGCGCGACCTGGGTCCGCGGCTGGTTCATTGGCTGCTGCCGATTCCCGGCAAAGGCGGCTCGAACTGGAGCTATGCGCTGATTCCAATCGTGGGTCCGTTGCTGGGCGGCGCGCTGGCAGGAGTGTTGGTGCGGTTTGCGCATCTGTGATGCGGCGCATGATTCCCACATCTCAGAAGCGAGATGCGGGGCACCCGGTCAGGCGCTTATATCTATTTATTGAGACCTAGAAAATTCAAAAATTACTCGAGGTACGAAGCCACCACGGCGAGCGCGGCGATGGCCGCGGTTTCGGCGCGCAGGATGCGCGGGCCGAGCGATGCGGCGCTCCAGCCATTGGCGTCGAAGAGCGCCTCTTCCGAAGGCGCCCATCCGCCCTCGGGACCGATGGCAATCTCCAGCCTGGGCGTTTCCGTTCCGGCCGCGGTTACGGCTTCCTCCAACGCATAGCGCAAGGTGGTGGTGCGCTCCTGCTCGGCCAGCACAATGCATGTAGTGCCGGAATCGGCGCGCGTTGCCTCTGAAGCCGCTCGCACACGAACGGCCAGAGGCGCCGGATCAAAAATAATCGGCACGTCGGAGCGCCGCGCCTGCTGTGCGGCTTCATGCACGATGCGCCTCCAGCGTTCCGCTCGCTTCCCTGCCGCCGCAGCTAGATGCTTCTCCGTCCGCCGCGCAATCACCGGCGCAATGGCCGCAACTCCCAGCTCGGTAGCCTTCTCGATGGCCCACTCCATGTGATCGAACTTGTAGACGGCCATCACCAAGGTAACGGGCAGCGCCGGATCGGCATCGAGTTCGGCGATGAGGTTGAAGCGGACCTCACCCGCGGCGACCGCTGCCACCTGCGCGTGAAAGACGTGTCCGCCCGCCACCACATCGGCTTCCATGCCCGGCTGCGCGCGCAAGACGCGGGTCATGTGTTCGGCCTGCGCGCCCACCAGGGTTGCGGTGGCCTCGTCCCAATGCTCGGCAATCCAGCGGCGGCGTGTCATCGATCTCTCTCCGTTCCTCGCGCCTACCAGTGTAATCCCTTTCCCCAAAAAACTAATCCTTGCCCCAAAAACACATCAGGGGAGCGCTGGAAGCGTTCCCCTGATGTGTTGCCTTTTGGTTGGATTGCCGCTACTTCTTCTTCTTTGCGGCCTTCTTCGCGGGCGCTTTCTTAGCTGCTTTCTTGGTTGCCATTTTCCTATTCTCCCTTTCGATGCTTTTGCATCGATTCTGCAAATGTTATTGCAGTTGAAGAATGTATAGAATCTTGCATCGCCAGTGTCAAGAGAAAAACGACATGGCAGTGGAAAAATAGTCAACAACTTTTTGGAGCGCGGAAGCGAGCTTTGCTCGTTTCGGATCAGATCACGTGGTTCGACTTGAGCAAAGCGAGCGCGAGGCCAGCAATCAAATCATGCCAGGCATGCGCGAAGATGCCCGCACGCAGACTGCGTCGATAGAGCGCCAACAAACTGAAGAGGACGCCGAAGACAGTGAGCAAAACCATTCCGCGCACGCCCTGATACGCATGAGCAGAGCCGAAAACAATGGCGGAAGCGAACACGCCTGCTGCGACGCCGCCGCGCGCCCAACCGATGAATTGGCGTTGCAGGTAGCCGCGAAAGACAATCTCCTCGATGAAACCGACGAGCAGGCAGAGCAACGCCCATGCGGCAATTTCTCTTCCGTTGGCGGGCGCCAGTTGCGCCAGGGCACGCAATCTCTCGAGCTGTTCGGCATCGGGCGCGAGAGCTTGATCTGCTTTCCCCGTTTGTCCTGCTTGTACCATCTGTCCCGCTTGTTCTGTTTGCCGGGCCGCATGAGCTGCCGCTTGCCGATGCGTGAGCGCGGCTTCAACGCCCGACCAGGCAATGCCGAGCGTGCCCATCACCATCAGGGAGCAGAGCCAGAAGACCAGCGCGAAACCCATATCTGTTGCGATGGATCGAATGTTGAAGGAGAAGGAACCGAGCAGCGAGCGCAACGAAGTTTTATTGAGGCGCAGTCCCAAGACGACCCACGCGAGCATGGCCGCTTCCATCGCGGCTGAGAAGCCATAGGTCGCGAGCCGGTCGATGGGGCCATGGATGGCCGAGAGGCGATGGGCGCTATGAATGGAAAGCGCGATAATGCCCACGACCAGCACGATAGTGTGCCATGCGGGCGCAATCGGCGGCGCTGCGGGCTCTTGCGCCTGTGAGTTCCTGAGCGGGTCAATCAAATCGTACTCTGAAATCGGCACGTGATTCCTCTTCGGTAGGATAGCGAAGTTGGAGGCCGGCGGATAAGACAGAATCAGTCCGCTCACTCAGTTGTTGGCGAGAATGTGCGGATCAAGAATTGAGGAAGCGAATGAAGCGGAGGGTTTGGTGGAGCTGAGCGGGATCGAACCGCTGGCCTCCTCGTTGCGAACGAGGCGCTCTCCCAGCTGAGCTACAGCCCCACGACATTCATTATCTTATCAGCGGGCGGCAAATCGGGGAAGGGTTGCCTTGATCTGCCTGCTTTGAAAGGGCGCGGGTGATTGAGATTCGCGTATCCCACCCTTGCCGCAAAAACAAGAACGCGGCAAGGATGGGGCACCCAACTGTATTGCCCCATCCGCGGCCTGTCGAATCCCTACAACTGATTCATGTTGGCGAGGAATTCGGCGTTGTTGCGGACCTTTTCCAGGCGGCTGATGAGCAGTTCCATGGCCTCGACTGGCGAGAGCGGGTTGAGCACCTTGCGCAGAATCCAGATGCGCTGCAAATCCTCCTTGGGAATGAGCAGCTCTTCNNCCCTTGAACTCCTCGAAGATGACCTCATCCATGCGCGAGCCGGTATCGATCAGCGCGGTGGAAATGATGGTCAGTGAGCCGCCTTCTTCAATGTTTCTCGCCGCGCCGAAGAAGCGCTTGGGCCGTTGCAGAGCATTCGAGTCGACGCCGCCGGAGAGCACTTTGCCCGAGGGCGGAACGATGGTGTTGTAGGCGCGCGCGAGACGCGTGATGGAATCCAGCAGAATCACCACGTCGCGCTT
>PLOI01000049.1:155250-155394 GCA_003142015.1 Acidobacteriaceae bacterium | reverse complement strand
CATGGTCTTGCCGGTGCGCGGCGGAGCGACGATGAGGCCGCGCTGGCCTTTGCCCACCGGCGTCAGCAGGTCCATCACCCGGCCGCTGATGCCCTCGCGCACCGTCTCCAGCTTGATGCGTTCCTGGGGATAGAGCGGGGTGAG
>PLOI01000049.1:0-155228 GCA_003142015.1 Acidobacteriaceae bacterium | reverse complement strand
GGCGAACGCAGGAAGCCGTAGCCGTCGGGCAGAATCTCGAGCACGCCTTCGGCAAAGATGTGGCCTTCTTTTTCGCTTTGCGCCTGGAGGATCTTGAAAATCAGGTCTTGTTTGCGAAGGCCGCTGGTGCCTGGGATCTCCAGGGTGCGAGCGATGCGTGTCAGCTCAGTGATGTTTTTTTCTTTTAGTTCAGCAATGGTCATGTTCACCTGCGAAAAGTGAGGATGTGAGTGGGAGTATCCGGAATGGGGAAGTGTTCCGGGAACGTACAGGCGGGATTTCAAGGCTGGCGGCCGGACTGCGCCGCATTGGAAGACTATCCCGAAATCAAGTGGAACACAGAACACCGGAGTGCGCGGCTGCCTTGAACGGCAAACCGCCAGAAACCGCTGCCTGACTCAACTATACCCTTCGGGATCCGAGATCAAGCGGCGCGGCGGGCTTCAACCGGCTCGTGAGCGGACGCCACGAGGGGCGTCGCAAAGCCGGGGTTGGAGGTTTGGAAACGGCCAAGAACTTCATTGGTAGTATCCTGCAGCCGTGTGTTCGGCTTGTGCAGCTTGCGAGTTGCCTTGCTAGCCAGTTGACAGAGTTGGTAGCGATTGGACACATGAGAGAGTGCCCCGAAAACCAAATCAGAACGCATTACAGTATCTCCTTAAAACAAATTGGCTCCAGCCGTAACCCGAGGGTCACCGGCGGTGCAGCAGGGGCGTCAAAACAACGCGGACCGCCCCCAAATTTCAACTTCCAAGGCTTAGACGCACAAATCGAACAACCAGTTCAAAATTCTGACGCACTTTCGCAGATTTGGAGCAGGCCTCATGCAGTATCAGTGATTCAAATTGCCGCCTTGGGAGCCATCCACCCTGCATTCCCATTCCAGTCGAGATAAACGCACTAGGGCATCAACGGATGAGCCTCAGCTCAATATGATGCGGGAAACAACAGAAGAGCGCACACAAATACACTTTAAACTCTGCTCTTTGATGGATAGCAATACTGAATGTATAACGAGTTGGCACCAAGGTCAACAGTTATTTTGCAGTGGACAGTGGACAGTGAGCAGTGGTCAGCAACACGGGTATCAGCGGCTAAACCGCATGGCTCTTCCTCTGGTAACTGCTTTTCTATCAAATGGTTGCCAATTATCGAAGACTATCCGTTGTTCGCCGATCACCGCGTTCTCACGCCCAGTAGCTGCGGTCGAGCGTCCGGTATTGGATGGCCTCGGCCAGGTGGGCGACGGCCAGGTGCTCGGCGCCTTCGAGATCCGCAATGGTGCGGGCGACTTTGAGAATGCGGTCATGGGCGCGGGCGGTCAGGCCCTGCTGCTGCATGGCGCGCTCCAGCAGGCGCTCGGCGTCTTCGCCCAGTTCGCAGTAGGCGCGAATCTGGCGGGTAGTCATCTGGGCGTTGGCGTAGATTTTTTCGCCGAATTTGCGAAATCGCTGCTGCTGGCGCTCGCGGGCGGCCAGTACGCGGGCGCGAATCTCGGCCGAACCTTCAATGGCCGCCGAGCCGCGCAGCTCCTTGTATTTCACCGCCGGAACCTCGATATGAATATCGATGCGGTCGAGAAGCGGGCCGGAGATTTTGGCCACATAGCGTTGAATCATGGGCGGGGTGCACATGCACTCGCGTGATTTGTCGTTGAAGTAACCGCATGGGCATGGATTCATTGCGGCCGCCAGCATGAAGCGCGCCGGAAAACTGAGCGACATGGAGGCGCGCGCGATAGTGACCGTGTGGTCTTCGAGGGGCTGTCGCATCACCTCGAGTACGTTGCGGGGAAACTCCGGCAGCTCATCCAAAAACAAAAGCCCGTTGTGGGCCAGCGAAACCTCGCCGGGACGCGGGATGATGCCTCCGCCGATTAAACCAGCATCGCTGATGGTGTGGTGCGGCGACCTGAATGGCCTCTGTGTGACCAGGCCCGCAGCCGCGTCGAGCACGCCGGCGACGGAGTGAATTTTTGTAGTTTCCAGAGCCTCTTCAAAGGTCAGAGGCGCGAGGATGGACGGCAGGCGCTTGGCCAGCATGGTCTTGCCCGAGCCGGGCGGGCCGATCATGAGAATGTTGTGGCTGCCGGCTGCGGCCACTTCCAGAGCGCGCTTGGCAGTCTGCTGGCCGCGCACATCCTTGAAGTCCACGGCAAAGTGTTGCAGCTCGCCGAGCAGCGCTTCAGTCGAGACGCGGTACGGTTCGCGCTGAATCACACCCACGACCATGGTGTTGAGCAGCTCCAGCACATCGAGCAGCGAGGAGGCGGGATAGACGTTGACGCCCTCGACGACAGCAGCCTCGGCGGCGTTGGCCGCGGGCAGGATGAGGTTGGGAATATTCTTTTCACGCGCCAGGATGGCCACCGGCAACATGCCCGGCACGGGGCGCAGGCCGCCGTCGAGTCCCAGTTCGCCCACCAGCAGAAAGCGGCTCAGGTCGTTGGTATGCAGCGCGCCGTAAGCCCCGAGGATGCCGACGGCGATAGGCAGATCGAAGCCCGAGCCCTCCTTCTTGAGATCGGCGGGCGCCAGATTGATGGTGATGTGCGTGGGCGGAATCGAGTAGCCGGAGTTTTTGATGGCGGCGCGGACGCGGTCGCGGCTCTCGCGCACCGCCGCGTCGGGCAGGCCCACGGTGTGGAAGACGTCTTTCTCCGCGACCACGCCGCTATAGTCCACCTCGACATCAATAAGGTTGGCATCGATTCCGTAGACAGCCGCGCTGTGAGCTTTGAAAAGCATGAGGGAGGTTTGCAGCGAGTGTAGCAGACGGGAGGGATAAGGGAACAGGGATCAGTGGCCAGGGATCAGGGCCACGCTTTCTCCAGCCTCACGTCGTACTGGCGGTTGAAGCGAATGAGAGCGATCCACTGGCCCTGGTCTTCCTGTTTCCAGACAAGATCGCCGTGGAGCGCGAGGGCTATGGCTTCGGGCTGCAGGTCGTAGTGGAGGTCGAAGTAGCGCTCATCCAACGCCCTGCTCTTTGGCCCCAGCGTGAAAAGCGGCGAGGGCGGATCGTACTTGGTGCTGAAGACGAGGGCGGCGGAGTATTTTTCCGGCTCCTGGGCGGCGCGGGCGATCTGTGCTGCGGAGAAGTTGTCGATGAGATAGACGGCGAAGGGCTGATGGACGTAGCCCAGCTCGGGACGCTTGAGCTCGTCGGTGAGAGGCCAGACAGAGAGCACGGTGGCGCCGGGGTAACGCTCTTCAAGCTGATGAACGCCGGCCTGCTGGAAGCGGATGACGCGCGCGTAGGCCAGATTGTCTTCCGGGGCAAAGCCGTAAGGAGGATTGATGAAGAGTCCCAGGATGAAAGCCGCTGCGGAGACGACGGCCAGGCCCTGCCAGTAAGGAACCCGGCGATAGAAGGTGGTGACGACCAGGAGCAGCACCAGCGGGTACATGGGCAGCAGATAGCGCGTGAGCAGTGCGCCGCCCAGGACGCTAAACAGAAGCGCGTTGACCAGCAGCAGGAGAAAGATGCGGCGCAAGGCTGCGGGTAAGATCGCCGGGCGTGGCTGATTTACGGCTCCGTTTTCATCAGCGTCGAGGCGAGGTGCAAGCATCAGTGCGGCGATGGCCATCAGCACCGGCACAAAGAGGTTCATGTGTGTGGTGAGATGGAGGCTGCGGTGCAAGAAGGCGGCCAGGAAGCGCAGTGGCGAGAAATTGGCCTCGGCGTTGTAGCGCAGGAATTCCGGATTGCCGAAGATGAAGCCTTTTTTGAAGTAATGGTACGCGTACCATGCGGCCAGCGGAAGCGTGCAACTGGCGAGCCATGCGGACTCGCGCCACAGCCGGATGCGAGCTATTCCAGGAGCGCGGCGGCTTTCAACCAGGCTGACGACGGCCAGGGTGAGCGGGATGACGATGGCCGTTTCCTTGCATAACGCGGCCAACGAAAACCAGACCGCGGCGGCCCATGGTTTGCGGTCGCGGCTGGGCACGGCGTAGACCAGCCCCCAGAGCGTGCAAGCGGCGGCGAAGATGTCGGCGTGGGCCAGCGAGCTTTGGACGAACCAGATGGGATAAATGGCGGTGAGCGCCACGGTCCAGAAAGCGACCGCGGGAACGCCCACCAGGCGCATAGCCAATCGCCAGACCGCCGTAAGGCCAAAGGCGGCAACGATGAGCACGGCCTCGCGCGTGACCTCGGGAAGAAAGCCCGAGGCCTTCCACCACAGCGCCAGATAGATGCTGGGCAGCGGGGGATGAGCGTTGGTCGGCGTGGTGAGGGGAATCAGCGAGCCGGAGTGAAAGAAGTCCAGCGCCGCGGGGATGTAGTAGCCGGCCTCGTCCCAGTAGTATGGCAAGGTGAGCAGGGTGAAGTGGCTCAGGTAGAGCGCCGCGAAGATGACCGGGAAGATCATCCAGGCAGGAAATGGCGCGTCGGGCCGCGGCTTGATGAGGCTTATCCAGCGCAAAGCGATTGCTCCTGATAAACGGAACTGATTGAGGGTCGTGGTTTCCCACCCTTTCGCCAGAAAAAAGCGAAAGGATGGGGCACCCATGACCTTGCACCATCCGCCTAGTTGACAGGTCCCTGCGGGAAGTTGTGGCCGTGCGGCTCCAAGTTAAGTGTGCCGAAGGCCTGCTCGTACTGGGCCAGGTTCTGTCCCAGCATGTTCCACAGAGCCTTGGCTTGTTGCGGGCTGAGGAAAACCGCATCGTGGTTGCGGATGGTGATCTGGTCGGGAGCGTCGCTCGAAGCCAGGCCGAAGACCAGTTGGAAGTCCCAGACGCTGACGCGGATCTGGACGCTGTTGGCGTAGGACTCGCGGTAGTCAGGGGTGTGGGCAAGGTTCATTTGCGGCTGCTGCGCGGATGGACTCATGGTTTCTCCAGATTACTCCGGCAGGTGAGCTGGAGTGGGGTTGGTGCGAAAGGGGGGACTCGAACCCCCATGGATTGCTCCGCCAGATCCTAAGTCTGGTGCGTCTGCCAATTCCGCCACTTTCGCATGAGCAAGACCTGAAACCAGTTTACCCCGAAGTGCTGGTTTCTCCCGAGCAGGGGCGTTGATGCCTGGGGACGGGAAGGTTTTGCTATCGCTACTTGCAATATGATATCATTGATAGCATATTGCAAGGAGCAAACCCTCATGCCTGCTGTCACAGTTCGCAATCTACCAGCGGAGGTTCATCGCGCACTCAAGTTGCGCGCGGCGCACAACTCGCGCAGCACCGAGGCTGAGATTCGCGTGATTCTGGAAGAAGCCGTCTCGCCCAAGGCGCGCATCAGGGTCGGATCGGAGCTTGCCGCCTTTGGCCGGCGATTCGGAGGCATCGATCTTGACATCAATCGCGACCAGACGCCAACTAAACCGGCCGTCTTCGAATGATCATTCTGGACACCAACGTGATCTCGGAGCCGATGAAGGCGCAGGCTGATCCGGCCGTTGTGGCCTGGCTCGACCGCCAATCCGCCGATACGCTCTACCTGACGGCGACGAATCTCTCCGAGGTACTCACCGGCATTGAACTGCTGCCTGCCGGCAGGCGAAAAAGCGGCCTGAGCGAAGCCATGCAGGAGTTGCTCGAAAGGCTCTTCGGGGCGCGGTTTCTGGACTTCGACCGCGAAGCCGCCGTGGCCTACGCGGTGCTGGTCAGCCGCGCGATGGCCAAAGGCCTGGCGATACCCGTTGCCGACGGCCAGATTGCCGCCATCGCCGCCGTGCATGGATTCACTGTCGCCACGCGGGATACCGCGCCGTTCCTCGCCGCCGGTGTGCCAGTCATCAATCCATGGGAAAGCTGAATATGAGGAGCGGCTTTTCTGTTCCTCGTTCCCTGTTCCCTGAGCCCTAGTTGAACAAGTCCTTCATCTTCTCGATCAAACTCGGAGACGCGGGCTTGTTATCGACGGCCAGCGACTCGGCGAGTTGGCCGACGAGCTCGCGCTGGGCGCGGGAGAGCTTGCGGGGAATCTCGACCATCACCTTCACGATCAGGTCGCCAGTTCCCTTCTCGTTGAGGAACGGGATGCCCTTGGCGCGCACGCGCAGTTCCTTGCCGCTCGGCGTGCCTTCTGGAACCTTCAGAGTGACTGGGCCGCCGATGCCGGCAATCTCGATCTCTGCGCCGAGAGCGGCCTGGGGAAAGCTGATGGGAATGACGCAGCGCAGGTTGTAGCCGTCGCGTTCAAAAAACTCATGGCGCCGGAGAGAGAGCACCACATAGAGGTCGCCCGAGGGCGCGCCTGCGCGGCCGGCATCGCCTTCGCCGGCGTAGCGGATGCGGGTTCCACTCTCGACGCCCGGCGGCACCTTCACCTTGAGCTTGAGTTCTTTGGTGACGCGGGTTTCGCCGTGGCAAACCGTACAGGGGTCGGGGATGACCTGGCCGGTGCCTCCGCAAGCCGTGCAGGCGCGGGCCACGGCGAAGAAGCCTTGCTGGTAGCGGACCTGTCCGCGGCCCTGGCATTGGCTGCAGACGGAGGGTCCGCGGCCGCTGACGCTGCCGCTGCCATGGCAGGCGCCGCAAGCCTCGAGGTGGCGAATCTTCACTTCGGTTTCGTGACCGAAGATGGCGGCCTCGAAGTCCACGGTCAGATCAAAGCGCAGATCGTCGCCGCGCTGCTGGCGGGTGGCGCGGCGAGTGCTGCCGCCCACGGAAAACATCTCGCCGAAGAGGTCGCCGAAGATGTCGCCAATGTCAACGCCGCCGGCGAACGGCCCGCCGAATCCCTGGCCGGCCGCGCTGACTCCGGCATGGCCGTAGCGGTCGTATGCGGCGCGCTTGTCGGCGTCGCTCAACACCTGATAGGCCTCGCTGGCCTCCTTGAAGCGCTCCTCCGCGGCATGGTCGCCGGGATTGAGGTCAGGATGGTGCTCGCGCGCCATCTTGCGGTAGGCGCTCTTCAATTCCTGGTCGCTGGCCTGGCGCGAGACGCCCAGAACTTCGTAATAGTCGGGTTTGCTCACTCTTGTATTAGAACTCATTCGCTTGTCTGTTTCGGGTTGGAGGCTATGCGCACCAACGCTGGGCGCAGAAGCCGATCGCGTAACTTGTAGCCGCGGCGAATCTCCTCGGCCACGTGCTGGTCGGGCAGGTCGTGGCGCTCGACGGTGCCAAGAGCTTCATGATGGCGGGGATCGAACTCCGCGCCCAGGGCGGGAATTGCCGTCACATGCAACTGGCGCAGAACATCTTCCATCTGCTTGACAATTATTTCGACGCCGGAACGCAACTGCTCGGTGGTGCCGCCGGCCTTGAGAGCCAGTTCGAAGTGGTCCAGCACCGGCAGGAACTTTTCGACGACATTGCCGACGGCATAATCGCGATTGGCGATTTTCTCGCGCTCTCCCCGCTTGCGGGCGTTCTCAAATTCAGCCTGCAGCCGGGCGAGGCGGTCGAGGAGTTGATCGCGCTCGGCCTTGAGCTGGTCAAATTGTTCACGAGTTACGGGCTCCGCGCCAGCCACGGGCTGGGCTTCTCCCGCCTCTTGCGGCGGCACTTGCGCCGGCATTTCGATGACGGAATTTTCGGCCAACGCAGCAGCCGCTGCAGATGCCTCTTCCGACAAGGTCAACTCTGATTCCTTTTCTGGCATGGTTCTACGCAATCTCCGAAGCAGCTCTCTCGTTTGTTTCAATGATAGTTTCCACGGCAAGCGCCGGCTTCTCTCTTGGTTATCGGGAGCAACGCAGGTTCCGATGTGGGCCTGTCCGCGCTCCCCGGTCTAGTCAGCGGGAACTTCCAGCAGGCGCTCGGAGAGCTTTGCAATGTAGCGCACTGCCTGAATCATCTCCTGATATTGGATGCGCGTGGGCGCGATAACGGCTACGGTGCCCAGATTGGCGCCATGAAGGCGGGCCGGCGCGCCGATGAGCACCAGGTCCTGCATGGCTTGCGAGGCCTCATCCAGTCCGGCCAAGCCGAGGCCGACCACCACGCGCACCTCCTGCTGGCGGCCGTCCACATAGGCGGTGAGCAGCTCGACCAGCCGTTGTTTGGCTTCCAGAGCCAGCAGCATCTGGCGCATCCGCTCGCGGTCAACTTCTGCGGCGATAAGGTTGGCCATGCCGTCAACAAAAATGGCCGGTCCGGTGTCTCCTCCGGCCAGCGCGCCCTTGCGGCAAAGCTCCTCAACCGAGGCCAGCATCTGGTGATATGCCTCGCGCTCCAACTCGACGCGACGGGCAACTTCAGAGCGGATGCGCTCGATGGGCCATCCGCGAAAATTTTCGTTGAGGTAGCGCGCGGCTGTTTCCAGTTCGATTTGGTTTAGTTCGCGGTCCAGCGCGAGCACGCGATCCTGCACCGCGCCTGCCTGAGTAACCAGCACGGCAAGCACACGTCCGGTGGAAAGCCGTGAAAAGTGGATGTGTTCCAGTATCTGGCCGGTTGTGGAGCTGGCGAGCGCGACGCCGAGGCCGCTGGAAAGCAGCGCTAGAACATGCGACGTGCGCTCCAGATAGTCGTTGGTGCTGGTGACGCCCGAGAAGCTCTCCTCGATCTGCTCGCGGCGTGCTTCGCTCAGAGACGACGGCCCCAATGAGGATGCGCCTTGCGGCACTGCGCCCAGGGCGGACGGCTGCGCTCCGGCAGCCATGCGGCCCGGCTGGGTAATCTGTTCAACGTAATAGCGGAAGGCAGCGGCGGTGGGCACGCGGCCAGCCGAGGTGTGCGGCTGCTCCAGCAGTCCCGCTTCGCCCAGCGTGGCCATCACGTTACGGATAGTGGCCGAGCTCAAGCCTTCCCGGTCGGCGAAAAAGTGCGCGACCGCCTGCGAGGCTACCGGCTCGCCGGTAGCGATGTACAACTCGATGATGGCCGTGAGCACCAGCCGCTCTCGCGGACTGACGCGCGCATCAGGCATCTTCCCCGCTCTCCGTTCCGGGCTTGTCCATGGTTGCTACAGCAGTCCTGCCCTGTGTTACAAAAGCCACTCAACCCTTGATTTTTCTAGCGTTTAGGCCAGCAAAATCGCAAAGCCTGCCTTTCTAATTTTAGGGAGCGACGATGGCCGCTGTCAATATGAGCGCCAGAGACGGCACCCAGCTACGGCTGGTTGTAATAACCGGTGTTGGTGCGGGCTGTCAGCGCCGGGTTGTCAACGAGCACTTTCAGATCGTGATACTCGTTGGCGCCATTCGCGCGCGGCGGATCGAAGGAAAGGGTGTAGAAGGCGCCGGCATCCTGAACACAACGGTCGATCTGGGCTGCCATATCGTTGTCCGGGCCGACGACGCGCCCGCCGGTCTCGACGGCAAAGACCTTCAAGCCGAGGTTGGGGAGATTCATCTTCGCTGGCTTCTTTACCCCTTTCAGAAAATCCTGGTAGAGAAACGTACCCAAATTGGGTTGCCCCAGCGAAACGCTGTAGACGGAGATGCGCGCCTCGCGCAGCCTGGTGGAAAGCTGAACGAGCGCATCGAAATCCTGCTGCTGCTCCTTATATGTGGATTCAATTCTTGGAGTATCGAAGAGCGGCCAGCCAGGCCCGGCCCAGATCAGCAACTTCCTGCCCGGCTTTTTCGCTTCATTGTCAGCAATATTGTGGAGCGCCTGGAGCGAGAGCTGGAATCGTTCGTCCGCGCCCCAGAAGCCGGCTGAGCGGGTAATGGTGCGCAAATGGTTGTCGAGCTGCCTGATGTCTTGGGCCAGACCGTTTCCGTCATAAGTAGGCCGACGCTGGGCATCCACGCCCTGGTTGGTCAAGACGAAGAGCGAAACCGGCGCCGCGAGATGCCCGCCGTTCTGGAGCAGAAAGTTCGCAATCTGCTGCCGGGTAATGGAAACC
The DNA here is from genome assembly GCA_003142015.1 of Acidobacteriaceae bacterium. GTDB lineage: Bacteria > Acidobacteriota > Terriglobia > Terriglobales > Acidobacteriaceae > Telmatobacter. The sequence continues at coordinate 145,479 of PLOI01000049.1, read as the reverse complement.
TGCTGGAACGGCTCGTTCACTGTATCGACGAGCAGAATCACTTCAACCGGCGGACTGGCCTTTTGCGCGCTTCCCCCGAAGGCTTGAAAGGAGAGAATCTTGCCGGGCTGGTTGTTGTCCAGCAAAGTGAAATCCTTGAGTTCCAGACCGGATACGGGCGCTCCCGCCTTGTCTGTGACCATTACATCGAGATAAATGTGGCCTTCTTTCTTTTCCGGCTGGGGCGCGGACGGCGATGCAGCCTGAGACTGCGTCGAGGCTGCCGCCGGAGCGGGATTCTGTTGCGGCCAGGAAAAAACCGGCAGGCAAACAAAAAGCGCCAGACAACCGCACCGCGACCGGCTCATACGATTCACCTCACTTGAATTTCCACCACCGGCTTCGCACCAAGTCTAACAGCGCCGTCTCGCGCGGCGATATTCTTTACAGGACAGAGGTAAGGAGCTTCGACCGATGAAGAACTGCCTGGCAGGTCTGGCTACATTCGCGCTGGCATGGTTGGCTGCTGGCTTGTGGGAGTTGGGAGCCACTACTGCACCGGCGCAGGCTCAGCAGGTGGCCGTTCCTCCTCTGCCAGAAATTCCGCAGCTTATGCGTGAGGTCGTCGATCACCAAAAGCAGCTTGAGAAGGTACGCGAGAACTATACCTACAGCGCCACTGTGACCACCCAGGACATTGATGCAGGCGGCCAGGTGAAGAAGACCGAAACCGAGGAGCAAGAAATCTTCTTCGTCAATGGCCACCCGGTGGGGCGCACGGTGAAGAAGAATGGCCAGCCGTTGAGCGGCCACGACCTGGAAAAAGAGACCGAGCGCCTGACCAAGCTGGTGGGGAAGGCGGAAAAGACGCCGTCCGATCAGCCGCTGGAGGGCCAGGAGATCTCTGTCAGCCGCTTGCTGAAGATCATGGATGTGCGCAATGAGCGGCGCGAAAGCTATCGCGGCCGGCCTGCGATTGTCTTCGATTTCGTGGGCCGGAAGGACGCCCAGACGCACGGCCTGGCCGAGGACGCCTCAAAGAAATTGCAGGGCACGTTGTGGGTCGATGAAACTGATCGCCAGATCGCCCATCTGGATGCAGCCTTCGACGACAATTTTCACGTTGGCGGCGGAGTTGTGGCCAATGTCCAGAAGGGTTCCAATTTTCATTTCGATCAGGCGCAGGTGAATGGTGAAGTATGGCTTCCAACCGGCGCCGAAGGAACTATGCAGGCGCGTGTGCTGCTGGTGAAAAGCTATCGACAGCATGTTACCGAGCGCGACTACGACTACAAACGTTTCCGCGTGGAGGCCGAGCAGGGGAAAGGCGCAAAGGTAGCGGGAGCGAAATAGAGTGCGCCTTCGGTTCGGGTTGGCGCGCGGGGTGGACGCCCGCCGGCCCGCATCCATTACATTAGAGGGATGTTCGCGCGCAGGTTTTCCATTCAGCGGATTAATGTGAGCGGCGTCCGGCACGCGTGCCCGATTGGCTGGATCGACAACTTTGCCATGCGCAACTTCACCAACGATCCAGTCTTCGATGACACGCTGCCTGTGGCCGACGGAGTGCTCGAAGCCGGGACGCGCGTCCCTCTCGAGCGCCTTCAGCCGGCCATGGAAGACTGGTTTCGCCGCAAGGGCTACCTGAAGGCGGGCGAGCGGCTGGAAGTTGTGGAGATTGACGGGGCATAATCGCGGACCCGCTTCCGCCCGCAGGAGAAATGTCAGGCGGCTGTCTGCTGCGGAACCGGAGCGTTGCGCCAAAGCTCGGCCTCGGCCTGGCGGCGGGCCTTCAGGGCGTTGTTTTCCTGCCCGCCGGCATGGTCCCATTGCAACAACTCCTGGGCGGCCTCGTCGAACCTTCCTGCATTGAGAGACTTGAGGAGAGTGGAAGCGGCGAGCCGTCCCACGCCCAGGTTGAAGCAGAAGTCCACCAGGGCATCAAACTGCCCCTGCGAGAGCGGCACCTTGACCAGGCGTTCAACGGCCTGCTCGGCGTCGCCCACGTCAGTGGCCAGGAGATTGGCGGCCTGTAGCTCGGTAATGCCGTTGGGAAACGACTCGGGATGGAGCAGTCGGTGGCCATAGCCGATGGTTGGAAACCCGGCCACATCCAGGTAGACGCGATTGCGAAACCCTTCAGAACGCTTCAATAATTCCATTCCCGCGGTGCTGAATTTCATTTTTCCCCTGCCTTTTGTTGGAGATAACGTCAATTTCACGCTAGCAGGAGGGGAGAAATAATCTGCAAAGGCGGCTTCAGGCGTCTAGGGGCTGCGGAGGAGTTTGCGGCCGGACCAGAGGTTCAGGGGAGCTTGAGGGGCCGGATGTGACGAAAACACGAGAGGCCGGCAAAAAAATGCGACAAAATGCACCAAATTTAGTGCAATTTGTAAGTTGTTGGGAGAGAATGACTTAAATTGGAAAATCCCCTAATATCGCGCCGTTTTGGACAGGATTTCCTCGTATCTATCTTGACAACAGTTTGAAGCGCTAGTGGCGAATTGGTAAAATAGGCAGATGGTGAAACGACGAAATTCAAGCAACGCGAACTCGAAACCATCGCTCCGGATTTGGCTGGTGGCGGGAGCTTCGTCCGTTGCGCTGGCCGCGGGAGTGTTGGCAGTCTCCACGCGGACAGTGCTGGCGGATGCAAGGCTTTTCCTTCCATCGACTACCGCGCCCTCTGCGGTTCCGATAGCGAGCGCGACGCCCGCCCTGCTTGCGCCGCAGAAACCCCTGGAAACCGAAACCACCCACGCGCTCCGCGGCATAGCCACCTGGTATGGGGGCGTGTTCAACGGCCGTCGGACGGCCAGTGGAGAGCGCTTTGACATGTACGCGATGACCGCCTGCCACCCAACCCTTCCCTTCGGCTCGTTGGTGCGGGTGGTAAACCTCAAGAATGGGCGCTCGGTCGTGGTGCGCATCACGGACCGCGGTTACCTCTACAAGGGTCGAATCCTCGATCTTTCGTATGGCGCAGCCCAGAGGCTGGCCATGACCAAGGCCGGACTTGCCGAAGTTCGACTGGAGGTTCTTTCCCTCGGCAAGCCTCGCCACGACAACTAGACAAACGAAAGTGTTCAACAGCAAAGGCCAGCCCGAGGGCTGGCCTTTGCTGTCTGGTGGTTGGATTTCTCCAGCGGTTTAGTTAGTCTCAGCAGACAATATCCTGGGGCTCATCGGTACTCTTTGCGCCGGGTTGTATGTGCTGGCTGGGAGATGGGTAGGCGTGGACACCGTCGAACTGCCGGTGTAATCCTGCCATTCGTTCACAATGCTGTCGGCGGGCGTGCCATCCCCCTGCAATCCAAATCCCGAGCCAGCCACGGTATAAGGGCTGGAGCTATCCGTGACGGTTCCCTTAAGGACTCCATCCACATAGACGGACAAGGTGACAGTGGATGTCCCAGACGCGACCAGAGTAAGGGTGTGGCTCGCGGTTGCAGAGACCGTTCCGCAATTTCCGCCGCCGAGATACTTGAAATTCTTCATCACATAACAAGCCGTGTAGTTCCCGCCCGACGCCGCGCTAAAACCCACGCAATATCCGGGAATGCCAGAGGAGACTCTTACGCAGGCCAGCTTTTCGTAGCCGATGGTGGCGCCGGATGGAGCAAGGGTAATCTGCGAGGTATTCGATGCGGAGCCGGCGTAGTAATAGACGGCGCTGGCCGATCCGGATATCTCCGCGCTGTTGGAGCCGGTGGTGTAGATGGAGTTAGTGCCTCCCGCCAGCGCCCATTGGGAGTTGTAAGTAGGCAGGAGCGTGCCGGACGAGCCTGTGAAGCTATCGGCGCAACTGCCGCTGCCCGTCGGACATTCGCTTGGGGCCGGCGAACTACCGCTGTAATCCTGCCATTCATTCACGATGCTGTCGGCGGGCGCGCCATCTCCCTGCAACCCAAATCCCGAGCCTGCCACGGTATACGGGCTGGAACTGTCCGTGACCGTTCCTTTCAGGACGCCATCGACATAGATGGATAAGGTCACAGTGGAAGTTCCCGATGCGACCAGCGTGAGTGTGTGGCTCACGGCTGCGGAAATCGTTCCGCAATTTCCGCCACCCAGGTACTTGAAATTTTTCATCACATAACAGGCGGTGTAGTTCCCGCTCGATGCCGCGCTGAATCCAACGCAATATCCGGGAATGCCCGCGGAGACTCTTACGCAGGCCAGCTTCTCGTAGCCTATGGTGGCGCTGGATGGGGCGAGCGTAATCTGCGAGGTATTCGATGCGGAGCCGGCGTAGTAATAGACGGCGCTGGCCGATCCGGATATCTCCACGCTGCCAGAGCCGGTGGTGTAGATCGAGTTAGTGCCTCCCGCCAGCACCCATTGGGAGTTATAAGTGGGCAGCAGCGTGCCGGAAGAGCCCGTGAAGTTATCAAAGCAACTGCCGCTTCCCGAGGGACATCCAACGACGGCCAGATTGATGTTGAAGGCCGCTGATGCCGCCGCGCTTTGCAGATAGCCGGGGGCTGTGGCAATAGCCTCGAGCGTCTCTGAAGTCGAGACGATAATCGCTCCGGCGTAGAGGGTCGAGCTGGTTGAGGGCGCGGTGCCGTTGGTGGTGTAATAGATGGTTGCGCCCGGAGTGGTGTCACTGATGCTCACTGTCTGCGCCGAAGTATATGCGCCGGCTGTAGGGCTGAAGGTGGGCGTAGCCACCGGCGAAGCGCCGGAGTAATCCTGCCATTCGTTCACGATGCTGTCGGCGGGTGTGCCGTCCCCTTGCAATCCAAATCCCGACCCAGCCACGGTGTAGGGGTTGGAGCTATCCGTCACGGTGCCTTTGAGAACTCCGTCAACATAGATGGATAATGTGACAGTGGAAGTTCCAGACGCGACCAGGGTGAGAGCGTGGCTTGCGGTTGCCGATACGGTTCCGCAATTTCCGCCGCCCAGGTACTTGAAATTCTTCATCACGTAACATGCGGTGTAGTTACCGCTTGATACCGGGCTGAAGCCTACGCAATATCCCGGTATGCCCGAGGATACTCTCACGCACGCCAGTTTTTCGTAGCCAATTGTGGTGCTGGAGGGAGCAAGGGTAATCTGCGCGGTGTCCGAGGTAGATGCAGCGTAGTAGTAGACGGCGCTGGCCGAGCCGGATATCTCCGCGCTGTTGGAGCCGGTGGTGTAGATCGAGTTAGTGCCTCCAGCCAGCGTCCACTTCGAGTTGTAAGTGGGAAGCAGCGTGCCGGAAGAGCCTGTGAAGTTATCAACGCAACTGCCGCTGCCGGCGGGGCACCCGTTGGCGGCCATGTTGATAATGTAAACGGCGGAGCCTGTCGCGCTTTGCAAAGAGCCGCTGGCTGTGGCGATAGCCTCCAGCGTCTCTGTGGCAGAGACGGTAATGGGCCCGGCGTAGAGAGTCGAGCTGGTCGTGGGCGCCGTGCCATTGGTGGTGAAGTAAATCTTCGCGCCGGGAGTCAGATCGGTGATGGCCACCGTCTGCACCGAGGAGTAGATCCCTGTGACCGGCGAGAAGATGGGTGTGGCGGCCGGAGTCATGATGGTGTAAGCAGTCGAGGTCACGGAGGATGGCGCAAATCCGCTGACCACGGCGATGGCCTGAATGGTCTCTGTCGCCCCGACTGTTATTGCGCCGGTGTACTTTGTGGAGGAGGCGGTAGGAATAGCTCCATTGGTGGTGTAGTAAATGGTTGCGCCGGCCGTCGAGTCAGTGAGCGTAACCTGTTGCGAGGTAGCATAGGCACCAGCCGCGGGAGAAAAAACGGGCGCGGCAACCGTCAGAACCTGAACCAGTATCTGCGCAGTGTGAAGGTGTCCGCCGCCGCTGGCTGTGATGGTGAGCGGATAAATTCCAGCAGCTGCGGCGGCGGCGACCTTGATCGTGAGCACATCAGTGGCGGGCGCGCTGAGGGCCAGAGAGGCCGCGGTTGGAGTCACCGTGATGGCGGCGGGCGCGCTGGCGGTGAGCGTGACGGTTCCGCTAAAACCGTTGATGGGCGAAAGCGCGAGAGAGCTGACACCCGACCCGGAAGGGGAGATTTGCACCTCGGCGCTCTGCGTGGTGAGGGAGAAATCCGATTGAGCGACCGTGACGTTCACCGCATTGGACGCGGCAGAGTTGTAGTTGGCGTCGCCCTGGTAGAGAGCGGTGAAAATATTGATTCCATTGGCGGCGGAGTAGCCGGGAATGGCGATGGTGGCCGTGCCGCTGCTGAGATTGACAAACGTGTCGAAGCTCTGGCCGTTGGAGAGGAAGGCTATAGTGCCGGTGGGGGTTGGCTTGCCCACGGGTCCGGAGACGGTGGCCGTGAGAATAAAGGTCTGGCCGGGTGCGGGGTTGGCGGAACTCGAAGCGAGCAATACGGTGGGGGTGAGCTTGCTGGCGAGGGAGATGACGGTTCCACCGTTAGCGGCACTGCCCAGCCAGTTGCTGTCGCCGGCGTAGTAAGCCATGAGAGGCAGAATGCCCGCCGGGACGTTGGTGAAAGTGACCACCGCCTCGAGGCTCGCGTTGCCGGTTGCGCCGAAGGGTTGCCAGGGGGCGGTGATTGATTGACTGCCCAGGGTTACGGTGACGTTGCCGCCGGGCAAGGTTCCGTAGAGGGAAAGGTAGCCGGTGGCCAGCACCACATCGACGGCCACGCTGGCTCCGGCGGCGACGGAGGTGACCAGCGGCTTGACGGTGAGGCTGGTGCTGCCCTGAATCACGGTAAACGCAGCAGCGGCGGGGGCAGTGGAGGGGTTATAACTCGGATCGCCGGAGTAGGACTCGCTGAGCGCGTGGCTGCCGGGCGCGAAGACGCCGGTGGACCACTCGGCAACGCCAGCCGTGTTAAGCGGCTGCGTCGATGTGACGGTCGCAGAACCCAGCTTGTCAGTGAAGGTGACGGTTCCGGTGGCCGGAGTGGGCTCAGCAGTGATGGTGGCATTGCCGCTCTGTGGCAGCGCATCCAGGAAGATTTGCGCTCCGTAGGGCAGAGTAATGCCGGATGAGAGCTGGTAAAGGTTGAGGTCGTAGGGATTCCATGCCCAGCCGGTGGCGACCAGGGTATTGTTTTCCGGGGTGACGGTGATGGTGACAGGCGCGGATTTGCTGGCGGCGAAGGTTCCATCGCCCCCGTAGTCGGCGGTGAGCTGATAGGTTCCTCCGGGCAGATTGTCCACCAGCGCGTAAATGCTGCCCGCAGCCAGGGCAACGTCGTCAATAGCCGCGTAGTGGGTGATGCCGTCGTTACCCGTGAGGCTGACCGCGCCGCTGGGCGTGCCCGAACCGCTGGTGGGCGCTACCGTGCCAGTGATGGTGGCCGTCTTGCCGTGGGCAAGGCTGGTGGGGCTTACGCTGAGGGTGGTGGTGGTGGGAGTGAACGCGACCGTGTTCCAGTACTTGATCAGGTTGGCCACGTCCACTGAGCCCAGGCCGGTGGCCTGGTCGTAGCCCGTGCCGGCGGCGTAGCCGCTTTCGACGAAGTAGCCGCTGGAGTTCGAGGCCGAGGAACCGGCCACGCAGTTGGTTGTGCCGGGGTAGCAGGGCGCCTGATTGCCACCCACGGTCACGTCATGAAAAGCCGTCTTTTGCTTGGCGGCTAGCGGGTAGTAAATGAAGTCGGCTTGCCCGGCCCAGGCGCCGGTGCTCTGGTTGATGAGGGACTGGATAGCGGCCATGGCCGGGGAACTGGCGGAGGTGCCGCCCACGCCGGTGATAACCACCGCACCGCTGGAGGTCAGGTTTGCGCTGGAGCAGTCGCCGGGATTTGCGCAGATGGGATAGAAGCTGTAGTTGTAGCCATTGGCGGCAAACAGGGAAAGATCGGGCAGGTCGCGCACCTTGTCGGCTGGGACGCCGGTTCCCGCCTGCCAGGCCGGCTTGGGGTAGCCTGTGGCTGCGCCGCTAGTGTAGAGCGCCGCGCTGCTGGCGCCGCCTCCGCCGCCAACGATTAATTCGCTGGGCTGGTTGGCGGGATTGCCGTTGTCGTAGAGGTTGAAGCCGAAAAAGTCGTTCCAGGCCTGTTCGGGAATGGTCTTGAGGAGCGAGATGGCGGGCAAGATGGTGGAAGTGGTGGACCAATAAGTGCCCAACTGCGCGACGATGGCCGAAGACGAGCCGGCGTACTGGCTGTAGTAGAAGTCGGTGCCGCCGACGGCAACGTTGTAGGGCGTGGAGGCGATGCCGTTGACCTGGAGTCCGCCGTATGCCACCTGCTGCGTGTCGAAGTTGTCGCAGCCGGCCGAGCCGCCGTCACCCGTGGAGACGAAAACCGTCTGCCCCTGCGCCGCGGCCTGCTCCCAGAGTGCGTTCCAGAAAACATTGCCGCTCTGGCCCAACTCCATCTCGCACTCGCCGTAGCTGGCGCTGATGACCCCGGCCAAATCGTCTTCGACCGCGCGCATCGCGGCCAAGGCGAGACCGTTGGTCAGAGCCGTGCCGCCCGAGGTGTAGAGCATGACTGTTGCACCGGGCGCAACCGAGCCGGCAAGCTCAAGGTCGAGGTAAGCCTCAGTGGCCGCACTGTTCTGGCCGGGGTCGCTGCCGTCAACCACCACCGTGGGCAAATTCGCGCCCAGCCCAAAGAGACTTTGGTAGGCCTGAACCAGGCTCAGGTCCACATTCGATTCGCTGACGATGGCGATCGACTGCCCTGTGCCAGTGATGCCGGATTTGTAGACCGAGTTGATGTCATACTGCGTGGCAAAATCGCCCGGCGCTACCACGAAGACGATCCCGCTGCCCTCCGGATAAGTCCATTGAGGCGTGGCCTTGTGGGTCTTAGCGTTGAACTGCGCCTGCCCCAGCACCTTCAGGCGCGGCTGCGGCTGGAAGTCGTTCAGCGGAGCAAGGCCGGCGATGACCGGAGCAAGCGCGGCGGGAATCGATGGATCGGTTGCGTTGGCCAGATGCGTCTCGCCGTTCACCAGATAGCGGTGAATCTGAGTTTGGAAGGCTTCGCTCACCTGGCCCGCGGTTCCGGAGAACTCAATCGCCACACGCCCGGCATGAACCTGGTTGATGGTGAGTCCGTGCGACTCCAGCCAGGCGGTTACGGCCGCCACGTCCGAGTTGGTCGGTCCGTAAAGGCGGCCAAATTCCGCCGGGGTGAGCCACTGATGAAAAGATGAACTGCCCGGCGTGTGCGCGGCCTGAATGAAATCTGTGAGCGCCGCCTCCTGCTGCGAGGAACGCTGCAGCAAGAGCAGCATCCGGCCGGTGGGCAAGGAATCCTCGACCGCGCCCAGGTCGGTTGCGGATTGGGACACGCTCGCCTGGGCTGTCCCGGCCTTACCAACCGCAGCCCGGATCAGCGGGTGAATGTTGCCGTGAAGAGTTACGCGCACGGCGTCATCGGCGGCGCCTTGAACGCGCGGCGCGGCCTCTTGCGACGCGGCAGAATCGCGCGGCGCAGCGAATGCGGCCGCGACTGCAAGGTTCAATGCAACAAACAACAGGCCCCGGACGATGGAACGCAGCAGTTTCATGATGAGATAATCGGCAGCGCGCGTGATGGGCCGCAACTCGAAAACCAGAACTTATTGGGAGATTGAAGGGGGTGCGTTCAGAATCGAAAATGCGTATCAAAACGGGAATGTGCGGGACGATATTTTGCGCGTCAGGATCGGCAGGCTCTATTTGCTTGCGGGCAGCTCGTACGGCTTTTGCAGGTAGAGCCGTGCCTCATTGACTGCGCCCTGGGAGTTGTCGTTGGTCTGCGCCGCCAGCCGGTATTCGTTCACAGCGCGGTCGCGCTGGCTGGTTAGGTCGAATATCTTGCCCAGCGCGATGTGGCTCCATGCCTCGGTCCAGCGCGGTTCTCCGTCGCCGCGCAGAGCATCGCGATAATAGTTCACGGCTGCCTGATAGTTGCGCTGCGTAAAGAGCAACTCGCCGATGCGGAAGTTGACCAGCGAACTCTGCGGATTGACCTCCAGTGCTTTCTGGTATTCGGCCAGCGAACCGGGAAGGTCGCCCTGCGCCACCAGTCGCTGGCCTCTGAGAATGTTAATGCGCACTTGCAGCTCAGGAGTGGACTTGAGCACCCAGTTTTCAGGATCGAGGCTGACGCGGCGGGGCCGGCCGAATGTGTCGAACTGATATTGAGTGTCTGTCCCGACAACTTCAATCCTTTGCGTCTCAGTCTTGCCTTCGGTTTCGATGCTCATCTCAATCGGCATACGGAAAAGGTCTAGGTCCTGCTCAATCTCACCGATTGTGCGGAAACCCTTGTTGTTGCCCAGGCGGTAAACCGCGTATTTGTTCGTGAACCGCGGCGCGCCTGTGCCGTCCACCCATTGCGCAAAGAAGGCAGTCAACGGCTGGCGGCTATCGGCCTCGGCAATTTTCTCGAACTCCGATGTGCGAATCGCTTTGCCGGCGTACTGGCTGAGCGCGTCTTTGAGTGTGTCCAGAAAAGCCTTGTCGCCCATCTCCCAGCGCAGCATGTGGAAGATCATGGCGCCTTTTTCCATGGTCATCGACTGAAACTCGGGCGAGAAGGGGCTGATGCGACCGGCGCTCGACAGGGGGATGGTGTCATAGGCCAATGCTCCGGCGGCCACATCTTGCACGGCTGTCTTCAGGGCGTTTTTTCCGCTTTGGTTCTCGACGTACATCAGCTCGGCGTAGCGGGCCATGCCGTTGGTGATCCATGCGTCGTCGAGGGTGCGCGGGCTGATTTCGACGCCCCACCACTGGCGGGCCATGATGTTGGCCAGCAGGCGAATGCCGGATTTGTCGCCGACGCGCGAGCTGGGGATCGCTGCCAGCTCCGGCGCCCAAACGGCGGGCAAGTTGTCGTCCGGCACCTCGACCACATTGAGACGGTTGGACTCAGGCGCGCCAAAGGTATCGGCAAAAAAGCCGTACTCGCTGGCCGCCGTCTGCGCCAGGTCGTTGGCAAATTGTTGGTGGCTCGCTGTCAGGTAGACCTTCACGTTGCTGGGTCCGGCCGAAACCGGCTCCGCATATCGGCCGGCAATCACCGTGCCGGGAAGGCCGGGCTTGGTCCAGTTAAAGTCGTACTCGTCGCCGGGCTTGCCGCTGGCCAGAGTGACCGGTTTGGCCCCGCCCTGACTGCCGTTGGCGAAGACCTTCACTCCCTGCGGCACGCGAATGTGCATCTCCGCGGTAAAGCGGTTGGTCAGAGAACCGGCCAGCTCGCCTGCTACTGGAAACCAGCGCGCCTGGTAGAGCAGATAGGAAATCGGTTCCTGAATGGCAGCCAGCTTGACTCCGTGAACCGGGCCTTCCTCGTTGCCGGTTATGTTGCCCTCGTACTCGAAGGTCCAGCGCGAGAGCTGGCCTTTTGCAAAGGGCGTAGCCGGAGCTACGCGGATGCCGCCGTCCGCCGAACGTTCGCCCGTGAGCAAATTGCCAGCCTCGTCGGAGATTCTGGTCACCTTTAGCGCAGGATGAAAGCCGAAGCTGACAGCTTGAGCGGAGTTGGGCTCGGCGGTTTCCGGCACGGTAAAGCTGACCACGACTTTGGCTGTCAGATGGTGCGCCGCCGTGTCGAGTTCGGCGTCGATAACGTAGCCGGAGCTGGTAAGTGCGGCTGGCTCCGGCGACTGGGCTGAGAGCGGCGCAATCATGAGAGCGCAGGCCAAGCCAATGGCCGCGAGCATCTTCCGCTCCATTCGAAGCATTGCACTCATCCTCAACCGTCCCGCCGCATCATCTCCAGAGTAATCTGCGCTGTGCGATCAATGGCGCCGCCGGTTTCACCCGCTCCATTGTTTTTGGCCAGCAAGCCGCGAATTCGCGCCAACTCCTCCATCATTGTCTGGCGCGCCGGCCCCTCGGGGAGCAGCGCCCCAATCTCGCGGACGATATTTGCCGCGGTGAAGTCGCTCTGAATCAGTTCCGGCACCACCCGCTTCCCCGCAATCAGATTGGCCATGGCCACGTGAGGCACTTTGACCACCCGTTTGGCGATGGCGTAAGTGAGCGGCGAAACATGGTAGACGACAACAAAAGGATTGCCGATGAGCGCCGCTTCAACCGTTGCCGTGCCGCTGGCTACGATTGAAACCCGGGCGTGAAAGAGCGCGGCGCGGGCATCGTCGACAAGGCGGACAGCCACGCCGCCGCCGTAATTTTGCACAAGGAGTTGCACTTCATTCCGCTGTGCCGCATTCAGCGTGGGCGCCAGAGGGATCACAAACTCGAAGCTGTCGGCCAGCATTTGCGCCGCACGCAATATCTCCGGCAGATGGTCTCGAATCTCCTTGGGACGGCTTCCGGGGAGCAAACCGATCCAGGTCTTCGCCAGGTCAAGGCCGTTTTCCGCCGCAAACTGCGCGCGGCTGATGGCAGGCAGCGGCAACTCCGCCAGCGGATGGCCCACAAACTCGGCCTGAACGCCCTGCTCGCGATAAAACGGCTCCTCGAAGGGAAAGATCACCAGCATTTTGTCGATGTATTTTCGCACCAGCTTGATGCGGTGCTTCTTCCACGCCCACAACTGCGGGCTGACGAAGTAGACCACCGGAACGCCCAGCCGGTGAAGCTCCTTAGCCAGCCGGAAGTGAATCTCGGGGAAATCAATGAGCACGGCCACGCTGGGCCGCCGGTCGCGAATGGACTGCTTTAGCCGCCGATACTCGCGCCAGATGCGGGGCAGGTGGCGAACGACCTCGGTCAGCCCCATGACGGCCATCTCTTCGGAGCGGACGACACACTCAACCCCGGCAGCGGCCATGCGCTCACCACCCATGCCGAAGAAGCCGGCCGTCTGGCCGGATGCGGCAAGCTGCTTTTGGAGCGCGTCGGCCAGCAGAGCTCCATAGTGTTCGCCGCTGGCCTCGCCTGCCGAGATGAAGATTTTTTGTGCCATGGATGGGTTTGCGCCGCCTCGTTCTGCGCTGGTGACCATCATAGCGGGTTAGCGTGCAGGCGCTGGAGCGATGCTTCGGGGGCGTCTTTTGGCGAAAAACGGATTTTTCCGGTGATTTTCAGGGGCCAAATCTCGCCATGTGGGAGAATTCGGGCCAAGAGTTTTTCAAGCGGCATTGATTTCAAATGGGTTAAAAATAATCTGCAATGTTTTGAGGGGAATTTATACCCCAGGGGTATAGGGAGGGGTAGGGGGTGCTCCGGGGGGTATAAACCGGGAGGATTATTGACAGATCGGATCGATGAGGGATTGAATGTTCATTCCTTCCATCTGCCAGTGTGCGCCAAGGGAGAATAATCTTCGGCAAACCACTTGCGATGGGGCAGACGCCTGATGAGATCGTGGTCTCCCACCCTTGAATCAAAAAACGATTCAAGGATGGGGCACCCGGCAACTGAAAGTGATGAAGTGAAGAGCATCCGCCTTCTGGAACCGTTTCAGACCATACGGCATGGCCCCATCATAGCTCGCTACAACCCGCTCATCGCGATAGAGCCGCGATGAACGGGGCACAGCTTCTCAAGTCACAGGGTTACTTTCGGGGTTGATGAGCGGGCCACCGCCGCTGCGTCTTGCCCGGACGGCGGCGGCTAACTCGGCTAACAGGGCGTGGGTTTCCTTCCAGTCGATGCAGCCGTCTGTGACGCTCTGGCCGTAGACGAGTGGCTGGCCTTCAACAAGTTTGTCGAGCCTCTGCGAGCCTGCGACCAGATTGCTCTCAATCATTACGCCGATTATGCGTTTATCGCCCTTGCCGTTGCTGCCAGCGATCTGGCTGGCTACATCGTGGCAGACGATGGCCTGGCGGCGATAGTCCTTGTTGCTGTTGGCGTGGGAGAAATCGATCATGATGCGCGGCGGCAGGCCAGCTTGTTCCATCAGCGCCGCGGTCTGAGCCACGCTCTCCGCCGTGTAGTTCACCGTCTTGCGGCCGCCGCGCAGGATGATGTGGCAATCAGGATTTCCCGTAGTTACGAAGATGGCCGACTGGCCGTATTTGGTGTGGCCCAAAAAGGTGTGGGAGCGAGCGGCGGAGAGCACCGCGTCGATGGCGATCTGCACGTCGCCGGAGGTGCCGTTTTTGAAGCCCACAGGGCAGGAGACGCCGCTGACCAGTTGGCGATGAACCTGGCTCTCGGTGGTGCGCGCGCCGATAGCTCCCCAACTGACCAGTCCGGCGATGTACTGGGGCGAAATCATGTCGAGGAACTCGGTTCCGGCGGGCACGCCCATCTCGGCCAGGTCAAGCAGCAGATGGCGCGCCAGGCGCAGGCCGTCGTTGATCTTGTAGGACTGGTCGAGATAGGGATCGTTGATGAGACCCTTCCATCCGACGATGGTGCGGGGCTTCTCGAAGTAGACGCGCATGAAGATGCGCAGATCGGCGGAAAACTCGTCAATTGCGGATTTCAGCAGGGCGGCGTACTCGCGCGCGGCCTTGGTGTCGTGAATGGAGCAGGGGCCAGCGATAACCAGCAGCCGCGTGTCCTGGCCGTTGAGGATGGCGGAGATTTCGCTGCGGGCGTCGAAGATGGTGGCCGAGGCCGCCTCGCTGACGGGGCGCTCTTCCTCAAGGAATACAGGAGGGAGGACGACTTTGGTCCATTTGATGCGGAGGTCTTCAGTGGTGTGAAACATAGATGAATTTCCTTTGGGTGCGCGCCCCGGCAGGGGTGCATGAGGGTCGAAATGGGCACAATCCTGCTTAGAATTTAACAGCTTGGGCGCAGAGAGGCGGCGAGTGGGGTTGTGTGCTGGGCCTGCAGTCAAGGCTGGCGGCCCCACGCGACCGATAAGCGAATTCCCGCCGGATTGCGTCTACTTCCATAATGGGCTTGGTGCGCACGCAGCAGTGTGCGGCAGCGAGACAGGATGCGCGGCGAGGCGGTAACCTGAGAGCGGGCTGCTGAATACGGCGCTAGAGGAGCGGCGATGAAGATGGGAAAGTGGGCATGGTTGTTGCTGGCGGCTGCGCCGTTGGTGGCAGGTTTGGCAGGTTGCGGAGATTTCTGGCAGGCGCCGAGCGGCAGCACCAGCTTCACGCTTACCAACAGCGGCGCCATCACCGTGAGCCCAGGTGCGACCACCGGCAACACTGCGACCATTACCGTTACGCCATCGAGTTCGTTTACCGGGACGGTTGCGCTTACTTGCGCGGTGACCGCGCCCTCGGGCGCTTCCAACGCCACCACCTGCGGCCTTTCTTCGTCATCGCTTACCTTCAGCACTTCGACGGCGCAAACCTCCACGCTGACCGCGACCACCCAGAGTGGCACGACCGCCGGAGACTACACGCTTACGGTGACCGGCACTTCGGGCACTGTTTCGGAGACTACCTCCGTTTGCGTTGATGTGACGACTTCCACCACGGGCAATTGCTCCAGCGCGAGCGGCACCAGCGGCGTCTTCTATGTTCTGAACCAGGAGACAAACCAGGTTGTCGCCATGAGCATCGCCTCGGGTAAGCTGACCACGATCGGCTCCCTTACCCTGCCCACCGCGCATCCCATCGCCATCGCCGTGGCTCCGAATGGCAACTTTCTCTACGTGAGTACGGCCGGCGGCATCTACCTCTACACCATCGAGTCAGGCGGCGCGCTTCAGTTGGGCAATGGCGGCAGCGTCATCTCCCAGGATCTCGCCTATACCATGCAGGTGGACTCGACCAACTCCTGGCTGGTTGATGCTGTCTCTGGCTCAACCCAACTCGCCGCCATTGCCATCAACTCCAGCACAGGCGTGCTGGCCACGGCCAGCGAGAGTGAACAATATTTCACTTTGCCCGCTTCCACCCCAGTACAGTTGGCCATCTCTCCCAGTTCCTGCACCAATTGCTACGTCTTCGTTGCCATGGGCGATGGCGGAACGGAGGCTATTCACTTTAGCCCCACCAACGCAAATCCCTTCGTAGGAGCTACCCACTATGTGGTGCTCCATTCCGGCGGCGACAACGCGATAGCTGTGGACCCCAGCAACCGGTTGCTTTATGTTGGCGAGGCCGATGCCCTACCTTCCGCCACCCAATCCGGCGGGCTGCGTGTCTTTACCATTTCCGCCTCCGGGATCGCCGAACTCGGCGGCTCTCCGTACACGAGTGGAGGAACGGGGCCATCCGCCATCGCGCCCACCTCGGACGGAAATTACGTCTATGTAGGCAACCAGGCAGTGAGCGGCAGTTCTTCCGACAACATCGCCAGCTTCTCCGTCTCAACTACCGCGCTTACCTCGATCAGCACCGTTACGGCCGGGCCCAGCGGCCCGCTAGGCCTGGCAGTGGACTCGACCGGCAATTACCTGATGGCAGTGGACTCTGCGGGGAGTCCCGATCTGGATGCCTACACCATGAGTTCGGGCACACTTACATCCGCCCTCACTGGCACAACCGGAACCGATCCCGTCCAAGCCGTCGCCATTGCAGCGGCGCCGTAAGGACAGGGAACAGGGGATCAGTCATCAGCGACTGCCGGCGAGAGAGCCGGGGGGTTAACTGATCGGAGTTATTGGTTTCCCAGGTCCGAAAATCCGGACCTGGGGCACCCTGACTCTTTGGGATGACGAGATTCGCTGGAGAGTTGTTCCATTCCCTATTCCCTGCCCCTGCTCCCTGCCCTAGTCCCTGCTTCTCAGTGCTATCCTCAAGAGGATCGCCACAGGCTGTGTTCACGCAATCTCCCATCCCATTCGTCTGTTTAGCGCGGGGCTTGAAGGCTCCCGCGGTGTCGCTGCTTCTTGTGTGTTTGCTGGCGCTTTCTTCCGGGTGCAGCCGCTTTCGCCATGAGATGCACGAGACGGTTTACGTCTCAGCGCGGCAGATGTACTTGCATGACCGCGTGGCCGCCGTCTCCAACCGCGTGGCCGAGGTGACCAATGGCCAGCCGCTGCAAGTGCTGGAGCATGGCCGCCGCTTTCTCAAGGTGAAGACAGAGAAGAACGAGATCGGATGGATTGAGGAGCGGGCGGTAATCGACGCCAAGGCCTTCAATGCTTTTGATCAGCTTGGCGTTCAGCACAAGGCGGACCCGGTGGTGGCCACCGGCGTGGTGCGCGACGACATCTACCTGCATCTGACGCCCGGCCGCGAGACGGAACGGTTCTATCTTCTGGCGGCGAACGCTAAGGTTCAGCTTCTGGCGCGAGCCACGGTTCCCAAGGTTTCTCCCGTGGCGGAGCGGACTCCCAAGGCGACGCTGGGGACGGGCCAGGCTGCAAAAGCTCCCGCGCAAAATGCCGGATCGAAGACAGCGACCTCTGGCGCAGCGCATATTCCCGGGCTGCCCGATGCCGAACCGCCGGTGCTGGAAGACTGGTGGCTGGTGCGCGACGGGCAGGGCCGTGCCGGTTGGCTGCTGGCCGGCCGCATGGATGTGGATGTGCCCGACGAGATTGGCACTTATGGCGAGGGCCAGAGGTACGTGGGCGCATACGTGTTGAACAAGGTTCACGACCCCGAGGCCACGACTCCGGACCACGAGGTTCCGCAGTACGTGACCGTGCTTTCCCCGCTCAAGGCCGGCCTGCCCTTCGACTTCGACCAGGTGCGCGTCTTTACATGGAGCATTCGGCATCATCGCTACGAGACAGCCTTCCGCCTGCACCCCATTCAGGGCTATCTGCCGGTGCGAGTCACGCCTGGCGCCGGCGGCAGCGCGCCGGTTTTCAGCTTCCAGATCGCCAATGGCCCGAACATGACCACCGACCCGGAGACGGGCATCACCCGCCCCGCGTCGCCGCGCACCATTACTTATATGATGGTCGATACGCAACTTCGCCGCACTGGCTCCGACCTGGGCCCGATCCCCATCGGCCACCTGGAAGGCGCAAAGGCCAAGCCGGGGAAGATGGGAAAGAAGAAAGCCAAGTAGGCGGAGTTATGTCTGCACGCGCTGGGTGCTCAAGTCTCGATTTTGAGACTGGGAAATCGGAAACTCCGCTCCAACCTCACCCCCGCCGGCGCAGCTCCAACTCAACCACGCGCATCATCTCCGCTTCGGGGGCGGGTTTGCCGGTCCAGATTTCGAATTGGCGGGCGCCTTGCTGGACGAACATTTCCAGGCCGCTGATGGTCGGGATGCCGCGGTCTTTGGCCAGCTTGAGGAGCGGCGTTTCCAGCGGGTTGTAGACCATATCGAAGACCAAGCCGGCGTTCAGCTCGTTTTCTTCGATGGGCAGCAGTTGCTTGTTGCCCGCCATGCCGCAGGGGGTCGCGTTGATGAGCACGTCGAAGCGGCTTTTGGCGAAGAGCTCGTGTTTGAGCGACTTGGCCTTTGCCTGGCGAGCAAGTTTTACGGCGGCTTCGTGGGTGCGGTTGACGACGAAGACCTCAGCGCCCTGGGCAACGAGGCCGAAGACGGCGGCCCGGGCCGCGCCACCCGCGCCGAGGACGACGATGCGCGCGCCCTGCAGTTTCAGCCGCTTTTCCAGAGGCCGGACCACTCCAGCCACATCCGTATTGAATCCATATATATTGCCGTCGGCGCCGGTGCGCAGGGTGTTGCAGGCGCCGATGCGGGCCGTCAGCGAATCGGAATTCGCTAGATGGGGCAGGATTTCCTCTTTGAGGGGCATGGTGACTGAAGCGCCGGCCAGAGGCAGTTCGCGGGCGAGGGTGAGCAGGTCGGACACTTTATGCACCTTCAACGGCACCAGTATGGCGTTCACGTTTTCACGGCGGAAGGCAGCGTTGTGCATGAGCGGCGAAAGCGAGTGGGTAATCGGGTTGCCGGCCACGCCGAAGATGCGCGTCGCTTGGTCCAGTTGGTCGACTCGGTAGAGGTCGCGCATGGTGCGGGCGGTGAGTTGGCCGGGGGCCGTCGCTAGATCGGAGTCTGTTTCCAGGCCGTCGGAGACCGAGGCAAAAGTGAAGGCCGCGCCGGCGCGTGGCCCCAGCACGCGGCTCAGCAGACCCTCCTCGCCCATGGCTATGGCTACGATCTCGGAGGAGCGGGACCGGGTTTCGATCAACTTCAGGATGGCCAGGTTGTTGGCCAGAGATCGGGCAGTGGAGACTATCTTGACGAAATCGGGCTGGAAAGCCTCGATGCGCTCGGCCACCTGCTCCAGATCTTTGGTGCGCGAAAAGTCGTGAAAGCTGACCAGCAGAGCCGCGCCCGCCGTGCGCAATTTGGCGCGCAATTCGTCCAATTGCCTGTGCGTAGCCCCCTCGGCTGACTCGACCTCAAGATCGACGATCTGGCAGCCAGCCTCGGCGGCAGCCGTGAGCACCTCAAGCTCTGCTTTCAAGGACTGCACGAAGTGCCCGCCAAACTGCTTGCGGCGGCAGGTGGCGATGACCGTCGCGTCGCGATGGGCGGCGAGAAATTGCTTCACAGCGGGCAGCGCAGAGGCCGGCTTGGGCAGCGAATCCAGCCGGAACTCGAGCAGCCTGGAGTCGGGCAGCGCCGCCGCCGCCCGCTTGACCAGCTCCTCCGGGGAGCCGGCTTGGATGGCTATGCACAGCTTGCCCATATTGGCCAAGCGCAGCCGCGGGCTGACCGGGGCTGGCGGAGAAGAAAGCGAGCTGGAGCCGGAATGGGACATAGGCCTCGTCTGACGCATCTTATAGCGGTTGAGGGCAGGATGCAACAGCTTTATCAGAGATTTACGCCGTGCAGCCCAACTGTTTCCCGCGCGGTGCTTCAAGACGCCGGCGAGGAGCAAGGTGTATTCTTGCTTGGAAATGAAGGCGATTTGGCTTGGCGGGGCGTCTGTAATACAGGCTTTAAGGCCTTGCGGTAAAGTCAAGACATATTCAACGAATTCGCTCTAAATAAGGAGAATCCCTTTGTATCTCGCAAGCGAACAACGCTATGACACCATGCAATATCGCCGCTCGGGCCGGAGCGGCGTGCGCTTGCCGGCCATCTCCCTGGGGCTATGGCACAACTTTGGCGGGGCTGACCGCTTTGAGAATGGCCGCGCCATGGTGCGCCGGGCCTTCGATCTGGGCATTACGCACTTTGACCTTGCGAATAACTACGGCCCGCCCTACGGCAGCGCCGAGATGAACTTCGGCCAGATTCTGCGCCTGGACTTCGCGGCCTATCGCGACGAGATGATCATCAGCTCCAAGGCCGGCTACGATATGTGGCCCGGCCCTTACGGCGACTGGGGCTCGCGCAAATACCTGCTCGCCAGCCTGGACCAAAGCCTGAAGCGCATGGGGCTGGAGTATGTAGATATTTTTTACTCCCATCGCCCCGATCCCGAGACGCCCATTGAAGAGACCATGGGAGCACTTGATCAGGCTGTGCGCTCGGGCAAGGCGCTCTACGCCGGCCTCTCGAACTACAACGCGACGCAGGCCGCGGCGGCCATCAAAATCCTGCGCGAGCTGGGCACTCCCTGCCTGATTCATCAGCCCAAATATTCGATGTTTGTGCGCACGCCCGAACAAGGCCTTCTCGACGTGCTGGGCAAGGAGGGCGTGGGGGCGATTGCGTTTACTCCGCTGGCGCAGGGACTGCTGACCGACCGCTATCTGCACGGCATTCCGGCGGACTCGCGCGCAACCAAGGCCGTTTTCCTGAAGGAGAGCGACATCAGCGAAGACCGTCTCGCCCGGATTCGCGCACTCAACGAGTTGGCGGCACAGCGCGGGCAGTCGCTGGCGCAGATGGCGCTGGCCTGGGTGCTGCGCGATGAGCGCATGACTTCGGCGCTGATTGGAGCCAGCCGCGTGGAGCAGATTGAACAGAATATAGCCGCGCTCGCCAACCTGAGTTTTAGCGCGGACGAACTGGCCCGCATCAATGCGATTCTGGGGCAAGCCGGGTAACGCGATTTGCACCAACCGAGAATCTTACTTAATGGGGACTCTAGATGAGTGTTAATATTACGTGCAAACAACAGCAACCATTTTGGGAGATCGTGAATGAAGAAGAGGATGCTGAGTCAAAGCTTGATGTCTGTCCTTCTCGTACTCGTTCTTTGCTTGCAGGCAACTGGCGCTTTGGCTCAGAACAAGAAAGATGACACGTCCAAGCCCGCGCAATCCATCGCCGAGTTGCGCCAGCAGTTGGAGAAAATCCTCGCGGATTCACATACGCCCGGAGTCTCCGTCGCCATTGTGCATCGCGATGGTCCCGAGTGGGTTGCGGGGCTGGGCAAATCCAATGTAGCCGCAAATCAGGCTGCGACGGAGGAGACACTCTTCCGCATCGGCTCCACCTCCAAAGCCTTC
Source organism: Acidobacteriaceae bacterium (assembly GCA_003142015.1). GTDB lineage: Bacteria > Acidobacteriota > Terriglobia > Terriglobales > Acidobacteriaceae > Telmatobacter. The sequence continues at coordinate 124,455 of PLOI01000049.1, read as the reverse complement.
GCCTCGCTCTCCATCCTCAAGCTGGCCAATGAAGGCAAGCTGTCGTTGCAGGACCCGGTGCACAAACTCGTCCCTGAGATATGGTTTGAGAATCGCTGGGAAGCCACCGACCCGGTGCGTGTGGTTGACCTGCTGGAACACACCACCGGCTGGGATGACATGCACCTGCCCGAATATGCCAAGGATGCCAAGGGCATGACCTTGCGTGAGGGCCTCGATTATTACCACCATTCGCGCATCTCCCGCTGGCGGCCGGGAACGCGCATGGCCTATTGCAACTCCGGGCCTCCGGTTGCCGCTTATATTGTCGAAAAGATCACCGGCCAGCGCTTTGAGGATTACGTGACGCAGAACTTCTTTTTGCCCATCGGCATGAAGACGGCCACCTATTTCGAGCAGCCTTCCCCGCAACTAACCACCCTCTACCACAATGACGGCAAGACGCCCTTTCCCTACTGGAACATACTGCTTCGTCCCGCCGGAGCCATCAACGCCAGCGCCAAAGATATGGCTGCGTATCTTGAATTTTATTTGAATCGCGGCGCTGTCGAGGGAGTGCAGGTGATGCCCGCGGCATCTATCGACCGCATGGAAACCCCTACCCGCACATGGGAAGCGCAGCAGGGTCTCAAAGCCGGTTACGGCCTGAGCAACTACACCAGCTTTCACGATGGCTTCGAGTACCACGGCCACGATGGCGGCGTGAACGGCGGAATTACCGATATGTCGTATATGCCGGAGTACGGCGTAGGCTATTTCTACAGCATCAACTCCGCCAACGGCGAGGCCTTCGGCAAGATCGGCGACGCGATTCGCGCCTACATCACCAGGAACCTCACGCGACCGCCGGTGCCTGCAGCGGGACAACTTCCCGCCAACGCCCAGGAGTACGCTGGTTGGTACCAGCCGGATGCGCCGCGCAATCAGATGCAACAATTTCTGGCACGCTTGCTGGGATTGCAGCGCGTGAGCTTTGGCGGGGGAAACCTGCTGATCACTGGTCTCGGAGGTATCAACAAGCCCACTGGTGCGCCAGTCAACGGCGCGCAATTCCGCTATCTGCCGCCCAAGAAGGACCATCCCGAACCGGTAGCCACGATGGCCCTGCTGACGCCCAATGCCGAGGGCCGGTTCATATTCCTTGGCGGAACCCTGAAGCGCATCCCCACATTCCGCGCCATTGCCGAGATCGTTCTGGTGGCGTGGTTCGTGCTTGCGGTCATCTCCATCGTGCTCTACGCGCCGTTTTGGATGATCGGCGGCTTCTTCAGGAAGCGTCGCCGTCCGGCCGAGCGCGCCATGCGCCTCTGGCCGCTGATTGCCGTGCTCAGCTTGGTGGCGTTCGTCGGCGTCTTTATGCAGGCTGGCAATGACGCCCTTGTGCGCCTGGGGAACTTGACCATCTGGTCCTTTGGTCTCTTCCTCCTCACGCTGATCTTTGCCGCAACTTCTTTAGCCAGCGCCGTCGCTGTATGGCGGGCGCGGAAAAAGGAGATACGCCGGAGCGTCCGCTGGTATTCGATCGCGGTAATCACGGCGCTGATGATCGCCGCCCTGTACCTTGCATGGTGGGGAGTGATCGGCATCCGCACCTGGAGCTAGTTTCTTTTCGGCAGGTACGTCAGATCTCAACAATGTCAGGATTTGAACTTTAGCCTGCGCAGTTTATGAAAGTGCGGCTACCTGGACTATGCCACCGATATGCGTGATCTCGATTACGGAAAAAGGCAAGGTAACCATCATTGTTAGCTGAACGCCGCGACGATCGCATCTGTCGAGCGGACACGGCCCAAGCGGGGAAAGATGCGCTCCACGCTGTTCGAGTGGCTTTCGGCCGTCACGCCGGTCATAGCATCCTCGGCGAAGATGAGTTCGTAGCCGCGCTCATAGGCGTCGCGCGCCGTGCTCTCCACGCCAAACTCGGTGGCGATGCCGCAAATCACGATGGTGGCCAGTCTGCGGCGGCGCAGTTGCAGGTCGAGATCAGTTCCGTAGAAAGCGCCCCACTGGCGCTTCAGAACCACAATGTCGGCTGCCTGGCGGTCGAGTTCGGGAATCAACTCGCTCCAATCAGGCGGCAGCGGGCCAGTTGACTTCCACGACTGGTCGGTCGCGGTGTGCAGCCGGTCAGCGCCATCGGGCGAGCCGCCCACATGCACCAGCACTGGCTGCGCTCCGGCAGCACGGGCCGCAGCCAGTAGGCGCGCGCAATTCGCCACCACGGTGAGCTGCGGATACGGCGCGCCCGGCCGCCCTACGATGCCCTTTTGCATATCGATGACTACGATGGCTGTGTGACGCGCATCAAGTTTGAGAACAGGTTTTTCGTCGCTCATTGCTGTATTCCTTCCTCTGCCGGCAGAATGCCCATCTCGCGGTAGATGAGCCGAATCTGGCGCCGCAGCGCCGGCAACCGCGTTGCAAACCATGCCGCGCCCAGCAGAACCACCGCGCCGTTCATCATCACCGTCCAGGGCGCGCCAGCGGCGTGGGCCATGGTCCCGGCCAGCAGGCTGCCAAAGGGCGCCATGCCCATGAAGGCCATCGTATAGTAACTCATCACGCGGCCGCGCTTGTCGTCGGTGACAATGGTNNTCCCAAACCGAAGACCGCCGCGGCGATGGGAATCATCCTGACCAGCCCGCGCACGTTCCTGCGCGCCGCGAGAGACAGCGCCGAGACCAGCGCGCCCAGCCCCATGGCGGCCATCAGGAATCCCAGCGTATGCGGTCCGCCGTGCAGCACCCGTGCGGCGAAGATGGGCATCAGCACCACAAACGGCATTCCCATCAGGCTTACCACGGCAAAGAGCATCAGGATCGTGCGGATGGGCAAAAACTCCGAGACATAAGTCCAGCCGGCCTTCAGTTCGGCAACCATTGACGTGGCCACACGCGTCACCACGGGCGCATGAAGACGCATCATGAGCAGCGATGCAATGACGGCAATGTAACTGATGCCGTCGATCAGAAAGCACCATCCCTCGCTGGAGACCGCGATCAACATGCCGGCCAGCGACGGGCCGATGAGCCGCGCCATGTTCACCATCGACGAGTTAATGGCGATGGCGTTCTGCAGGTCGCGCGGGTCGTCCACCATCTTGATCATGAAGGACTGGCGGCCCGGCATGTCGAAGGCATTGATGCAGCCTTGCATCACGCTCAGCACCAGCAACAAGGGAATCGTGATGTGGCCCGAAAGCGTCAACGCGGCCAGCGTCAGCGACTGGACCATTGATAGGGTTTGGGTCCACACCAGCACTTGCCGGCGGTCTAGCCGGTCTACCCACACGCCGGCAAAGGGAGCCAGCAGAAAGGTGGGAATCTGCCCGGCAAAGCTGACCGTGCCCAGCAGGAGGGCCGAGCCGGTGAGCCGGTAAACCAGCCAGCCAGTGGCCACGCGCGTCATCCACGTGCCGATGAGAGATATGGTTTGACCGCCAAAGAAGAGCCGGAAGTTGCGATGGCGCAGCGCGCGCCATGCATGAGAGACGCCTGAGGTTACGCCCAACTGCACCTCGGCGGCAACCTCGGCCGCGTCCATTCGCCTTACTGGTTCCGTATCGCTCAAAAACTGCTTCCTCATTTGCAGTTTATCGTGACAGGCTTTCGGGGCGAGACACGGCGCGATGTCCCGGAGATTCATGAAACCGAATCCGGCCTCCAGAGCGGAACACTAAGGGGTTGCGGTTGATATTATCTCTGCTCTTTGAGGTCGCAATTCAGTTGAGCCGGATAATATCCTGAAATTTATCCTGCATGTTCGCTTGTTTCGGCGGGAAGGCACTTTTGCATCGCGTGCGGCGCGACCGGCGAGCCGGCATTACCGGATAGCCTACTGGTCATCACCTGGAAGTGATAACCCATGACTGCCAGAGTCATGGCCGCGCCAACGCAATGGCGATACCGCGTGGCCACGGTCAGCAGAAACTTCCAATAGCTCCAGCGCTGCCGGCCGAAGACTCCCTGACGAATGATCGAGGTAACAAAGGCGCGCGCATTGCCCATGGTCAGCCACTGCTGCCTGGTGTTACGCTCGCCGAAACGCGGGTGTGTGCGGCTCAGGTAGAGCTTGACGCGCTCATAGTATGCCTCGCAGGAGTATATCCTCTTCAACACCGAGCGATAGCCCTCAACCAGCCTTGTGGCATCCATGTTCGGAAGAAAGTTCAGNNGCCACGCTATCCAGCAGGCTGCGCCGCGTGTTCTGCAGCTTGTTGCAGGCGATGAGGCCCGATTCATCGGGGGTCTCGATGCCCAGAAAGACCGAGACAAAGCCGGCATCTTTCATCAGCTGCATCAACTCCGGATCGTCGGCCATGTTGAGTGAAGCTTCGGTATTGAAGTCGAAGCTGGTTTTGTACCGGCTGCGCCATTCGGCGAGCGCCACGCATAACTCCTTGGCGCGCGCCTTGTTGCCGATGAAGTTATCGTCGACGATAAACACCGCTTCGCGCCAGCCGGCCGCACGTAACTGGTCCAACTCGGCCAGCACCTGCGCCACGGCTTTGGTGCGCGGGCGTCGGCCGTAGATTTCGATGATGTCACAGAACTCGCAGTTGAAGGGGCAACCACGTGAGTATTGCACGGCCATGGTCGAGTAGCGATGCATCTTGATGAGGCTCAGGTCGGGCAATGGGCTGGCGCTCATCTTCGGCCTTTCGGCGGCCTGATAGACGGGCGCGGCTGTTCCCTGCTCAATGTCCCGCGCGAGATCGGCAATCAAGCTCTCGGCTTCGCCGATGACCACGTGGTCCGCCTTCAGTTCGGCCGCTGAAAGGCTGCTGGCGATGGGCCCACCGACGACAGTACGCAATCCGCGCGCGCGGCAGCGCTCGACGATGGCCGCCAGGGAGTCGCGCTGGATGTGCATCGCGCTTATCAGCGCCACGTCCGCCCAGGCCAGGTCGCGGTCGCGCAGCCGCTCAACGTTGGTGTCCACCAATCGCTTTTTCCAGGCCTTCGGCAACAGCGCGGCCACCGTCATCAGCCCCAGCGGAGGCTGTGCAGCCCGCTTGCCTAAAAACTTGAGCGCATGTTTGAAGCTCCAAAAAGTATCGGGGAATTCCGGGTAGATCATCAGAGCGTTCATCTGCGACCTCCAGAGGAAGAAGGGCCCTGGCGAGGATGAAGCTTCACAACGCGATTTCGGCGACTGATTTCAGCGCACCAAAAACCGGCACGGCTGCTCTCGCAACGGCACACTACTCCCTTTTTAGATTGTCCCGCTGGGCCGCTGGGAAGCTGTACAAAAAGAACCACTTCGCCTAAACATAGCGCGTTATCAGGCTTCAAATTCTTGAGCCAGCCGTATTTACGGGTTTCTGAACAGGCTTCCCTGGGAAGACTGCGGCGTGCTGACCTACTATCGTTATGAAGGGCGTAGACGAGTTGAATGAGATGGTGGCGGAGAACAAGTATGAGTTCAGCGAACCAACCCGTTGCGGCTGAGGGCAGCGAAAGCCGCTTGGCCGCCATCGTTCTGGCGGCAGGCTACTCCTCGCGCATGGCGGAGTTCAAGCCTTTGCTTCCGCTCACCGGCAGCACGGCATTGGAGCGATGCATCGGCGTGTTCCGAGCCGCGGGCATTGCCGAGGTGATTGCCGTTCTGGGCCATCGCACGGACGAGTTACAGCCTTTGGCCGAGCGCGCCGGCGCGCGATGCGTGCGCAATCCGCATTTTGAGCGAGGGATGTTTTCCTCAGTTGCGGCAGGCTGCCGCGCGCTGCCCGGCTGGGTCGAGGCGGCCTTCGTGTTGCCGGCGGACATTCCGCTGGTGCGGCCCAATACGATTCGTCAATTAGCGGCAGCCTTCGCACTGCGCGGGGCAGGTATTGTGTACCCTGTCTTCGAGGGGCATCGCGGACACCCTCCGCTGATTGCGCGCAGCATCCTGGCCCAAGCGGCTGAGGAGGGCGCATCGGGACCGCTCTCCGATCTGCTGGCGCGGCACGAGAGCGAGGCCATCGACCTGCCCGTCGCGGACCAGGGCATCCACATGGACATGGATACTCCCGCCGAGTATGACGCGCTGTGCGCGCTGGCCGCTTGCCGCGAGATTCCCACACGCGCCGAATGCGAAGCAATTCTCGCCAGCCACTCCGTTGAGCCCGCTATTGTTCGCCACTCGCGTCTGGTGGCCGAGGTAGCGCAACGAATTGCTCTTGCCCTGTCGCGCAGCGGTCTCGCACTGAACCTGGAACTGGTGCGAGCCGGGGCTCTGCTGCACGATCTCGCCAAGAGCCAGCCGGAGCACGCCAGCGTTGGCGCAGCCATTTTGAACTCGATGGATTTCCCGCAGGTTGCGACAGTTGTCGGCTCGCACACCGATCTGGACTTCGGCGACCGCCTCGACGAGAGCGCGATCGTCTATCTCGCGGACAAATTGATGAGTGGCGAGCATCCGGTTACGATTGACCAGAGGTTCGAGGCCGCTCTCAGACGGTTCAGCGATAACCCGCCTGCGCTCGACGCCGCTCAAAGGCGCATGGCCACGGCAAAGGCAGTGGCTCTCGCCGTAGAGATGCGACTGGGAATAACTCTCGCCAGCGTCGTAAATGAGTCTTCCAGCGCGCTTGCCAAACCTGGCGCTTCGCTTGCTGATGAGGCTGGGAAGCTATGATGAGCGAACGCAGACGGATGGACCCGGCCGCTGTCCATCTCGCTTCCGCATCGCGGTGGCGTCGAACGTCGCGGCTGCTTCTCCATGGAAAGTTGGGATGGCATGGGAATCTATGAAGAAATTTGTAAATTGAAACGCGAGGGGAAACGCGCGGCGCTGACTACCATCGTCAACGTCAGCGGCTCTATTCCTTCGGTAGTGGCGGCGAAGATGCTGGTGCGCGAAGACGGCTCGATCCTAGGAACGGTCGGCGGCGGACGCATGGAATCCGAAGTTCGAGAGGGTGCGATGGAATCGATGAAAGACGAGAAGCCGAAAACCATGACCTTCAATATGGATCAGACACCCGATGACGAAACCGGCCTGGTGTGCGGCGGATCGCTCGAGGTATTCATCGAGCCGCTGGTCCCCGCGCCGGTGCTCTATATCTTCGGTGGAGGCCACGTAGGTCTGAACTTATATAAGGTAGCCATGCTGGCCGGTTTTGAAGTGGTTTTGGCCGACGATCGCGAACTCTACGCCAACCGCGAGCGATTCCCCGATGCCCGCGAGGTTCATACCGGCGATCTGGATGCGACTCTCTCTGAACTGACGCCCAGCGGCGACTCATACATCGCCATTGTCACTCGCGGCCACCGTCACGATATTCGTGTTCTTCGCTGGGCTCTCAATACGCCCGCTCATTACATCGGGATGATCGGCTCGGGCCGCAAGGTGCTTTCGCTCTATCAAAAGCTGGAAGCGGAAGGCGTTGCACGAGAGAGCTTCAATCGCGTCTTCGCTCCGATTGGCCTGGAGATCAGCGCAGGCACGCCGGAGGAGATCGCCATCTCCATCATGGCTGAGCTGATCGCCGTCCGGCGACATTGCACCATTGCGCTGCCTCACTTGCGCAATCGCATTCGCAAGGAACAAACGGATCCCTCATCCCTCAAGCAGTAGCAGCCGCTCCGGATCGAGCGTGACCCGCCACGGTTGAGGCTGCGTGCTCAGTGCGCGCCAAAGATCTTTCGGCACGTCGGCCTGTAGATGCGGCGCTTCTCCGGCGCAAGGCGCGGCGTGCAAGCGCAGATAGAGCGTCATCTCATGCGGCGCTTCGTTGGTGCTCACCAGCCAGCAGAGAAATGTGTTTTCGACCTCAGCGGCTTGCTGAAATACGATCTGGTGCGAACGGAAGCCAACGTGGGTGAGCGCGCTGGAAACCGGAGCCGGAGCCTTTAGCTGGCAACTCCACGCGTCCACAGCAATCCTATCGGCATCCACGCGGCGCGCGGAAACGATATTCTTGCAGCCGGTGAGCCGCGCGGCAACCACTGTGCGAGGCCGCTCGAAAAGCTCGTGCTTCGCTCCGCTTGCGATTACGCGGCCGTTATCGAGCACCAACAGATCGGTGCAGAAGCGGAATGCTTCTTCCATATCATGAGTTACAAAGATCACCACGCCGTTGTAAGTGGTGAGCGTCTCACGAAGCTGCTCTTCCATCTGCCGCCGCAGATATGGGTCCAGCGCAGCGAAAGGTTCATCGAGCAGCAGCGCATCCGGCTCGATAGCCATGCATCGCGCGATGGCCACGCGTTGTCGCTCCCCGCCTGAGATTTCTTTCGGATAGAGGTTCGCCAGTTCGGCGATGTGCATCAGATTGAGTTGCCGATCGACGCGCGCGCGGCGCTCTTGCTCAGGCAATGTGCTCAACCCAAAGCCCACATTCTCCGCTACCGTCTGGTGCGGAAAAAGCGCGTAGTCCTGAAAGACGACGCCGATTCTTCGCTTGGCGGAAGGGACATTGCGCCCTACCGCACTGTCGTATAAGACGCGGCCATTGAGAACAATACGACCACCATCCGGCGCAACCACGCCGGCGATCATGCGCAGCGTCATGGATTTACCCGCACCGGATGCTCCCAGCAATCCAACCGCGCCCGTGCCGGTGCAGAGGCTTACTTGCAAAGTGAAATTTTCGAGCGCCCTTTCGACTTGCATCTCAAGCGCCGCGGAAGACGCGGCCTCGTTCATCCTGCGTGGGGGAGCCGGGTACGCCACAGGAACCGGCGCCGGACGCGTAGGATTCCGCCGGTGCGCAGGCTTTCGCTGCGCGCTCTGCCTGTTCAACAGCCGAATGATGGCCAGCGACAGCAAGATAATCAAAATCACCCAAAGAAGCGCGCCGCGCATATCGCCGTCTTCGGCAGCGGAAAAAATTGCGATAGGCATGGTCTGCGTGCGCCCGGGTATATTGCCGGCGAGCATTAAGGTGGCCCCGAATTCACCCATGGCGCGCGCAAAAGCCAAAACAGTTCCAGCTATGACGCCCGGCGCAGCCAGCGGCAGCAAGACTTTACGAAAGACCGCCCACTCCGAGGCGCCCAGTGTCCGCGCCGCTTCGAGGTAAGTGGGATTCACCTGATCGAATGCGCCCAGCGTGGTGCGATACATCAGCGGAAATGCCACAACGGTTGCCGCGATCACGGTGGCGGGCCACGAAAACACAATCGTGATGCCGAGCCGCTCCAGCGCATGACCAACAAAGCTCTGCCGTCCGAGGATCAGCAGCAGGAAGAAGCCGACCACCGTTGGCGGAAGAACCAGAGGAAGCGTGAGTATCCCGTCAATCCAGGCGCGCAGGTTGCCGTGCATCTGCACCATCACTCTGGCTGCAAACATTCCCAGAAAGAAAGTGGCAATCGTGGCGGCGCATGTCGTGGCCAGCGAAATGTACAGCGGCGATGGATCGATGGGAAACGTCACGGTGAGGCTATTGTAAATCCATGCCTTACAAAGATAGCTTGAGCTTCGGGAGTGCTGAGGTAATCGATGAAGTCGCGCGCGACTCCTCCATTTTGGCTCGCTTTGACAACGGCTGCGGGATAGACGATTGCGTCGTGTGACGAATCCGGCGCGACGGCGACAATGCGCACCCGGCTTGAGGTCTGCGCATCGGTTGCGTAAACGATGCCCGCGTCAGCGTTGCCTGTCTCGACATAGGTAAGGACCTGGCGAACATCCCCTCCCAGCACAAGTTTCTGGTTGAGCCTGTCAAGAAGATGCAGCGCTGCCAGCGTTTGGCGCCCATATTGGCCTGCTGGAACGCTGGCGGGATCGCCCAGTGCGATCAGCCGGACGGAAGGATCCGTGAGGCCGTGAAAATCACGAAGCCGGGAATCGCGAGGCGCAATCAGCACCAGCGAGTTGCGCAGGAGGTTGCGCCGCGTACCGGGCGCGATCAGGCCATTCGCTTCCAGATCGTCCACGGGTTTGGACGCAGCGGAGATAAACGCGTCCACAGGCGCGCCCTCCTCAATCTCGCGCGCCAGAGTTCCCGAAGAGCCGAAGTTATTGCGGAAGTCGATGCCGGCGTGATCGCGCAGATACGCGGCCTCCGCCTCTAAAATGGCGTCTTTGACGCTGGCCGCAACAGAAAGCGTCAGCATGACGCGCTGCGGAGCATGGCACGCACTTATGGAAATCGCAAGCGCCAACAGCGCCACGCAAAAGCAAGGTCCGAATCGAATTCCTTCTGCTCGTCTCGCCTTCACAGCTTCTCCCTGAGAATTGACACCTATATAAAGGTTGGCTCGTAGGATACACAGGGCAGCGGCGTCGCCGCAATGCGCATAATCCGGCCCTGCGGTGAGCGCTCGTGAGTTCATCCAAATCACAGAAATAGCCGTACTTGACGGTCCGAGCGGTGTGTGAGCTAAACTATGTATCCCGCTCGTGAAGGGATGGCACTCTTGGATGACCTCGATATGCTGGAATTGTTGTCCTAAAACACGACCGATCGAGCAGGCCAGGAGCTTTAGTTAGGAGCCTAAGAATGGAATTAGAAGTTAAAGATGCCGGAAAGGCGCTTGCGGAACAACTGCCTTCTCTGACCCCGAATGCGGCGGCAGTTGAGGCGGACCGCTGTTTGTTTTGTTACGATGCGCCTTGCACGCATGCCTGCCCAACCCATATCAATATTCCCCGCTTCATCAAGAAAATAGCCACCGGCAATCTGCGCGGCTCGGCGGCAACGATCTTTGCCTCGAATCTTCTTGGCGCCACCTGCGCGCGGGTATGTCCAGTGCAGGAATTGTGCGAGGGAGCGTGCGTGCTGGGCTCTGATCACAAGCCCATTGCCATCGGACGCTTGCAGCGCTTTGCCATGGACTATGCGCGGGAGCACAACAGCTATCCGGCTGTTACGGCCACGCCTTCGGGCAAATCGATTGCTGTCATCGGCGCCGGGCCCGCGGGGCTTTCGTGCTCCGGCGAGTTGGCTATGATGGGTCACGCGGTTACGATCTTCGAAAAAAGCAAAATGCCCGGCGGGCTCTCCACTTATGGCATCATCGCGCTGCGCGAACCGATAGAGGTTGCCCTGGAAGAGACGCGCATGGTCGAAGGGATGGGCGTCAAGATCAAAACCGGGGTTGAGATCGGCAAGGATATCTCTCCGGCCACGCTCCAGAATGAGTTCGATGCTGTGGTGCTGAGCGTAGGGTTAGCCCGGACTCCCGGCCTGGGGATTGCCGGCGAAGAGGCTGTGGTCGATGGTCTGGAATTCATCGAAGCCAGCAAGGTCGCCGCGGCAAAATTGAGTGTGGGCCGCAATGTCATCGTGATCGGCGCCGGCAATACGGCAGTGGATTGCGCAACGATTGCCAAGCGGCTGGGCGCGGAGCTGGTGACGATGGTCTATCGCCGCACGGACCGCGAGATGAGCTGCTATGAGCACGAGTACGACTTTGCGCGCAAGGAGGGTATCGACTTCCGCTTTCTCAGCCAACCTTCGCGGGTGGTGCTGAAAGATGGTCTCCCGGTTGGCCTGGAGTGCCTGCGCGTGGAACTGGGTGCGCCCGATGCATCCGGCCGCCCTGCGCCGGCTCCTGTCGAAGGCTCGGAGTTTGTGCTTGCAGCGGATCAGATCATCAAGGCTGTCGGTCAAAACAAGCTGACCCTGGCCGCGCTGCTGGGCCTGGAGACGAGGAAGGGATTTATCACTGTAGACGCGAACTTCCGGACGAACGTGGCCGGTGTCTACGCAATCGGCGATTGCATCCGCTCTTCCGGTGTTGCTTCCACCGTCATGGCCGTCGAGGATGGCAAGCTGGCCGCCGCGGCAATCCATCAACAGATAGTGCAACGCGCCGCGCCGGTCGAGGTGAATTAAGCATGGCAGATCTACGCATTAACTTTGCTGGCATCAAGTCGCCCAATCCATTCTGGCTGGCCTCGGCGCCACCAACTAACTCCGGCGCGCAGATCCACAGGGCTTTTGAAGCAGGCTGGGGCGGCGCTGTTTGGAAGACCATCGGCGCGCCGGTGCTGAATGTATCCAACCGCTACGGGGCCTGGCATCATGGCCGCCAGCGCATGCTGGCTATCAATAATGTCGAGTTGATTTCCGACCGGCCGCTTGAAGTCAATTTGCGTGAGATTGTCGAGATCAAGCGCGCCTGGCCAGATCGCGCGGTGATCGTCTCCGCCATGGTTGAGTCCAAGCCTGAGGCGTGGAAAGATATTGTGCGGCGCATCGAGGATACGGGCGCGGACGGCATTGAATTGAACTACGGTTGCCCGCATGGTATGAGCGAGCGCGGCATGGGCGCTGCCGTGGGGCAGGTGCCCGAGTATTGCGAGCAGATCACCCGCTGGGTGATGGACGTGGCAACCGTTCCGGTGATCGTGAAGCTGACGCCCAACGTCACCAACATTGTGTTGCCGGCGCGCGCCGCGGTTGCCGCAGGGGCCAGCGGAATTTCGCTCATCAATACGATCAACTCCATCTGCGGCGTGGACCTGGATACGCTGGAACTGACGCCGAGCATTGGCGGAAAGGGCGGCCACGGCGGATATGCCGGGCCGGCTGTCAAGCCCATCGCGCTCAATATGCTGGCTTCCCTGGGAACTGACGAGATCGTATCGAAGTCCGGTATCCCCATCTCCGGCATGGGCGGCATTGCCACCTGGGCCGACGCGGCGCAGTTCCTGCTGCTGGGTGCATCGAGCCTTCAGGTCTGCACCACGGTGATGCACTACGGTTACAGGGTAATCGAAGACCTATGTGATGGACTTTCTAACTGGATGGACGAGAAAGGTTTCAAGACTATCGCCGATGTTACTGGCCGCAGCCTGAATCGAGTATCGGAGTTCAAGAACTTTGACTTATCCTTCCGCGCCGTGGCGCGCATTGATGCTGACAAATGCATCAAATGCAATCTTTGCTATATTGCCTGCAACGATACCGCGCATCAGTGCATCGACCTGGTATCGCATGAGGGTGCGATAGTGGAGCCGCAATCTTACGATGTGCGCTCGAATGGCAAGCACGATGCGGTGGAAACGCGACCCAGACCCGTGGTGCGCGAAGAGGATTGCGTGGGCTGCAGACTTTGCTACAATGTTTGCCCGGTGGATAACTGCATTCAAATGGTCGAGCTACCCTCCGGGCGAAGTGCAGTTACATGGGGCGAGTTATCGCAGCAGCAAACTCAGGTTACTGAAGACTGGGAAGCGATGGAGGCTTATCGCGAAAAGGTTGGAATTCACATTCACTAATGCATCTTTAGAGCCATTGCCGCACAGGAAGGGAGAGCGTAGAAATGGGAATGCTGATCAAGGGCGGAGAGATTGTTACCGCGGAGAGCCGCATGCGCGGCGACATCTTCATCGAGGATGAAACTGTTAGCGCCATCGGGTCTGGGCTTACTGTTCCGAAGGGAACCGAGGTAATCGATGCTGCTGGAAAGCTGATCTTTCCCGGTTTCATCGACCCTCATGTTCACATCCACTTGCCCTTCATGGCGACCTTTGCGAAGGACACGCACGCCGCGGCAAGCAAGGCCGCGCTCATCGGCGGGACGACCACGTTCATCGAGATGTGCTGCCCTTCCCGCAAGGATGACGCGCTGGAGGGATACCACGCCTGGAAGCAAAAAGCGGAAGGCAACAGCGCCTGCGACTATGCCTTTCACATGGCGGTGACGCGTTACGATGCCCAGACGGAAGCGCAACTCAAGGAGATCGTCAAGGACGGGACGACATCGTTCAAGATATTTCTCTCTTATAAGAATTTTTTTGGCGTCGATGACGAAGAGATGTTCCAGACACTCAAGCTGGCCGCCAAACTGGGCGTCATCACCACGGCGCACTGCGAGAACGCCGAGCTAGTGGGCCAATTGCAGCAGCAATTGCTGGCAGAGGGCAAGACCGGGGCGGAGTGGCATGAACCCAGCCGCCCGGAGGCTGTTGAAGCTGAAGGCACCACGCGCTTTGCGACGTTTGTGGAGCAGACTGGCGCCACCGGCTACGTGGTACATCTGTCTTGCGCGCCGGCGCTGCGCGCTGCCGTGGAAGCCAAAGTGCGCGGCGTCAACCTGCACATCGAATCGGTGCTGCCTCATTTTCTGCTCGACAAGAGTTACGCTGAGCGCGCCGGAGTGGAAGGCATGAAGCACATTATGTCGCCGCCTTTGCGCGACAAGCGCAATCTGCCCGTGCTGTGGAATGCGCTGAAGACGGGCTTGATTGAGACTGTGGGCACGGACCATTGCCCATTCGACAAAGAACAAAAGCTCCTGGGCGCGAAGGCTTTCACGCAGATTCCCAACGGCATTCCGGGCATTGAGGATCGCGTGAATCTGATGTACACCTATGGCGTAAAGCGAGGCGGGCTTGATATTCACCGCTTTGTGGACGCTCTCAGCACACGCGCCGCCAAACTCTTTGGCCTCTACCCTCGCAAGGGAACCATTGCTGTCGGGTCGGACGCTGATCTGGTCGTCTATGACACGAAGTATCGAGGCACTATCTCCGCGGCCACACAGCACGGCATCAACGACTACAACGGCTTTGAGGGCTTTGCAATCGAAGGCCGGCCCGCCGTGGTCACGGTGCGCGGCAAGGTGCAGGCGCGCGATGGAGTTTTTGTGGGAGAACAGGGGCGCGGGCGCATGATTCGCCGCGAGCCGCAGCTATGAGCCGCAATAAAAGACGAAAGGAGTGACTTATGCCGGTTGACGCACAGGCAGCGGTTGATCTGCTCAAGGAGTTGCGCACACTCACAGCCGATGAGCATGGCGCACAACGATTGGCCTGGAGTCCGGTGTGGCTCCAAGCGCGCAAATGGTTTGAATCCAAGCTCCGTGAATTGCCGGTGGAGCATCACTATGATGCCGCCGGCAATAGTTGGAGTACGCTCGCTGGAAGCGCCGAGGCGACTCTGATTCTCGGCAGTCACCTCGATTCGGTGCCCAATGGAGGATGGCTCGACGGCTGTCTGGGCGTGATCGGAGGCTACACCGTCCTGCGCCGCATTGCCGAGGAGTACAAAGGCAAACCGCCAGTGACCGTGCGGCTGGTCGATTGGGCGGATGAGGAGGGTGCGCGCTTTGGGCGCAGCCTTTTCGGATCGTCGGCCTTTGCCGGCACGCAAACCATCGACCAGGATCGTGGACGCACGGATGCGGGAGGCAAGCGACTTGAAGATGCGCTGGCGGAATGTGGCGTCTCCATTGATTCCATCGGCGACGCCGGACGGGAGCGGAAGAACGCGGCAGCCTATCTTGAGTTGCACATTGAGCAGGGTCCGGTGCTGGAGGGAATGGGCCTTCCGCTGGGCGCAGTGCTCGGCACCAAAGGCGTGGAGCGGCACACTATCACGTTCCACGGCCAGGAGGCGCACTCCGGCTCTACGCCCATGACGGCGCGCCGCGATGCCCTGGCTGCCGCCGCAAAACTGGCGCTGGAAATTCGCCCCATCGCAAAGCGGCATCCCGACGCGGTATGCACCATTGGCAGCGTCAAGACTTTTCCGGGAATTGTGACTGCGGTCGTTGGCCGTTGCGAGGCCACTCTTGACCAGCGCGATCTGGATGCCGGCGTACTGGCCACGATGTATCGCGAGGCTCAGGAAAAGAGCGCGCAATTCGCGAAGGAAGAAGGATGCACAGTGGAGTGGTCGCGCATCTGGAACATTGCGCCGGAGCCGTTTCATCCCAAGCTGGTCGAGTTCTGCGAAGAGGCAATCCGCGAGACGGCGGGACGATCGCATCGCCTGCCGTCGGGGCCGCTGCACGACGCGGCTGAGGTCTCCAGGGCCGGTATCCCGACTGCCATGCTTTTTGTGCAATCGCTCAAGGGAATCAGCCACAACAAGATTGAAGACACGAGCGAAGAACATTTGAAACTGGCTGTAATCGCACTCGATAAGCTGGCGTCGAAGACTATGGATTGGATCCGCGCTCAGTGAAAGGAAACTTTCTGGCGCGACTTTGACACTTAATTCATGAGCAATATGTCCGCTTCACGCCTAGGACTTGGCGATACCATACGAATTTTTACCGGAGAGCAAAGTTATGAGCAATATTACCGAATCGAAGGCGCTTACATCCGAAGAAATCACCAACATCACTCGGCAAACTAACTACGGTACCTGGCGCTTCCAGAAAGGCTGGAAGCCGTTGCATATTGCCGACGCCGAGGGCTGCTGGTTTACGGATGGCGCGGGCAAGCGTTACCTCGATTTTTCATCGCAGTTGATGTGCGTAAATCTGGGCCACAAGAACAAGCGCGTAATCGAGTCGATCGCCGAGCAGGCGCGCGAACTGCCTTATGCTGCTCCAGGCTACGCCACCGAAGCCCGCGCCCGTCTCAGCCTGAAGCTATTGGAAGTGCTGCCCGAGGGCCTCAATAAATTCTTCTTCTCGACCGGCGGAGCTGAGGCCAATGAGGCCGCCTTCAAAATTGCGCGCATGTATACAGGCAAGGCCAAGATCATCTCGCGTTACCGCTCCTATCACGGTTCCACGAACGCTGCCATTGCGGCGACTGGCGATCCGCGCCGTTGGGCCATGGAGCCGGGCGGCAAGGGCTCGGGCTTTGTGTTTGCTCCGGAGACGAACTGTTTCAATTGCCCTATCAAGCACACGTATCCGGGCTGTAACATCGCGTGCGCCGACTACATTGAGCACATGATCCGCAACGAGAGCGATGTCGCGGCCATTATTCTCGAGCCGGTCGTCGGCACCAACGGCGTCCTCGTTCCGCCGCCAGAATACTTTCCGCGCATTCGCGAAATCTGCGACCGGCACGGCGTCCTGCTGATCGGCGACGAGGTAATGACCGGCTGGGGCCGCACGGGCAAATGGTTCGCAGAGCAGCATTGGGGCGTGACGCCAGACATTCTGGTGACTGCCAAGGGCATCACCTCGGCTTATGTGCCGCTCGGTTTGTGCGCCACCACCACTAAGATCGCCGACTACTTCGAGGATCACTACTTTTCTCACGGGCACACTTATGAGGCTCATCCGTTGATGCTCGGCCCTGCCGTGGCCACCATCGAGGAGATGCAGCGGCTGGACCTGGTGGCGCGCGCGGCAGCCCTCGAACCCTATGTGCGCGAAAAGCTGGAAGCACTCAAGACACGGCACCCATCGGTGGCAGACGTGCGCGGCCTCGGCCTCTTCTTCGCTGTCGAAATCGTGAAGAACCGCACCACCAAGCAGCCCTTCAACACTATGCGCGACAAGGTCGAAGGCAAGCCGCTGCTGGTGGATCAGATCACAGGAAAAATGATGGCTCAGGGAGTTTCGATTCAGGCATGGGTGAGCCACTTCGTCATTGCGCCGCCGTTGATCGTGACCAAGGAAGAGCTGGATATTGGCATCGCCGCGCTTGATGAACACCTCGGCATTGCGGACGCGCTGGTTGAAGGGTGAGACATACGAGTTTTTGCTCCTGGCTTCACGGAGCCAGGGCAAAAGCTATTTCAACTACATATCCTTATAAAACTTTCTTGACACAGGTTCATTGGATACAGGATCTGCGGAGCACCTTTCCGGCAAGCGTGCGCTCGTAACTGCCGGAGTGCAGCACAACGTGTCCATTGATCAAGACATCTTCGATACCTACCGGGAATTGAATCGGATCGACAAACGTTCCCTTGTCGATGACCGTGTCGGGATTGAAAACGACAACATCCGCAAAGTTGCCCGGCTCTAACAAGCCACGTCGTTTGAAGCCGAAAACTTCGGCGGGCTTGGACGTCATCTTACGAATTGTGCTCTCAAGCGTGAGCGCCTTTTCCTCGCGCACATACTTTCCCAGAACACGCGGAAATGATCCGAAGACGCGCGGGTGCGGCCTGCCGCCCAGAAGGCCGTCGGTGCAGACATTCTGTTCCGGCCGTGTCAGGAAGCGGATGACGTGCTCTTCCGTGCCATAGAAATCAACCATGCCAACCGCATTCTCTTCGGCGAGAAGCAGATCGAACGCGGCATCGAAAGGATTCTTGCCTCGGATATCACCAATCCCCAGAAGGCTCTTGCCAATCAGATCCTTATTCGCGCTCGTCCTTACGCTGGTGACGAAAATCTGATCAAGGCCGGCGAAGTCCACAAAATTATCCCAGCCCGGTATTCCTTGCTCCATATCGAGTACCATGCGTTGCCGAAGCTGAGGGCTGGCGAGGCGCTCCAATAATTTGTCGGTGCCTCCATCGTGCGCCCAGGGCGGAAGAATCGCGCCCAGCATGGTGCTTCCGGCGACATAAGGATACTGATCAAATGAGGTTCGAATCCCTTCAGCGGCGGCGCTGTCGAGCAGGTCAAGCATTTGGTCGATGAGACCCCAATTCTTGCGGCCGCAGAGCTTGAAGTGCGAGAAGTGAATCTTCACTCCTGACTTGCGGCCGATTTCTATAACTTCCTTCATCGAGTCCAGGATGGCGTCTGCTTCACTACGCTGATGCACAACGAAGACGCCATCAAACTCCGCGACAACCTTGCATAACTCGATCAACTCAGCGGTATCCGCGTAGGCGCAGGGCATATAGATCAGCCCTGTGGAAAGGCCAAATGCGCCAGCTTCCATCTCTCGCCGGGTTATCTCCCGCATCCGCGCGAGTTCTTCCGGCGAGGGCTTGCGATTGTCCAGTCCCATCGCCTCCATGCGGATATTGCCATGCGGAACCAGATAGCTTTCATTCAAGCCGACACCGTTCGCCTGCATCGCCTGCAGATAGCCATCGGTCGTTTCGTAATCCCAATTAAGCTCATCATTGTCCCCATCGAGTCCGGCAAGATTCTTTCGCCACGACGAAATGTATCTCCTGGGCAAAGGCGCCATGGATATTCCGTCCTGTCCCAACAATTCAGTAGTAACCCCCTGGCGAATCTTGGCTTCTACATAAGGATTGATCAGCACCGCCAAGTCGGAGTGACTGTGAGTATCGATGAACCCTGGAGCTACAATGAGGCCCGTGGCATCAATGGCCAGATCGAAACCGCCTGTGTCCAGCACGTTGCCGATAGCTGCGATCCGCTCATCTTCGATTGCCAGGCTGGCTGCGAACCGAGGCTGACCGGTGCCATCGATGATGCAGCCATTCTTGACCAGAATCTTCATTCTTTCAACCTTTCTGCAACACCGCCTGCAAGATTCCGTAATAGCCCTCTGCGGCTTTCAATAATTGATCGACCTCGATGTATTCATCGATGGTATGCGCGATATCTTCTCGGGATGGCCCAAAGCCGACGGCCTTGATTCCAGCTTCGCCTGCGTAGTGACTGCCGTTCGTGCAAAACGAGTATTGGGTAATCTGCGGGTTCAGACCGGCGCTTCGCAATCCTAAGAGAGCTGCTTGAACAAATTCATCCTCTTGCTCCAGGAGCCAGCCTGGAAAGAATCTTTCGCCGTTGATCTCGTTCCCTGTGTAGCAGGTTTGTGTGTCGGCGGCGAAATGCACCTTTGCCTCGAACTGTGGGTCTGTGCTTTTCATCTCGCTAATCAGTGCCAGCAACGGCCTCAAGACCGATTCCTGGGTCTCGCCAACGAGCAGACGGCGATCATAAGTCGCACGGCAGTAATCCGGTACGACGGATACGCCAGGATAAGGAGAAGACTTGATATCTGTGAGTTCCAGAATGCCCTGACCCATGATGGGGTGCGCCGGCGCTTCAAGTCTGGCGATCTTACGAATGAGTTCAGCCATCTTATAAACCGCATTGATGCCCGCTCGCGGATTGGCGGAGTGGGCCGGCTTGCCAAAGGTTTCCACCACCACCTCCGCCCTGCCGCGCTGGCCCCGTTTCAGGTTCAGTTCTGAAGATTCTCCAATCACTACGTAGTCGGGCCGGATACGTTCGCTGATCTTCCTGGCAGCGACTCCTTCGAAACATTCTTCGTATACAACTCCCGAAACATAGATCTCTCCCGCGAAGTCTCTTCGCGTGTCCGCTGCGAAAAATGCGGCAGCAGCCATCATGGCACTGACTGCGCCTTTCATGTCCGACGTGCCGCGTCCGTAGATCCTTCCATCCACTAACTCGCCGCCGAAGGGCTTGTGCGTCCACTTGGATCCATCCGGAACCGGTACCGTGTCAATGTGCCCATCGAGCAGCATGACCTTGCCGGGGCGATTGCCTTTGATGCGTCCCAGAACGCTGCCGTAGGAGTCGACGATCACCTCGTCGAATCCCCACTTATCGAACGCCTGCTTCATCCGGTTTACTACGCCATCTTCATGACCCGAATAACTCTGGCTCTGAATAAGCGCCTGGCACAAAGCGATAAGCTGTTGGCTCCGTTCTGCTGTCATCATCACTAGCTTGCCCTTTCGTGTTGTTACTTCCTCTGCGCACTTGCGATCTCAACGGCTGTAAGGGGTGTCTTTGAGAGGAAGGCTGTTGCGCAATTTGCCGTCGCGATTAAAGTATGCGCAAGCTACCGCGGGCGTGGTCGTGACCATCACAATTTCTCCCACACCCTTCGCCCCATAGGCCAAAGTGGCGGAGTTCTTCTCGATAAGATGACACTCAATCTCCGGGACCTGTGGCGCGCGCAGCAGTCCAAGGGTACCCAGGGTGACAGCCGGCGCGCCATTACGGACTGAAAATTTTTCGGTCAGTGCATATCCCAATCCCATTACGACGCCGCCTTCGATCTGTCCCTCGACGCCATTCGGATTGATGGCCTTACCTACATCATGAGCAGCGACCACCTTCTGTATTCTTCCTTCGCGATCCAGAATGACAACGTGAGTGGCGTATCCGTACGCAACGTGACTTACCCGGTTGGGTTTTTCGGAGGTCATGGGATCAGTAACGCAATCGTACTCTGCATAGAACTCGCGGCCTTCCAGTTCGGTCAGTGAGTGTTTATCTAGCTCCTGCTTCAAACCAACCGCGGCCCGCCGCGCTGCCTCGCCGGTGACGAGCGTCTGCCGCGATGCTGTGCTGGTTCCGCTGTCGGGGGTCACCATCGTGTCCGGCTCATGCACGCTGATTGCCGAGCCCGCGAGTCCTGTGGCTTCAGCCACAATCTGCAACAGAACGGTGGCCAATCCCTGCCCCATGCAGGCCGCGCTGGTGCAGATGAGAACGCCGCCGTTCTGCACCTTCAATTTCGCCCGTCCGACATCGGGCACGCCGACGCCTTTGCCAGCGTTCTTGAATGAGCAGGCAATTCCCGCGTCGGGATGGGCTTCAATAACATCCTTCACTGCGAGCAGCGTCTCCTTCAATGCCGTTCCTGCGTCAGCAATCTGTCCGTTGGAAAGCACGCCGCCGGGTTCAATGGCGTTGCGGAAGCGAATCTCCCATGGGGAGATTCCGAGCTTGGCAGCCAGCAGATTCAGGTTGCTCTCCCCGGCGAAGCAAGTCTGTGTAACTCCAAAGCCGCGGAACGCACCGGAGGGAATGTTATTGGTATAGAAAGCGCGTCCTTCAATATCAACATTATCAATCTGGTACGGACCCGCTGCGTGCGTGCAAGCCCGCTGCAAAACCGGACCACCCAGTGATGCGTAAGCGCCCGTGTCAGCCACGATGCGCGCTCGCACTGCTGTAATCTTTCCGCGCTCATCACAGGCGGTGGTGAAATACATCTCCATGGGGTGGCGCTTGGGGTGAACAAGAAAGCTCTCCGCGCGTGTGAACGTCACTTTCACAGGCCGTCCGCTATGCCACGCCAATAACGCGGCGTGATGCTGCACAGAGAGATCCTCTTTGCCGCCGAATCCTCCGCCAACCAGTTTGCTGATCACGCGAACTTTTTCGTCCGGCAACCCGAGCATCTCCATGATGCCCTGACGGTCGTCGTAAACGCCTTGACCGGCGGTATAGACCGTAAGCGCGCCATCTTCTGTCGGAACTGCCAGCGCGCTCTCCGGTTCCAGAAACGCGTGTTCCTGGCGCGGCGTTGAGTACCGTTCTGTCACAACGTACTTTGCCTCAGCGATGGCCTTATCGACATTGCCGCGCTTCATGATGGTTTCCGAAAGTAGATTGCCTTTGGGGTGAATCCGCGGCGCGCCTTCCGCCATTGCCGCCTCCGGCGACAACATCGGCGTAAGCTCCTCATACTCTACGCGAATTAATTCCAGAGCTTTGCGAGCTATCTCCTTCGTAGTCGCCGCCAGCACAGCAAGCGCGTCGCCCACGTAGCGAGTTTCTTCGCCCTCGGCAATCATCACTGGCCAGTCGTGAACGATATGACCCAGCATACGTTCGCCAGGAACGTCTTTGGCCGTGAGCACAACCTCCACGCCCGGGAAGGCCCGCGCGGCAGAGATGTCGATCTTCTTCACTAAGGCCCGCGGATATTTGGCCCTGAGCGCGACGCCATAGAGCATCCCTGGGACCTTCATATCGTCAACAAACTCGCCTGTCCCAAGTAGCTTTTCTTCTGAATCCACACGAACTGTGCGGGCACCCACTTTGGCCGTGCAACTTTCCGCGATGAGAGTCTCGCCATTGCGCAATGCCTTCGCTGCCAGATGAATCGCCTGTTCAATCTTCAAGTAGCCTGTGCAACGGCACAAGTTATACCGTATGGCGCTCTTGATCTCCGCGGAAGTAGGACTTGGATTATTGTCCAGAAGCGCTTTCGCGCTAATCACCATTCCCGGCATGCAGAAACCGCACTGCACTGCCCCCACTTCGCCGAAGGCCCAGGAATAGACCTTCTTCTCGCGATCCGTGAGACCTTCAATAGTGGTGACTGCTTTCCCTTCCACCTTGGCAATAGTTAGTTTGCAGGCACGCCACGCCTTCCCATCCACCAGCACGGAGCAGGAGCCGCAGACCCCTTCCGCACAACCGTCTTTCACCGAAGTCAAGCGCGCATCTTCGCGCAGGTATTCCAGCAGGTTCTTATCCGCTGCTACAGTAACTGACTTCTGGTTCAGCGCGAATTTGAACATAGCCGAAACTCCTTCGGTTCAAACTACCGCGAGGCGAGAATTTTCCTGTTATACTCGCCCACCTTTGCATACTGTGCATCCCAGAAAGACTGGTTGCGCATGGAGTCGAGAAACTGCTTTGAGTAACCGAACTTCAACCAGTCGTTCTCTTTTTGCTTGAAGAGTTGTTCCTTTGCCGAGGGCTTGCGGAAGTCAAATACAAGTTCATCGGTTGCGCCGAGGAATATGTCGCGAGTCCAGCGGTTCAATACCTGCGGAGCCAGTTCGAGATAACGGCTGTTCAACTCCTCCAGCACCGAGTTATAGCGATCAAAGCCGTCGGTTGCGATGGTCACAACATTATCTCCCGGGCCCAGCCGCAGGAACTTCGCCAGCTTTATTGCGCCCAGCACATTGCAGATGCCGGATGGGCCAAACAAATCCCGCAGACTCAGGGCAAAATTCCGATCCACGCCCATGCTAACCAGCGCGTCCACGCCATCATGGAAGATTTTGACTCCCTGCACCGTTTCTTCATCCTTTATGAGAATGACGAAATCGGTGTTCAGGACATTGTGAATCAGCGTGCACATCTTGTCGCCGATTCCCTCGATGCGATGCTGGCCGCGGCCTCCATTGGCCAAGGTTGAACATTCATAAGGCTCCAGCGCGGCGACCTTGGCCTCTGGGAACGTCGCCTTGATCTGATCGCCTGCCGCCAGTGTGCCCGCTGAACCCGGCGCCGAAGTAAAGCCAGCGATTCTGCCGTTGCCCACTCCCTTCACCGCGTCTATGGCACTGCCTCCAGTTACATGGCGATGGAAACGATAATTGGGAAAGAGCTCAAACTGAGCCAAAGCCTTATTCTTCGGGTTCTTCATTAACTCCCTGGTTTTTTCCAAGGTCAGAATTACATCCGATTCAGAGCCGGGCGTCAACTCCAATTCGCCGCCATATCTCTTGATGCGCTCATAGCGCTCCTTGCTCATGCTATCCGGCATGATGACAATGGCGCGGAAGCCGAGCAGCTTCGAAACATAGGCCGTGCCAATGCCGAAGTTACCCGTCGAAGGCCCTAGAATGGTGTGCTCGCCTGGGATAATCTCTCCATCTACCAGCCCTTCGATCAGAGTGCTGTAGGCCGGACCAACCTTGTGAGAGCCGGAGGGAAATCCGCAGCCCAGCATTACCACGATGTTTGCATCGATTCCGGTAAGCGCCGACGGCAGCACGACTTTACGGACCTGATTGGTTGCGTCTTTCCAGGTAATGTTGAACAGATTGATGGGGTCAAGCTCATTCTGCGTCAATGCAGCCAGAGCTTTGGTGCGAATATCCTTGTCGATCAGGCTCGGGGCAAGCATTTCATCGTAATTAGGACCGAACGGAATCTTTGCCATTTTGAACTTTTCTCACTTTCATTTATTTGCGGCGATTAGCAGCATCAGACTGTCACTGCGGTATTTACGGCTTTTCGAACTTCTTCCATGTCGGGTTGAACTGCAATGGTGTTTCCCGCGGCGCGAATTGCGCTTTGGATATCTTTCAGGCCATTACCTGTCATGATGATCGCCACAGTTTCCGAGCGACCTATGATGCCTGACTCCACCGCCCGCTTGACTCCCGCAGCGCCAGCAACACCGGCCGGCTCGCCAAAGACTCCTGCCTTGCGCGCCAGCATGGGGATCGCACCAAGAATCTCTTCGTCGGAGACGGAGACGAATGCGCCGCCGGACTCGGTAACTGCTCTCATTCCCTTGCTGAAGTTTCGCGGATGTCCGACGGCGATGGAGTCTGCCAGAGTATTGGCATCACATGGAGCCAGGCCGCAGTTATCACGCCACGCGGTAAGGAACGGCTTGCACCCATCGGCCTGTACACCAAGTATTCGCGGCAAGCGGGGAATGAAGCCGAGAAGGTGCATCTCCTTCAGTCCCTTCCACACTCCGCCTATCGTGCAACCGTCGCCGACCGAGACTACGATCCAATCGGGAAAACTGCCAGGAGTAAGTGTCCTAAACTGTTCGACTAACTCCAAAGATACGGTCTTCTTGCCTTCTATCAGATATGGATTGATGGCGCAGTTGCGGTTGTACCAGCCGAACTCCGCGGCAGCCGCCATGCACAATTCCCATGCTTCATCGTAAGTTCCCTGAACGGAGAACACCTGCGCTCCGTAGATGAGTAACTGGGCCACCTTGGCTTCGGGCGCGCGTGCTGGAACAAAGATGGTCGCCGGTATTCCAGCAGCTGCGGAGAATCCGGCCAGAGAAGAGGCAGCATTGCCTGTGGAAGCGCAAGTAATCCGCGACGCCTTCTTCTCCAATGCCTTTACCACGCCCATCGCGCTGGCGCGGTCCTTGAACGAAGCAGTAGGATTGCGGCCCTCGTCTTTCACCCAGCAGCGCGCCACGCCTAATTCGCCGGCCACTTTGGGAGCGTCATACAATGGGGTCCATCCCACCTGCAGATGAGGAATCAGCGTTTGATCCGCTATCGGAAGCAAAGGCAGATAGCGCCACATGGATCGATTGCCGTTGCCTGCAAGCGTCGCGGGATTAATTTCCTTCCGCATCGAGTCATAGTCGTACAGAGCGTCCAGAATGCCGTCGTGGTAGCCGCACGCCGGGCAGAAGTAATCCACTTCATCCGCGTGGTATTCGCGTCCGCAATGAACGCATCGTAGCCCGGTGAAATAGGTCATCATCTTCCCAACCCATCAAAATCTCAGAACGCTTGTGGCGCGTGGATCTACCGTTCCATCGCAAGTGCTTGAAGCTTGCATCGGCTAACGCACAACCCGCATATAAAGCATTTCTCCCTGTCGATATTCAGGACTTCACCCTTCGTGATGGCGCCGTACGGGCAACTGATTTCACACAACCCACAAAGATTGCACCGCTCCACATCAACATGAGGAGGCCTCACTACTGGGAGCGCGTCGTACTCTGCCATCCTGCGAATGGTAAGGCCCTTGATCTCCTCAATCGATTGGTAACCGTGCTTGTCAAGGAAAGCATCGAGTTCTTTGGCAATTCTTCCATAGACCGACGGACCGCGCAGGATGGCTTCCGTGCAAACCTGCACGGCGGAAGCGCCGGCCATGAACATCTCCGCCGCATCGCGGCCGTTCGAAACGCCGCCTACGCCAAAGATGGGAATCTTCACCGCGCGCGCGGCATCATACACGCAGCGCAGAGCCAGCGGCTTGATGGCCGGACCGGAGAGCCAGCCAAAGCCCTCCTTGCTGCCCATGAGCGGCAGGCCCGTCTCCAGATCGATGCTCAGGCAAGGGCCAAAAGAGTTGATCATGACCAGTGCATCGGCGCCTGCCTGCTCCAGCGCTATTGCGATCTCCTGGATATTCGGATGCGGACTGAGCTTCATGAACACCGGGACATCGACCGCTGCCTTGGCCGCCCTGAGCGCATTGATGATGGGAGAAATATCGTTGCCGACGTAGTGCGTGGAAAGCTCAAGAGCATCGGCGTAAGGCTTCACCAAGGGAGCCAGTTCACGGATTTGATTGGCCGTATATCCCAGGCCAATAATGACCGGCAGTCCGGTAGCTTTGGCTAACTTGTACTCCGTTTCGATCCATTGCTCTTTGGGTAACTCGGACCATAGCTCTGTATTCAGAAATCCGCCACGGATTTCCGCCATGCAAGGGTGCGGCACATGCGCCGGATGCACTGAGATCGTCTTTGTAACTAATCCCCCGGCGCCGCCAACCGCAGCCGCCTGCAGCATGGCGCCATTCCTGGACGGCGGTCCAGCGGCGGGCAAAATCGGGTTCAAAAATTCGAGCCCGCAGATTTGTACACTCAACTTTGCCATTCCACCTTCCACTCAATAAGGGTGTAAAGAATAACACACCAGACATCAGACAGTGTTGCGAGCGCTCTCCAGGCCGCGCGGGTTCATTACAGAAAAATTTCAGAGAGAAAAGCCAGCCACGGACGATTGAACCGGACATTTCGTAGCATCGAAAAGGCGCTACCTGGCGCAATGCCGGATTGGTTCCACCATGGCCGTATCTGTTGGTTGAAGGTTGCCAACATCCAGTTCAGCCTGAAACAATTGTTGTCCTGCTTGCGCTCGCCATACTGTGATACAGGTCACATCGCGGGCAGCATTCATCAGCTGTGATCTTCGCGCAACGGAGGCATCTTTCATGTTGTTGGTCGGAAATGGGTGCCTGATTACTCAGGATGATGGGTCGCCCCTGATTGAGGATGGTTGTGTCGCCATCGAGGATGGTCTGATTGCCGAGGTTGGCGCGACGGCTGATTTGCAGCGACGGCATCCGGCCGCGCAGTTCGTGAATGCGCGGGGCCGGCTGATCATGCCAGGGCTGATCAACACTCACATGCATCTGTACAGCACGTTTGCCCGCGGAATGGCGCTGAAAGACGAAGCTCCGGGCAACTTCCTGCAAATCCTGGAGCGTGTCTGGTGGCGGCTGGATAAGGTTCTCACCCTGGAGGATGTGTATCTGAGCGCTATGGTGGCGCTTATCGACTGCATCAAAAATGGAACGACCACCATTTTCGACCATCATTCCAGCCCCGGCGCGGTGACCGGCAGCCTGTTCCGCATCGCGGAGGCCGCGCGACGGACCGGTGTGCGCAGTTGTCTTTGCTACGAGGTCACGGATCGCGAAGGCGCGGAGATTACGGATCAAAGCATCGAGGAAAATCGCGCGTTCCTCGAAAACTGCAAGCAATCCGAAGACAGCCTCTTGAGAGGACTTTTCGGGCTGCACGCTTCGTTTACTTTGAGCGACAAAACTGTTGCCCGCTGCACTCGCCTGGCCGCGGAACTCGACGCCGGCTTTCATATTCACATAGCTGAGGCGGAGGCTGATGTGGCCCAATGTCAGCGCGAGTATGGGAAGCGAGTGGTGCAACGCTTGCACGATCTAGGCATTCTGGGCAGTAAGACCATCGCAGCCCATTGCGTCCATGTGAACGACGCCGAGATTGACGTATTGCGAGGCAGCAAGACGAACGTGATTCACAACCCTGAATCGAACATGGCGAATGCGGTGGGCTGCGCTCCGGTGCTCGAAATGATGCACCGCGGTGTGCGGGTTGGACTGGGCACGGACGGTTACACCACGGATATGTTCGAGTCTCTGAAGGTCGCGAATATGTTGCAGAAGCACCAGACAGGTCAACCGGGTGCCGGCTGGACAGAGGCTCCGGCGATGCTGTTCAGCGAAAACGCCGCTATTGCGAGTGACTGCTTCGGACGCCCGGTGGGCAAACTGATTCCCGGCGCGTACGCTGATGTGATTGTTGTGGACTACGATCCGCCAACTCCCCTGCACAGCGCGAATATCGCCAGCCATATTCTCTTCGGCGTCTCCGGACGATCTGTCGTTACCACGATCATCGGCGGGAGAATTGTGATGGAAGATAGAAAACTTCTTGAGATTGACGAGCAAGAGGTGATGGCCAAAGCCAGAGTTTCCTCTGAGAAGCTTTGGAAGCGCTTTTGAATCGATAGAGTTAGTAAGTTGGCGGGTTAGTTCGACGGGACGGCACTCTCAGCTCTCGGAAGCTGCCATCTGGTTAAGAAACTCTTCCAGCAAATTCGCCGCTACGTGGGCGCGATACTTTGCGGTGGAACGAACGTCGTCGATAGGTTTCACTTCCTGGAGCAGAGCTTTGCGCGCGGCCTGAATTCGATCGGAGGTCAGCGCATGGCCGACCAACACGGCCTCGGTCATCGACAGGCGAGCCGGCGTTTCACGCAGGCTGGCTGCGGCGATGCGCACTGTTTGCACTTTGCCCGATTGCATGGCTCCCACCCCGGCAAGCGCCACTTTGGAGATGGCCATGGCATTGCGCGTTCCTACTTTGCGCAGATACTCGACTGGCAAGCGGTGGCCTCGCGGCAGATGCACGGCCATCACCAGCTCCTGCGGCCGCAGCACGGTGCGCTTGTATCCCAGATGAAATTCACTGTAATTCATGCGGCGCGCGCCCTGCGCTGAGACAAGCTCGATCTCCGCTTCATAGACCAGCAGCACGGGCGGAGAATCGGCCGCGGGCGATGCATTCACAATGTTGCCGCCCAGAGTGCCGCGGTTCTGATTGGCAATGGCGCCGGTCCAGCTTGCCGAGCGCGCCAGCAGCGGAAATTCCTTCGCAATGGCGGCGTTCTCGCGAATGTCGGTATAGGTGGCTCCAGCGCCGATGGTCAGCCAATCAGCGCTTGCCGTGATGCCGCGCAGTTCGCCAATGCCCCACAGGCTGACCAGCTTGCGCTGCTCCAGGCGCCCTGCGCCGAGAGCGACCATCAGTTCGGTGCCGCCGGCCATGGGCGTCCACGCGCCTGGCTCCGCGGACAGCAACGCCAGCACCGCGTCGAGCGAACCCGGCGCGATGAACTCGTACTCGGAGACGTTCGATCTCATTTATGCACCGTTTCTTCCGGCGCGAGGTCCGCCGTCAGTATTGGCTCCTCGATCGCGTGCTTTACGGCATCGATGATGCGCATATAGCCGGTGCAGCGGCAGAGATTTCCGGCCAGGCCTTCACGAATCGCATCGAGGTCCGGATGAGGATTCTTCCTGAGCAGGGATTCCGCTGCCAACATCATGCCGGGGGTGCAAATGCCGCACTGCGTTCCTCCCAGTTCGAGAAAAGTCCGCTGAATATGTGCCAGCGCGCCGTTGGTCGCGAGCCCCTCGACCGTGAGCACTTCGCAGCCGCTGGCCTGCAGCGCCGGCACGAGGCAACTGTTCACCAGCACGCCGTCCAACAGCACGGAGCATGATCCACACTCGCCTTCGCCACAGCCTTCTTTCACGCCTGTCAGCGCGAGGTCTTCGCGCAGCACGTCCAGCAGTCGCTTCATCGGCGGCACAGTTGCGCTGCGCTCTACGCCGTTTACTTTGAACCGGATTTCACTCAACTGAATCTTCGCCGCGCTCATTGCGGCCCTTTCGCACTTCCCACAATTTCCAGACATTCCGGTTCCGGCGCCTCTGCCATTCGCAGAAAAATATCTTCCGGCAGAAGAGGAATGGAGGTAAAGCTGATGCCGGCCGCATCTTGAATTGCATTAAGAATCGCAGGCGCGGGACCATCATGCGGCAACTCGCCGAGTCCCTTGGCTCCGTATGGCCCGTGTTCGCAGGGCATCTCTTCGAAGTAGACTTCGATGTTGGGCACGTCCGCGGCCGTGGGGATAATGTAGTTGGTCATCTGGTTGTTACTCATGCGGCCGTCTTTCCAGACAACTTTTTCGTAGAGGGCATAGCCCACGCCCTGAGCCACGCCGCCCTCGATCTGCCCGGCGGCCAGCACGGGATTCATCACCCGGCCGACCTCCTGCACGGTGTAAAAGTTGACTACCTCGGCGGCATAAGTGCGCGTGTC
The DNA here is from genome assembly GCA_003142015.1 of Acidobacteriaceae bacterium. Lineage (GTDB taxonomy): Bacteria > Acidobacteriota > Terriglobia > Terriglobales > Acidobacteriaceae > Telmatobacter. The sequence goes on along the minus strand of PLOI01000049.1, from coordinate 94,281 downwards.
CACAGCAACCTCCGCCACATAGACGGCCCAGGCAAAGGCCGGGTACGCATCGCCCTGGTATTTCGCGTCATCCCAGAAAATATCTTTGGGAGGCTGATAGCGAGCCTCGGAGCGCAGTGCGCCAAATTGCGCAGTGTAGGCCGCGCACGCGGCGCGAAACTCATCTGCGGAAAATTCTTCACTGAGAAGATTCTTTTCGCGCAGGATGCCGGCAAGCGCAAGCGCAGCATCGTGCACCAGACGGCCAACGATCATCGTCGTGCGCGAGGCTACGGTCGGTCCGCTATTAGGCACGCGATTTGTATCCGGCTGCGCGATGGAAACATCTTCACAGGACAGACCGAGCGCCTCGGCGACAACCTGGCTGAGCATGGTGTTGGTGCCCTGGCCAAACTCCGTGCTGGAGACGAGCACCGTGAGATGACCGGAGGCATCCGCCTCCAGTCCAACCAGCGAATTCAAATAGCGCTCGCCGGAACCGGTGAATCCAGCGCCGTGCATGAAGCTGGCAATGCCCATGCCGTGCTTTATTGCGCTCGATGTTGCATTCTCGCGGGCAAAACGGGCACGCTTCGCATGATAGTCCGAGACCTTCAACGCTCGGTCCATCATTCCGCGCAAATCAATCGGGTCACGGATCAACTGGCCGGTAGCCGTCGCGTTGCCCTGAGCGAGAAAATTTCTGCGACGCACTTCTTCCGGAGAGATGCCGACGGCCTTTGCGATCTGGTCCATGTGTCGTTCGATACCGAAGATGGTCTGCGGTGAACCAAAGCCGCGAAAAGCTCCATGCGGCGGCACATTCGTGGCCCACGCATGAGAGCGCACGCGGATATTCTCGCACAGGTACGGACCGGCGGAATGAATGGTCGCGCGCGAAAGCACCGTGGGCGATACGGTGGCGTACGCGCCGCCATCAAGGTCCACCTGAATATCCATGGCCAGAAGGTGTCCGTCTTTATCCACTGCCGTGCGGTAACGGGTGCGCGATGGATGACGCTTGGTGGTCGCCGCCAGATCTTCCTCGCGGTCGTAGATGATCTTGACAGGGCGTCCGGCTTTTAATGCCAGCAAGCCGGCATGCGCGGCAATCAGCGAGGGATAATCCTCCTTGCCGCCAAATGCGCCGCCCGTCTCCGCCTGGATCACGCGGACCTTTTCCGCAGGCAAATCAAAGACGCGCAGCAGCGCCTTGTGCACATAGTACGGGCACTGCATCGATCCCCGGATGATGAGGCCATCGGCATCGGACCACTCCGCAATGACGCCGTTGTTCTCTATGTAGAGCTGTTCCTGCGCGCCGGTGCGGTATTCGCCGGAGACGATGTGCGCCGCATGCTGCCACGCGGAATCCACATCGCCCTTTTCGACCAGAAAGCGCTTGATGACATTGTCCTCACCCCAGACAATGGTCTGCTGCCGCTCGCTCTCTTCGATAGTAAAGACAGCGGGCAGAGGATCGTAGTCGATCTCGACCGCTTCCACGGCCTCATGCAGCCGCGCTTTGTCAGGATGCGCCAGCAGCACCACCGGTTCCTCGGGATGATTCACTCGCGCATCGGCGAGTACCGGCTGGTCGTTATCCACAATCAGCGGGATGCAATTTGCGCCGGGAATATCCTTCGCGGTGACAATTACGAATTCATCCCAATTGATGCCGGCGCCAAAGCGAATGTCTTTGATTGCGCCGCGTGCAATGCTGCTGCGCACCGTGGCGCCGTGCCACATGCCAAGCAATACGATGTCGTCGATATAACGCGCGCCACCCGTCACTTTGCCGAACCCTTCTTTGCGAAGGGCCGGCGTGCCTACGATGCGGGTCGGTGTAGCGTCGCGCATGATGGAAGAGCCTCGCTTGCGTGCTCGGACGGCTTTGGAGTGTTGGATTAGCATATCGCGAGCGCGGTAAAATGCAAACCTTGATTTTTTCGATTGCCGCGTGCGGGCATTGGCCTTTCGTCCTTGCACCATGATCAACCTCAGAGTACAAAACACGAGGCCGTTTCATGTGCTAGGAGAGGATCTGCTCTAAATCCCGTGGAAGAAGATGATAATTGGCTCGGTCACGCTTTGCAAAATTCTGAATCTTAAGATTAGTGACAGGAATACGGCTGATGCGGGCGGGCAAGATTGTAAAGAACGATAAAAGGACTATAGATAAAGAGCCGTAGTTATAGGTATCCCACCTTAACCAATTCGCAAACAGCGCGAATTGGCGAAGGTGGGGCACCCGCATTTCAGAAACAATGAAAATGCTTAGACCTTGATGGTTTCTTCACCCTTGTGCCAGCCGCAGGGAGTGAGTCCGCCGTTCTGCAACGCGTCGAGGACGCGCAGAACCTCTTGCGGGTCGCGGCCTACTGACAAATCGGTGACGTAAACAAAGCGGATGACATTCTCAGGGTCGACGATGAAGGTGGCGCGCTGGCTGACGCCGGCCTTCAGGTCAAGGATTCCCAACTGCTCGGAAAGATCGCGCTTGATGTCGGAGAGCATGGGAAAAGGCAGGTTCTTCAGGGAGGGCTGGTCATTGCGCCAGGCCCAGTGAACGAACTCCGAATCGATACTGGCGCCGAGAAGCTGCGTGTCGCGGCTGACGAACTCCGGGTTCAGCTTGCCGAAGGCGGCAATCTCAGTAGGACAGACAAAGGTGAAGTCCTTGGGCCAGAAGAAGTAGACCTTCCATTTGCCGGCAAAACTCTGATCGGTGAGGGTTTGAAAGGCTTTTTTGAGATCGAGATCGACCACGGCGGTCAGTTCAAAGGCAGGAAATTTTTCACCAACGGTCAGCATTCACACTCCTTGGGTTGCAGGGATTTACTGTGTGTGCGGACTGAGACGGCGTTAACGGTTCAGTGAAAATGATGCCGAGGAGAATCGACCGGGGGCAGCACGTTCAGTTTACGCACAGGACTCTGTATTTAATGAGATGATCGAGCGCACTGAAACGATTCTCCGCGTGGTCGGGCGGGGCGGTCAGTTGGGCCGATTGCCGGAGGCGGAACGGCGGTGAAAGCGCTCATCGACCGGCTGGCGGTCTTTGAATCCGGAGTCGGTAGGGTGCCAGTGTTCGATGACCGGCTCGCCCATGCGCCAGCAGAGCAGGACCACCTGGTCGTCGAGACGATAGGGAAAATCAAGCAGGCCGGCTTCGAGGTCCTTCACCTGCACACCGATGGAATCAATCTCCGCGATGCTCTCGCGGACGCGGCGCACGTGGGACTCCATCTCCGCGCGCAGGCCGGCTACCTTGCCCGCGTCCACTCTCATGCCGCCGGAAAGGTAGATGCGGCGCGCCATCTCGGAGAGGCCGGACTCGACCTCTTCTGCCGATCGCTTGCCTTCAATGGCGCGCTTCAGCAGCGATTCCAGCACCGGGAGCAGAGACTGCGCTTCTTCGAGAGTGAATGTCCTCATAGGGACAGTTTACAGCGAACCGTGATCAGTGAACAGTAGTCAGATGTCAGTGGCCAGGTGAATGATGAGTCCCTTTACCGTCAAGTCAAGCAATTTCTTCACCAAGCCAGATCTGCTCGCTATGCCAAATCTGCTTGCTATCTCGATAAGAAACTGACCACCGTTCACTGTTCGCTGCCCTTATCTCACTTCCATCATGCGGTCGAGCCCAACTTTGGCCCAGCGCTTGACGCTCGGCTTCACCTGGATGCGGTTGACGACGCGGCCCTCGACCAGGTTTTCCAGCACCCATGCCAGGTGTTGCGGACTGATGCGATACATGGTGGTGCAGAGGCAGCCGGTATCGTCGAGTGTGATGACTTTCTTGCCCTCAGCGGCGAAGCGGCGGGCCATGCGGTTGACCAGGTGAATCTCAGTGCCGACGGCAAACATCGCTCCTGCGGGAGCCTGCTCGACCAGAGCGATGAGCCGCTCCGTGGAGCCGAGGGCGTCGGCCTTCAGGCAGACTTCCCAGCGGCATTCCGGATGGACGATAACCTGGATTCCGGGGTACTTTGCGCGCACCTGATCGATGTGGCTGGGCAGAAAGCGCTGATGGACCGCGCAATGCCCTTTCCACAAAAGAATGCGGCTGGCGTCGAGGCTGTGTTTGGTCAGGCCGCCCTGGCTTGGACCAACCTGAATGGCCCATGGGTCCCACACCACCATCTCTTCGAGCGGAATTCCCATGGCGAAGCCGGTGTTGCGGCCCAGATGCTGATCGGGCAAAAAGAGGATACGTTTGGACCGGGTGAAGGCCCACTCGAAGGCGGCGCGGGCGTTGGACGAGGTGCAGACCAGCCCGCCGTGTTCACCGCAGAAGGCCTTGATGGCCGCGGTCGAGTTTATGTAGGTGAGCGGAATGATCTCGTCCGCCAGACCAAGGCGTTCGAGTGCTTCCCAGCAAGCCTCGACCTGGGAGATTTCCGCCATATCGGCCATGGAACAGCCAGCGTTCAGGTCGGGCAGGATGACCTGTTGCCCCTCGCGGCCCAGCACGTCGGCGCTTTCGGCCATGAAGTGTACTCCGCAGAAAACAATGTATTTAGCGTCGGTTGCGGCAGCGACTCTGCACAGCTTGTAGCTGTCGCCTGTCGCGTCGGCAAAGCGGATCACTTCGTCGCGCTGGTAGTGGTGGCCGAGCAGGAGGGTTGTGGCGCCGAGTTTGGCGCGCGCTTTTGCAATGCGCTCGTCCATGGTGTGGTCGGGGAGCGCGAGATAGTTTTCGAGGCTGCAAGCACTGCCAGCCTCCGGCGAGGCCGCCGTCAGATCGTCGAGAACCAGGTTCACAGTCTTCCGCCTTCAGTCCAGCTCGCCCCTATTGGAGCAGCGGACGGGGATGTTGAAAGCAATACGACTTGCAGTAGATGCACTGGCTTTGCTGAAGACCTGCCGGCGCTTGCGGCCAACCGCTTCAGAAGAGCCCCCATCCACGGGGTTGTTGCAAGCCTTTCTTCTAGTTGGACGCGGCCTGAAGCCTTTGGATTCGAGAATTCAATCCGGCAAAGACCGCTTCCACTGACAACTATTTTAACAAAAGCTTGACAGAGAACTCAAATGGCGCGGGTTGGAAAGTTGGTCTCCCGCACTTTTCGCCGGAACGCGAAAAGGATGGGCCACACCTATCTCATTCTTTCGCCAATCAATGCAGCGGGTCAGCCCAGCTTCGCGAAGATAGCGGATTAGCGGCCTGGCGTTTGTGATGGCTGTATGGAGGAAGGTATCATAAGCCTTCATGGGAATGACGCCGCCAATTGAAGTTGCCAACCTGGGGATGTGGGATTCGCTGATCCTGATGGTGATGGCGCTGGTGGTCTTCGGGCCGCGGCGGCTACCGGAGATCGGCCGCCAGATCGGCAAGCTGATGTATGAGGTTCGCAAGGCCTCCAACGACTTCAAGTTCCAGATGGAAGAGGAGTTGCGGAGCTCCGAGGATGCCGAGCGGCGGAGGAAAGACGAGGAGCGGCAGCGTGCGCTGGCGGCTCCGGCGCAGACTGCGGGGACAATCGAGGCTGTTTCCCAGTTCCCGGAAGCGGGATCTGGGATGCCCGGGACGATTGAGAGCCCTTACCCAAATGAAGTCGTTTACCCTCCCGTAATCGCAGCCGCTCCCGAAGCTCCGGTTGAAGAGGCATATCCGCGCATTCTGCCGCCCTCGACAGGCGAGCCGGTGGCGGCGGCGCGGCCAGGCAGCCCGGCGCCGCAGGTTGCGGCCGGTTCCGAGGCAGCAGAAGAGGCCGGCGCAACGGTAAACGTCGAAAAGCCTACGCGTAAGCCGCGCGCCCGAGCGAAAAAGGCTCGCAAAGAGCCGGAGATTTCCAATGGTTGATCCCGCGGAGGTGATCGGCAAGGCGCGCGCGGCCGTGACCCAGCGTGCGGAACTGCCCGGCATGAGCCTGATGGAACACCTGGACGAACTGCGCAAGCGCATCGTCCGCTCCGCCATTTACCTCGCGCTGGGCTTTGTCGTGGCCTGGTACTTTCACGACCGGCTCGTCGATTTTATCCAGGCGCCGCTGAAGGACGATGGCAAGTCGCTCAATATGATCCACCCCATGGATGGGATGAATCTGGCGATCCATGTATCGCTGGCCGGCGGAGCGATTCTGGCTTCGCCCTTCATCCTCTTCCAAGTGTGGCTGTTCATTGCGCCGGGGCTCTACAAGAAAGAGCAGCGATTTGTGATTCCCTTCATGGCGGCCACCGTGGGATTGTTTCTGGCCGGCGCCTACTTCGGCTACTACTGGGTGCTGCCCAGCGCGATGCACATCCTGCTCGATGTTTTTGGCAACAAGTTTACGTCCGTAATCAGCATCGAAGAGTACACCGGCTTCTTTCTGTCAGTGATTCTGGGCCTGGGCATAAGTTTTGAGTTGCCGGTGCTCATCTTCTTTCTGGCTCTGTTCGGCATCGTCAGCCCGCGCTTTCTGTGGAGGAACTTCCGCTATGCTCTTCTGGCCGTCTTCCTGGTGGCGGCCATCATCTGCCCCATGCCCGACCCTGTGAGCATGTGCCTCTACGCAATGCCGCTGCTGGCGCTCTATTTGATCGGCATCGCGGTGGCGTGGTGGGTGCACCCGTCGCGGCGCAAGAAGAAGGAGACGGCAAAGTGAGTTTTTGGAATAGAGAAACAGCAAGACTATGGGTGCCCCAGGTTTCGAACTTGAGACCTGGGAAACCTCAGCACTGGTTGGGGTTAGTTCTTGCGCTGCTCCTGCTCACTCCTCTCGCCGCCCCCGCGCAGCAGCACTTCAACGGAGCTGCGGCGCTCGAATACACGCGCCAATTTGTGGCCATCGGGCGACGCTGGCCCACCAGCCCAGGGCACGTGAAGGCCGAGGAATTCCTGCGCAACCATTTCCGCCACGACCAGCTCGAAGAAGATGCGTTCACCGCCTCGACGCCCATTGGCCCGGTGGCGATGTGCAACTTCATCGTGCGCTTTCCCGGCAAAAAGGAAGGCGTAATTGTGCTGGCCACACACTATGAGACCAACTATCCTCTGCGCACCATCAACTATGTGGGCGCCAACGACGGAGGGTCAACTACCGGGCTGCTGATGGCCATCGCCGACCGGCTGCGCGCGGAGACAGCCGGCGGCAAGAAGCTGGACGGCTACTCGGTATGGCTGCTCTTCGACGATGGCGAAGAGGCCATTCAGTGCCTACAGTGTTGGTCTGACTCCGACTCAACCTACGGCACCCGCCACCTGGCTGCCAAATGGGCGCGGGATGGCACCCTGGGAAAGATCAAAGCCTTTATCCTGGCCGACATGATCGGCGACAAGGACCTCGACATTCAGCGCGAATCGCAATCCACCGACTGGCTGGTCGCCCTGGTCCGGCAGGCGGTGAAGAAGTTCGGCTACGAGCGCTACTTCTTCAAAAAGGACGAGCAGGTGAGCGACGATCACCTGCCCTTCCTCCGGCGCGGCGTGCCGTCCATCGACATCATCGACATCGACTACGGCCCCAACGACAGCTACCACCACACCGACAAAGACACCATGGACAAGATCAGCGCCCATAGCTTGACGATCGACGGCGATGTGTTTATGGAGACGATACGGCTGATCGACCAGCGATAAGCTGTTCCCATAGCATTCAACGGAGGGCTTTTCCCCAATGACAGCCAATCAGGCAGACGTTACTACACTTTTCCTTGAATCTTCCCGCCACGAACTCTTGGAGCAATACTGGCCCCGGCTGCGGGGATGCGTCGAACCGCTCACGGATGCGCAAGTCTGGTGGCGGCCAAACGAGGCCTGCAATAGCATTGGCAATCTGTTGCTGCATCTGAACGGCAATGTGGGCCAGTGGTTGGTGGCCTCGTTCAACCGGCAGGAGGACAACCGAAACCGGCCTGTGGAATTTGCCGAGCGGGAGCTGATTCCGGCTTCAGTGCTCCTTGATCGTCTGGGCGCAACCCTGCAACAGGCGTCGGAAGTTCTCATCCGGCTTACCCACGATGATCTGGTCGCGCAGTACGAAATCCAAGGTTATAAAGGCACCGGCCTGAGCGCTGTTTACCATGTAGTGGAGCACTTCGGAATGCACTACGGACAGATTCTCTATATCGTCAAGACGCTCAGCGGCGCGGATTTGGGATTTTACAGTGAACTGAACAAGACCGGCCGGCGTCCCTGAAGGTTGGCTATTGATGATTGCGGGCGTTTCCTGGGTTTGGTGGCTGGGGTTTCATGCGGTAGTTGCGGCGCTGCTTCTAGCGGATTCGCTGCTCGCTGGTCACCAGCGCGAATCGCGGCGCACCCCAACCATCGCATGGCTCTGGACGGCGCTTCTGGTCGCAGCCGCAACCGGCTTTGCTGCGTGGGTTGCAATCGCCAAGGGCCGGCAGCCGGCTCTCGAATTCGTGGCCGGTTACGCCATCGAAGCCTCGCTCAGCGTGGACAACCTCTTCATCTTCCTGGTCATTTTTCAGGGCTTTCGCATTACGCCGCAACGCCAGCACACAGCCTTGCTGTGGGGCATGGCTGGAGCGGTGGTGCTGCGGGCGCTCTTCATCGCAGCGGGCATCACGCTGCTGCGGCGCTTTAGCTGGATTACCTGGGTTTTCGGCGTGATTCTGCTCTATGCGGCCTGGCGGCTCGTGCGTGGCGGCTCGGCTCGCGCGGCGATACCCGAAGCGCCTGCGGCTATTCGGAATTTGATTCGCAAACTGCAACCCGCCAACGGCTCTCTGCTGCCGGTAATTCTGGCCGTCGAAGTCACGGATGTTTTGTTTGCATTCGATTCGATTCCCGCCGTGCTGGCCGTCAGCCACAATCCCTTCGTGGTCTATACCTCGAATATCGCGGCCATCCTGGGCCTGCGCTCGCTCTACTTTGCGCTGGCCTCGCTTCTGGACCGCTTCCGCTACCTGCATTACGGGTTAGGGGCGATGCTGGCGTTTGTCGCGTTGAAGATGCTCGCCGCCCACTGGATCGATGTGCCGATCACGCTGTCGCTGGCTGTGATGGGTGCAATTCTGACGGTGTGCGCAGTGGTGTCGTGGATGGCAGGAAACAAAGACCTGACAACTGACAACTGACGGCTGTCTTACCACTCCTCGAACACAACCTGCCCTTCGCGGCTGAAGACGGAGTGCTTGCGGAAGTTCTGGTCGTCGCGGCGGGGAAAATCGTTGCGGAAGTGGGCGCCGCGGCTCTCGGTGCGGGCCAGCGCCGAAACTAGGATGGCGCGAGCTACGCGACTCATGGCATGAGCTTCGGCCAACCGCCGGCTTTGCTTACCTTGCCCGAGCCGCTCCAGGTCCGCAGCGCAAGCCTCTTGCGCTGCAAAACCCTGCCGCAGCGTGGACTCCTCGCGCAGTAGCCCGGCGTAGGCCCACATGGAGGCTTGCAGCCTGGCGATGATCTCCTCCAGTTTGACTTCTTCGGCGGAGGTCAAGGGCGTCGGAGTGCTCTGTAGCGAATCCGCCGTCTGCAAGACCAGCCCATCGTCGAGCATCGACTGTGCAGCGCGCGCTCCGAAGACGAGGCCTTCGAGCAGCGAGTTCGAGGCCAGGCGGTTGGCGCCGTGGACGCCTGTGCAGGCAGCTTCTCCAGCAGCGTAGAGACCGGGCAGGGTGGTTCGGCCAAAGAGGTCGGTCTTGATGCCGCCCATCAGATAATGCGCCGCCGGACGGACGGGAATCAGGTCGCGTCCGAGGTCGAGGCCGTACTTCGCCAGAAACGCGCTGATGCCGGGAAAACGATGGTGCAGGTCGATGCCTTTCACGGAACGCATGTCCAGATGCACCACGCGGAATTCACCGGGCGCGGAACCCATGCCTTCGCGTGTAATAGCGCGCGCCACCACATCGCGGGGAGCGAGTTCCAACAGCGGGTGATAGCGCTCCATGAACCGCTCGCCGCGATCGTTCAGCAGGATTGCGCCCTCGCCGCGCAAAGCCTCGGAGAGCAGGAAGCGCGGCGCGCCCGCAAGCGAAAACGCGGTGGGGTGGAACTGATAAAACTCCATGTCGGCCAGCGCGGCACCGGCCTCCCACCCCACGGACGAAGACCTGTCCGTGGGGGCCCCGGCCTGTGCGGCAAGGGCGATTCCGTCGCCGGTAGCCACTGCGGGATTGGTGGTTTCGGAATAAACCTGACCCGCGCCGCCGGCGGCAATGAGCACGGAGCGGGCGCTGACCCGCTCCAGAACGCGCTGCGGGCGGCGTTCGCAGTTGAGCAGATCGGCCCCGATCACGCGGCCATCGCCTACAACGAGTCCAGTGACCGTCGTCCACTCGGCAAAGCGGATGCGCTTGTGGGCAAATGCAAAAGCCGCCAGTGAGCGGCTGATTTCGGCTCCAGTGGCGTCGCCATTGGCGTGCAGTATGCGGGCTAGGGAGTGTGCGCCCTCGCGGGTGCGCAGCAGCTCGCCGCCCTCAGCTCCGCCTGCCCGGTCAAAGTTCGCGCCCCACTCGATCAGCTCGGCCACGCGCACCGGCCCCTCGGCCACCAGCGCCTGGGCCGCTGGGCGATAGACCAGCCCATCGCCGGCGTTGACCGTGTCTTCCAGGTGGAGCGCAATGTCCGCGTCGCCCTCCATAGCGACGGCGATGCCGCCTTGAGCATAGTGAGTGTTGGACTCGGCCACTGACTCCTTGGTGACCACCAGAACATCGCCGTGGCGCGCCAGCTCGACGGCCGCGCGCAGCCCGGCCACGCCCGCCCCCATCACCAGAAAATCCACTTGAGACGACACTTTCATTAAGGTTCAGGCTAACACTGAACGCCAGGCAACCGGTATTTCCCGCCTTCCCGCAACCTTTTCCCCAATTCCGTGTATTACCACTCAGGAGCGGGACAGACCGGCAGTACACAGAACGCGAGATTTCTATTGCCCCGGATTGAGCCTTGCTGCTAAAGTCAAGTCGTTTCATGATGGGTTGACTGCAACCCCGGTGTCGTGAAGGATTTCAGGAGCGGATTCAAAGTCTTTACGGCAGATGCTGTTGCCGGAGTTTCCCGAGTCGGCAGCAGAGCGTAGCACGCAACACAGGCAACCGCAGATACCTCAGGAGGGGTCATTTATGCGAGGACTCAAAACTCTACTCGGAGCGGCAGTATTGCTTTCAGGACTGGTCATTGTGCCGGCCGCGAAAGCTCAGATTGCCGTCGAAATCGGCGTCCCACCCGTCTGTCAGTGGGGCTATTACGAAGCTCCGCCCTATGCTTGCGCACCTTATGGGTTTTACGGGCCGGGGTACTTTCACAATGGCATCTTCCTCGGCATGGGCCCCTGGGCCGGCTGGGGCTATGCTCACGGCTGGGGCGAATATCGCTTCCATGGTGAGGGCGGAGGCCGCTACCACGGCCGCGGCGGCTTTGAGGCCGAGCATGGCCATTATGCTCACGGCTACGATGATCGTGGCCACGGCGGACCCCACGGCGGCGAAGCGCATGGCGGACCGCGCGGCGGTGAAGCCCACGGTGGGCCGCATGGCGGCGGAGCGCACGGTGGCGGAGCACCCCATGGTGGCGGCGGAGCGCACGGTGGCGGAGCACCTCATGGCGGCGGTGGAGCGCACGGTGGCGGAGCGCACGGTGGTGGCGGACACCCTGGTGGCGAGCACCGGTAACCAGTAGCCGCGAAATCAGGCGGCAAATAACGCAAGAGGCGGCGGGGCTTAACGGCTCCGCCGCTTTGCATTTGCCAGATTGTTTTGCGTGTTATTTGGGAGCCGGTCGCGCCATTCGGCGTGGTATCGCGAGATGGGTGCAGCGGGGCTGGCAAAGCGGGGACTGGCGAAACAACTCAGGGGCGTGAAGGCAAAACGCAGGTCACTCAGCGGTGACACAGTGTAAGCTGTCTAGCAGATTACATTCAGAGGTCGATTCGGATGGAGATCTACAAGCAACTACCGCCAGAGGCTGTGCAAATTGTTCTGGTTCTCTTCTTGTCGTTCCTGATAGGACTGGAACGCGAGGAGCGAAAGGCCGCAGGCACATTTTATTCTTTCGGAGGGGTGCGCACCTTCCCGCTGATTGGCCTGATTGGTTATGCCACTGCCCTCATTTCAGGCCCGCAGATGCTGCCGCTGGCCATCGGCTTTCTGGTCGTCGCAGGGTTTCTCCTGGTCTCTTATTGGCACAAGATTTCCACCTCCGAGACCGCCGGAGTTACCACCGAGATGTCCGGTCTGGCGACGTTTCTGGTGGGTGCGCTGGTCTGTTACGGGCACTTATGGATTGCTACCGCATTGGGCGTCGCCAGTCTGTTGCTGCTCGATCTGAAGGCCGCGCTTGAAAAGCTGGCCGCGCGCATCGCACCCAACGAGATTCTTACCTTTGCCAAGTTTCTCTTCCTGAGCGGAGTGATTCTGCCCATCTTACCCAATCAGGAATACAGCCAGTTCCACATCAATCCTTTCAAAACATGGCTTGTGGTGGTGGCGATCAGCACCATCTCCTATCTCAGTTATGTTTTGCAGAAGGTGACCAAGGGGCAGGGCGGAATCGTGCTGGCGGCGTTGCTGGGCGGCGCTTATTCCTCCACGGTTACTACCGTCGTAATGGCGCGCCGGGCTGCGCGCGAGAAGCGTCCGCATCTCTTCGCCGGAGGCATCCTGATCGCCTCCGGAGTTATGTACGTGCGCCTGGTCATTCTTCTGGCGCTCTTCAACCGGCAATTGATGCTTCTGCTTTATCTGCCCTTTCTTGTGCTGGCCGGCCTGGCGGTTGGCTTCGGCTGGCTCTGGACGCGCCGGGCGGATAAGAGTGCTCAGGATATTCAGCGGGAAGCCGACCCCAAAAACCCGCTGGAACTGATGACCGCGTTTCTTTTTGCCGGACTGTTCCTGGCCATGCTCGTCGCCACCCAGCTAGCCGTCACTTATCTGGGAAGAACGGGAGTGAATACTCTGGCCGTTCTCATGGGAGTCAGCGATGTAGACCCGTTCATCATGGGGATGACCCAGGCCGCCCCCGCTCTCACTGCTTTCAAAATCGCCGCCGCCGCCATCGCCATCGCCGCCGCCAGCAACAATGTCGTCAAAGGGATTTACGCCTTCAGCCTGGCCGACCGCAAGACCGGCGTGCAAAGCCTGGCGATGCTGCTGGCTCTGGCCGCCATGGGACTGATTCCCTTGTTTTGGCTGGGGTAAAGAACGAGGATTATGTTTCTCAGGTCTCAGAATCGAGGCACTTCGGCTTTGCTCAGTGCAGGCTCTGGTGCACCCAGGCAACCGTTGTCCTGACAGCGAAAAAGCGGCCTTTCCCGGTCAAAAACGGCTCCATTGGGGCTAAAAAATGAACAAAATCAGGGGTTTGAGGTTACTGATCGGTTAATAGGTAATAATGTCAAGCGATTGATTTCATGCAAGTTACAAACAACGGAAGGGTCAAAAGATTGCCTCCACAGTATAGAGGGGGTGGGGTCAGTGGTCTGGGCGAGGCAACTGCGCGCGATTTCCTTGGGCCGGGCGGGGTGTGATCTCTTTGCTCATTCTTCCATTGTGCGCACTGGCGGGAAATGATCTGCAAGACACGCAGTGCTTTAGGATTAAAGTACTGTGCAAACGATACGAGTAGAGACACCTTCGGCAAAATACGACGTAGTAGCGGGCAGCGGGCTGGTGGAGACGCTCGCCCGGCGCATCGAGCGGGTTGCGGGCAAGCTGCCGCGGCGGGTTTTTGTGCTGACCTCGGCGCCGATCTGGGGGCTGTGGGGCGAGGTCTTCCAGGCTTCTTTTGCCGAGCCGCCGATTGTGCTGTTTCTCCCGCCCGGCGAGGAAAACAAGACAATTAAAAACGTGGAAGGCCTGCTGCGGGAGATGGCTCGTGCGGGCGGGGATCGCGGCAGCCTGCTGATTGCCTTTGGCGGCGGGATTGTGGGCGATGTGGGCGGGTTTCTGGCCTCGATCTTCATGCGCGGAATTCCCTATGTGCAGGTTCCAACCACATTTCTGGCGCAGGTGGATTCGTCCGTAGGCGGCAAAACGGGCGTGAATCTGCCGGAAGGCAAGAATCTGGTGGGCAGTTTCTACCATCCGCTGGCGGTCTTTGCCGATATAGGCGTGCTGGCGACGCTGCCGGAGCGCGAGCTGCGCGCAGGGCTGATGGAGAGCGTGAAGGCGGGGATTATCCGCGACCGTGCGCTGGTGCGCTTTATGGAAGAACACGCGGAGGATGTGCTGGGGCGCGACCCGAAAGCCCTGGAAAAGGTGATTGCAGCGTCAATCCGCATGAAGGCCGGGGTGGTGAATCAGGACGAGCGCGAGCGAGGTCTGAGGATGATTCTGAATCTTGGCCACACGGTGGGCCACGCGCTGGAGCAGGCCACCGGCTACAAAACGCTGCTGCACGGCGAGGCTGTGGGCTGGGGCATGGTGGCCGCGCTTCACCTGGCGCGGCAGCGGGGAACGATCTCGCGCGCGCAGTTCGAGCGGCTGGAGAACTTGGTTCATCTCTATGGGCCGCTGCCGGCGTTGAAGCTGCGCGTCCCTAAGGTGGTGGGAGCCACTGTGGGCGATAAGAAGAACGTCGGCGGAGTCACGCGTTTCGTGCTGCCGGTGGGCATCGGCGACGCGGGGGTAGTGGAAGATGTGACGCCAGCGGAGTTGGAGGCCGCGGTGGGATACATGCTGGCGCAGGCCGCGGAGCGGCATTCCCGATGACAACCACCGGAGCCAAGCCGCCGGGTGCGGAGGACGAAGCCAGCGCGGCCCAAGCTGTGCGGGAGATGTTCGATGCCATCGCCCCCCGATACGACCTGCTGAATCATGTGCTCTCGGCCAATGTAGACCGGTTGTGGTGGTGGCGTGCGGCGCGACAGTTTCGTGCGGTGCTCGCCAATCCCGATGCGGCCGTGCTCGACATCTGCTGCGGCACGGGCGACATGACCATGGCCCTGCTGAAGCGCCGTCCGCTGAGCGCGCGGCCAATTCTGGCGGCGGATTTTTCGCGGAAGATGTTGAGCCGCGGAGCCCAGAAATTTGCCGCGCGTGAGGCGGGTGAGCCTTATGCAGTGCCGCTCGAAGCGGACGCATTGCATCTGCCGCTGCGCTCCCAGTCGCTGGACCTGATTGTCTCGGCCTTCGGATTCAGAAATCTGGCCAACTACGAGGCGGGCCTCAGGGAGTTTCACCGAGTGTTGAAGCCGGGCGGGCAGTTGGGGATTCTGGAGTTCAGCGAGCCGGGCGGGCTCATCGGCAGGGCCTACGCTGTCTACTTCCGGCACGTGCTCCCGGCCATCGGGCGGGCGATCTGCGGTAAAGCGGGAGCATACAGCTATCTGCCCACATCAGTGGGCAACTTTCCCGCGCCGCCTGCGATGCTGGAGTTGATGGCGGCCGCAGGCTATGAGCAGTGCGCATGGCAACCCTATACCTTTGGCATCGCCGGGTTGTACACGGCAGTGCGGTGATGGATGGAATTCATTTTTCTTTGAAATTATCCGATTGAGTTTTGCGGTTTCCCACCCATTTCGCACAGAACGCGAAATGGATGGGGCACGGAGCATTTGTGGCGCGGCGAATGAATGGGGATTTAATTTCTCCGATATTTTCCGGTTGGGTGTTGTGGTTTCCCACCCTTTCCGCAAAAAACGCGGAAAGGATGGGGCACGGAGCATTTGTGGCGACAAGCCGAATTTCTGAAAATACACGGAGCATTTGGGGCAGCCAGCCGAATTTCTGAAAATGCTGTAGCCTGAGAACGCGATGATTTCCGAAGCCTCCAAAATAGCCGGGTTTTCCGCTGAGAAGCGGCGGGTGGCGCTGCACTCGATGCTGGCGGCAGCGGCGATGACGCTGCTCAAGCTGGCCGCTGGGCTGTTCTCCGGCTCGCTGGGCGTGCTGTCGGACGCGGCCCACTCCGGGCTGGACATGGTGGGCTCGACGCTCACCTTCTTTTCCGTACAGGTGAGCGACAAGCCGGCCGACGAGGACCACACCTACGGCCACGGCAAGTTCGAGAACATCTCGTCATTTGGCGAAGTGATTCTGATGGCCGCCTCCAGCGCGTGGATCATCTGGGAGGCAATTCAGCGGATCGTCCACCCCACAAAGGAATTGCATGACCTGGGCTGGCCGGTCGCGGTCGTGCTGTGCTCGATCGGCGTGGACTTCTGGCGGTCGCGGAGGCTGCGGGCAGTGGCCGTGCGGACCGGCTCGCCGGCGCTGGCGACCGACGCTTTTCACTTTGCCTCGGACATCTGGTCGTCGCTGGCGGTCCTGTGCGGGCTGGGCGCCAGTTGGGTGGGCATGCATTTCGGGATCGCCGCGCTGCGCTACGCCGACCCGCTGGCGGCGGTGGTGGTTTCGCTGCTGATTTTGCGCCTGACGCTGCGGCTGGGCCGCGAGGCGGTGAGCGTGCTGTCGGATGAGATTCCTGCCGAGACGCGACGGCGCATCCTGAGCGAAGTGGAACGGGTGCCGGGCGTGCTCGGCGTGGAGCAGGCGCGCGTGCGGCGGGCCGGAGCAAACTATTTCGCGGATCTGACGCTGGCCTTGCCCCGCCGGTTCACCTTCGAGCACACCGGCGAGCTGGTGCGTTCGGCCACCGAGGCGGTGCATCGCGCGCTGCCGGAGGCCGACGTGGTGATCCACACGGTTCCGCGGCAGGCGAGGGCGGAGAGCATCTTCGACCGGGTGCGGGCGGTGGCCGCGCGCAACAACGTGAGCGTGCATGAGCTGAGCGTGCAGTCGCGCCAGGGACGGCTGCGCGTGGAGCAGCACCTGGAGCTGGACGAAACCCTGCCGCTGCTCAAGGCGCACGACTTTGTCTGCTTGCTGGAGGCGGAGATCCTGCGCGAGGTTCCGGAGATCGACGGGGTGCTGACGCACATCGAAAGCGAACCTGCGACGATCGATCCGCCGGAAGAGCAGGTGGCGGAGGATCGCCGCATCGAGCAGGCTATGCACCGGGCGGCGGAGCCGATCACCGAGATTATGGATGTGCATGAAATTCTGGTTGCCCGCTCGGCAGAGCACATCCACGTTTCCTGCCATTGCACGCTGCCCGACAATCTGACCATGCAGCGGGTTCATGTGGCGATTACCGCCCTCGAAGACCGCTTCAAGCTGGAGTGTCCGGAGGTGGACCGGGTGACGATTCACCCCGAGCCGGTGACGGATAACTTGCGGTGAGGGCGAGGATGATTCGTCAAACAATAATCGCGGATTTTCGGAGCTACGGAGAACCCAAGCCATGAGGAGACGCCACTTCATCAACTTTTTCCAGGTAGCGTCGCTGGTGATGGCGCTGGTGGCTGTGGCGCTGCTGGCAGCCATCGCCACCATGCACTTCGCCATTCACGGGGCTGAGGTGCGCGTGCCGTCGCTGAAGGGAATGACCGTGGCGGAGGCGCGCAGCCAGACCTCGGGGCTGGGGTTGGACCTGGAGGTGGACAACCGCTACTACTCGGGTGACGTGGCTCCCGGGCATATTCTTACGCAGTCTCCCGCGCCGGGAACGGTGGTGCGGCGAGAGTGGCGGGTGCGTGTCTCCGAGAGCCTGGGGCCGCAAAAGGTTGAAGTGCCGGAGACCGTGGGCCTTGATGAGCGCGTGGCGGCGCTGGGGCTGAGGCGCGTGGGCCTGGAGGTGGGCATGACGGCGCGGCTGCCCTACGGCAAGGCGGCCGAAGGAACGGTGCTGGCGCAGGACCCGCCGGCGCACGCGCAGGGAATCGCGCGGCCCAGCATCGACCTGCTGGTGGCCGCTCCCGGAGACGATGCGCCTGACGGCTTTGTCATGCCCGATCTGACTGGCCTTCCGGTGGTGACCGCGCAAGCAGAGTTGGCGCGGGTGGGCATCCAGTCCGCGACAAAATTCGTGAATGTGCCGGTAGCGCCCGTGGGCAGCGGAGACACGGCGCCTGCGCTTCCGGTGAAACCTGGCGCGGTGATGGCGCAGCAGCCCGCAGCCGGCGCGCGCGTGGAACAGAGCGTGCTGGTGAAGCTGACGGTAGCGAAGTGAGAGAGACAGGGAATAGGGAACAGGGAATAGGGAATAGGGCCATGCGTTACAGCAATGATGGAGCGGATGGAGGCGAGGTCGAAATGGGATTGAGCGAAGATCTGGAGCGGGTGGCGTTGCAGGAGCGCGAGTTGCGGTTGCCGTGCCTCGACGCTCAGGTTGCGTGGGAGCTGGGCACGAAGCTGCGGACGCTGGCCGAAGAGCGCGGTTTGGCGGTGGTGATCGATGTGCGGCGCTTCGGGCAGCCTCTGTTCTATGCGGCGCTGGATAGCACCACTCCGGACAATGCGGAGTGGGTGCGAAAGAAGAGTAACGTGGTGGCCCGCTTTCATCGCAGCTCGTATGGCGTGGGATTGAGCCTGAAGGCGAAGAACGAAACACTGCTTGAAAAATTTGGCCTGGCGGTGGCCGACTATGCCGCGCATGGTGGATCATTTCCGCTGGCTGTGGCTGGCGCCGGCGTAGTTGGCAGCGTGACCGTCTCTGGCCTGCCGCAGCGCGCCGACCACGAACTGGTGGTGGAAGCGCTGTGCGCCGAGCTGGAACGCGACTATGCGGAGTTGTGGCTGGCTAGCGAGTGAGCTGAGCAGCGGTGTTAGCTCGTTCGCTCGATCATGCAAATGAAGAAGCCGTCCGTGTGAAATGTGCCGGGGAGCAGGCGGAGGAAACCTTCGCCGGTGAGCGAACCGCGCAGCCGCTCGGCACCGGTGGACGTGAGAATGTTTCCGTCGAGAAGCTGGCCGATGCGCTCTTCGAGCGAAACCAGGCGGGCGTTGGGGTTTGCTGCAAGCACAGCGGCGACAACCTGCTCGTTTTCTTCCGGCTCCATCGAGCAAGTGGAGTAGACCACGCGCCCGCCGGGGCGGACGGCGCGCAATGCGGCAGTAAGAATCGCGCGCTGGCGCTCGGCTTGGCGCGTAAGGTCATCCGGGCGCAGGCGATGGCGAATCTCCGGGTTGCGGCCCAACGTTCCGGTGCCACTGCACGGCACATCGGCCAAGGCAAGGTCAAAGACCGATTCTTCTTTCAGCGCGGTTGCGTCGGCCTGGCGGCACTCGACCCGTTCGCCGAGGTAGGCCAGCCGTTTCCGCAACTGCTCAAGTCTTGCCGCGCTGGATTCGCAGGCGACAATTCGGGCTTGCGGGTTGCGTTCGGCAAGGATGAGCGTCTTTCCGCCGGGAGCGGCGCAGGCATCGAGAATTGTTTTTACTTTTTTGTTGGGATTCTCGTTTATACATCCGGCCAGCTCGGCCACCAGTTGCGAACCTTCGTCTTGCAAGCGCACCTGGTCCCGCAACTGGCCTTCCAGAAGTGCCGCGGTCAGGTTGCCGGAGACGACGGTGCGGGCGGCGGTGAGCAGTTCGCCGGGTTCGAGGCCGATGCCGGCGGCGCAGAGTTCGGCTTCGGCGGCCGGGCCGACCAGGCGCAGGGTGAGCACAGGCTGGGTCTGGCCGTGGCGACAGAGGTCGCGGGCCGCATCGATACCGTAGAAGTTGATCCAGCGCTCGACCATCCAGATGGGGTGAGCCTGGGCGAGGGCCAGGTCTGCCGCGGATTTCTCCAGAAACATTCCTTCCGGGGCTAAAGCCCCCGCTGTTTCTGCTGCCTTTATGCGGGGGTTGAAACCCCCGTCTCCCACCCCAGCGACAAGGGCCCATCGCTGGGGACCCCGTCCTCCCTCCGGGTCGAGAGTTTCCATAGCGTGCTGGTTAATGCCCGTACCCTTCACCGGATCGAGCGCTTCAGCAGGTGGTGAGAGGTCATCCAAAGTCTGCTTATACCTGGCCATTTTGCGCAGGACAGCGTTGACCATGCCGGAGGCGAAACGGTGGCCGGTCTGCTGGGCCAGCTCGACGCTTTCGTCGATTGCGGCGCGGGCGGGGATGCGGTCCATGTGGAGCAACTGGAATGCGCCCAGCCGCAAGGCGATGCGAATTTCAGGGTCGAGTTTGGCGTTGGGTCTGGTCAGCAAAGCCTGGCACTCGTGGTCGAGCTGAATTTGCCAGCGCAGCACGCCCAGAACCAACGCAGTGGCCAGGTTGCGGTCGGGCGCAGAGAGCGCGTTAACGGCTTTGCCACGGAGAAGATCGTCTGAATGGGATTGGCCGCGCTCGACGGCCATCAATATCTGAAAGGCCGCCTTGCGCGCTGGAGAGATTTTGGTCATGAGCCTCAACCGAGCCATGCGTTTGCGGGGAGCGTGATTCCGCGAAGAAACTCGGCTGCCGCGAGGCGCTTTTTGCCTTCGAGCTGAACTTCGACGAGTTCGAGCCAGGTGTTTCCGGCGCAGGCGACCAGCAGACGATGGTCCTGGATACGAATCTGGCCGGGGAGGATGGAGGCGGATTCGGCGGAGGCAGCTTTAGCGGGAGCAGATCCAGCCAGGCTTGATTCCTGAGCGCCGGGCGCATCCGCTACTTCCATGCGATGAACGATCAGCTTTTTGCCGTCGAGCGCGGTGAATGCGCCGGGCCATGGCTGAAAGCCGCGCCAGCGATTCTTGAGCTCCGTGGCCGTGTGCGCGGCAAACTCCATGCGGCCGTCTTCGCGGTCGAGGAGCGGGGCGAAAGTGGCTCCTGCGTGATTCTGCGGCTCGGGCTGGATAGTTCCATTGGCCAGGCCGGCCAGGGTCTTGACCACCAGCGGCGCGCCACCTTCGGCCAACAGATCGAAGAGATCCGCCGCAGTCTGGTGCGGCGCAATGACCAGCGCCTGCTGAAGCAGAATGGGGCCGGTGTCGAGGCCTTCTTCAAGAAGCATGGTGGTGTTGCCGGTGATCGTATCGCCTATGGCCACAGCCCACTGGATGGGCGCTGCGCCGCGGTACCTCGGAAGCAAAGAAGCGTGCAGGTTAATGCAGCCCAGCCGGGGCAGCGCGAGCATCCAGGGAGGGATGAGACGCCCGTAGGCGACGACGACGATGGCGTCGGGCGCAATGGCCTCGACCTGCGCGCGAAACTCGGGGTTGTTGCGAATCTTCTCGGGTTGCGCAACCGCGAGGCCTGCGGACAGCGCGGCCAGCTTGACGGGTGGAACGGTGAGTTGCCGGTCGCGGCCAACGGGGCGGTCGGGCTGGGAGACAACCAATTCGATTTTGTGGTCCGCTGCAAGCAATGCCTTCAGCGTGGGCACGGCAAACTGCGGAGTTCCGCAGAAAACGAGTTTCATTCCTCTACCACTCGCCGGCGCGCTGCATCTTGCGAATCTTGCGCAGAGACAGGTCGCGCTTGAGGGCGCTCATGCGGAAGATGAATAACATGCCGTCCACGTGGTCGATCTCATGCTGGAAACAGCGCGAGAGCAATTCGTCGCCGTCCATCTCGAACCACTTGCCCCGCTCGTCCTGGGCGCGGATGCGCACTTTGGCCGCGCGCGCCACCTTCTCGCGGATATCGGGGAAGCTCAGGCAACCTTCCTCTTCGTACTGCTTGCCTTCGCTGGAGATGATCTCAGGATTGACAATTATCAGCTTGTCTTTGGGATTTTTGCCCATGCTCAGATCGATCACAGTCAGCCGTTTAGACACGCCTACCTGAGGCGCGGCAAGGCCAATGCCCTGCTCGGCGTAGGTGGTTTCAAACATATCGGCGATGAGCTTGCGCAGCTCGGCATCGAACTCGGTGATTGGTTCACCGGGCCGCGAGAGCACCGGATCGGGATATTTGAGAATCTTCAGAATCATCAGTCTGCTAATAGCTCCGCATTTGTTGGATGTAGCCGAGAAAATTTCGCTGCAATTCCAAGGCCGAATCCCCGCCAAATTTTTCCTGGGCCAAGCGGGCGATGGTAAGCGCAACCATGGCCTCACCGATTACTCCAGCCGCCGGGACAACACAAATATCCGAGCGTTCGTAGCTTGCGCTGGTTGCTTCGCGGGTGTCAAAGCGCACCGACGCAAGCGGCTTGCGGAGGGTCGAGATGGGCTTCAGGTAGCCGCGGACAATAATGTCCTCGCCGTTGGAAACGCCGCCTTCGACGCCACCGGCGTTGTTTTGCGGACGCGTAAAGCGGGTGGGCTTGCCGTTGTCTTCCGCAGCGTAGTTGATGGGGTCGTGGACGCGGGAACCAAAGGATTCGGCAGCCTCCATGCCGCGGCCGATCTCCACGGCCTTGACCGCCTGCACGCTCATCACCGCCTCGGCGAGCTGGCCGTCGAGGCGCTCATCCCAGTTGGCGTAAGAGCCCAGGCCGGCGGGAACGCAGTGGGCCACAACCTCGAAGACGCCGCCCACGGTGTCGCCGGTGCGGGCAGCTTCCTCGACCTCTTCTTTCATGCGGGCCTCGGTCGGCTCATCGACGCAGCCGAGGACAATCTCATCTTTGGATGCAATGGCGGCAATCTCTTCCCATGTGGCGGCGCGGTCAAGCGCTACGCGGCCCACGCGGACGACATGGCTGGCCACTTCAATCCCCAGTGTCCGCAGCATCAGCCGGGCAAAGGCTCCGGCGGCCACGCGCGCCGTGGACTCGCGGGCTGAGGCGCGTTCCAGAACATAGCGGGCGTCGGGAAAGTTGAATTTGAGGGCGCCGGCCAAGTCAGCATGGCCGGGCCGCGGCGAGGCTACCGCCTGGTGCAGCGCCGGGTCGCCAACCTCGACGGGCAGTTTCTCTTCCCAGTTCTTCCAATCGCGGTTGACGATCTCGATGGCGATCGGCGAGCCGATGGTCTTGCCGTGGCGCACGCCAGAGAGCACATGGGCCTTGTCGGTTTCGATCTTCATTCGCCCGCCCCGGCCGTAGCCCTGCTGACGCCGCCATAACTCGCGGTTCACAAATTCGAGATCGACAGGAATGCCGGCAGGCAGCCCTGAGACCAGCGCAATCAGCGCCTCCCCGTGCGACTCCCCGGCTGTTGAGAAACGAATCATCTTCATTTGATTGTAACGGGGAAAAGCAGGGACCAGAAAGCAAACGCCACTTGCTTCTGACCCGGAGTATCTTCGTTCGCAATGACAGCGGAAGCTGCGCAGCCATTGAAGCATGAGCATTCGGGATTGGATGAAGCCCAGAGCAATGCGTTTCAGCGGCTTGGAAAGAAGCCGTCCCGGCGGGCGGGGTTATCAAAAAAACTTCGTTTAACGTAAATTGCTGTATCCCATTGCAACAATACACGCTATCATTCGGAGTCATCCGGTCCCAGACTCGGAGAACGAGGCTTGGACGAGAAAAAAGAGGTCAGTCATGAAAAATTCCCCACGCATCAAATCCCTGTCCGTCAAGCCTCCGCAGGCGATGGCGGTCAGGGCTCCAATGGATATGCCGGTCAAACCTCCACAGATGACACTTACTCCGCGCCCGCTATCGGTCAAGCCTCCACAGGCAAACTTCGTCCGGTCTCCGCAGGCAAGGTCAGTCAAACCTCCGCAAGCAAACTCGGTCAAGCCTCCGCAATTTGCAGGGCAGAAGCGCGTCGTCCTTGCCGGGAGCGAGAAGTCCGCGGCTCCCAATTCCGTCCGGCTGAAGGCTACGCCGCCAAAATCGAAGGTGACTGTCTCGGTCATCGTGAAACGCAAAGAGCCGCTGAAGATCAACCAGCGGGGCGGCCGCGCGAACGGACCTGCTCGCGTGAGCCGCGCCTGGTTCAAGAAACACCACTCCGCCGACCCCTCGGCGATGACGCAGATTAAGGCGTTTGCGAAAGAATTTCACCTGAAGGTCGAGGCTGATCCCACTGCTTCGGCGCGCCGAACGGTGCAGCTTACCGGCACGGCCGCGGATATCCAGAAGGCCTTTGGCGTGGTGCTGGAGCAGAAAACAGTGGACGGAGTAGAGCGCCGGGTACGCGAAGGCGGCATTCATCTGCCGGCATCGCTGAAGGGCGTGGTGGAGGCTGTGCTGGGGCTGGATAACCGTCCCCAGGCGCAGCCCCACTTTCGCGTTCACAAGCGGGGCGCTGCCGCCCCCAGCAGCTATACCCCGCCCCAGGTCGCCACGGCGTACAAGTTCCCCGCAAACGCCAGCGGAGCCGGGCAGACCATCGGGATCATCGAGCTCGGCGGCGGGTACAAGCAGGCCGATCTCACGGCCTACTTCAAAACGCTCGGTCTCCCCGCGCCGGCCATAACCGCGGTTTTGGTCGATGGAGGCAAGAACGCTCCATCAAATGCCAACAGCGCCGACGGAGAGGTGATGCTGGACATTGAAGTAGCCGCTTCAGTGGCGCCGGGGGCAAAGATCGCGGTTTACTTTACGCCCAACACGGACCAGGGGTTTATGGACGCCATCACCACCGCAGTGCATGACACGACCAACAAGCCGAGCGTGATATCGATCAGCTGGGGCGGCCCGGAATCGACCTGGACGCATCAGTCAATGGCGGCTCTCGATGCGGCTTGCCAGTCTGCCGCAGCGCTGGGTGTCACCATTACCGTTGCAGCCGGCGACAACGGGTCAACCGACGGATTGACCGGCAACAATGTCGATTTTCCTGCGTCGAGCCCGCACGTTCTGGCATGCGGCGGGACAAAGCTCGATGCCAATGGAGCGACAATCGTCTCCGAGGTGGTGTGGAACGAGCTGGCCCTCAAGGATGGCGCTACAGGCGGCGGCGTGAGCAACGTGTTTGCCCTTCCCAGTTGGCAGGCGAGCGCAGGCGTTCCCAAACCAAGCGTTACGACAGGCGGGCGTGGCGTGCCGGACGTGGCAGGCGATGCCGACCCAACCACCGGCTACACGATTCGCGTGGACGGCGATACAAGCGTGATCGGCGGCACCAGCGCGGTTGCTCCGCTTTGGGCCGGTCTGGTGGCGGTGGCCAACCAGCAGCTCGGAACACAGGTGGGGTTCATCCAGCCGGCTATCTACGCGGCGAAGGCTGCCTCGGCGTTCAACGACATTACCCAGGGCAACAATGGCGCCTTCTCGGCCGGGCCGGGGTGGGACGCCTGCACCGGGCTTGGTTCGCCGATCGCCAGCAAACTGATTCCGCTGCTGGCGCCGGCGAGTGCGAGCAAGAAACCTGCCGCCAAGAAGAAAGCTTCTTCTGCCAAAAAAGCTAAACCGGCAAAAAAGGCCGCGAAAGTAGTCAGAAAGAAGCGGAAGTAGGAACACGAGGCTCTGCCCGCTTGCCGGCGCAGGTGGGCAGAGTTATCCGCGGCTTTTTTCATCTTGAGAGCAGGTTGGCCCGACTGCCTTCCATTAGGTGGGAGATGGCCTGATCCTTGTGCCTGCTCAGGCAGCTTCGTGCTAGAGTGGGATTCCACGGAGGGGTGTGCGCGATGGCGGCTGGAATTCATCTTCCCGGCAGCGGCGAGACCATCGATTTGCAACAGCAGGTTTCGCGGCTTCAGGCGCTGCTCGAAGCCTCGCGGCAGGTGCACTCCACCATCCGCGAGGAAGAGGTTCTGGAGCAGGTGCTGCGCATTGTGGTGCGCGAGCTGGAGATGGCCGGGGCGGCTTTTCCGGGCACCGGGCTGGCGTACGGCGACGCGCTTCCGGACGGCGCGGCGACCGGGAACGGAACTTCCCTTCCGAGTTATTCGCTGGACGATCGCGACGGCAACCGCATGACCGAGCTGGTGGTTGCNNCTGGAGTATGCGCGCGTGCAGCAGGACCTGGACGCGGCCCGCGCCATCCAGCGGTCGCTTTTGCCGCATAATCTGCCCTCAATCCCCGGCTACTCGCTGGCCTTTCGCTCGGCCACCTGTTACGAGGTGGGCGGCGACTATCTCGATATTGTGGAACAGCCGGACGGAAGCCTGCTGATCGCAGTGGCCGACGTGGCCGGCAAAGGGATGGCTTCGGCGATAGTGTCGGTGAGCTTCCGCTCGGCCTTCCGTGCGATGGCGGCAAGCGGACCGCCGCTCGATGAGCTGGCCACGCGCATGAACCAGTACCACTGGGCGGAGGGGGAAGAGGCGCGCAGGCGCTACGTGACCGCCATCTTCCTCCGGCTGCATCCGGAGGCAGGCGAGATCGAGGTAGTGAACGCCGGCCACAATCCCGGTTTTCTTGTGCAGCCGGGCGCGCCGCCGCGCCAATTTGATGCCGGGGGCACGCCGCTGGGACTTTTGCCGGGGATGCGCTACTTGAGCGAGCAGTGCGGGTTTACACCGGGAGCACGGCTTTTGTTTTACACAGACGGGCTGACGGAGGTCTTCAAGGGCGATGAGGAATTTGGCCCCGAAAGGCTTCTGCATGAGTTTTTAAGCTGCCCGGCGTACAAAGCCGATGGTATTCTCGATGCATTGTGGGCGGCCATCGAGGAATTTGCCGAAGGCGGCCCGCAAGCCGACGACATGACCGCGTTGGCGCTGTGCCGTGCGACGAGCGGGACGGAGATGGCGGAATGAGCGAGTTCAAAACCGCAAACGTTGAAGTCCGGATGCCCTCGCGCATGGGCTTTGAGAAGGTGGCCATGAGCACCGCGTCTTCAGTGGCCAAGCTGATGGGCTTCCGCGACGAGCGCATCGAAGACCTGAAGACGGCCGTGGCCGAGGCCTGCATCAACGCCATCGAGCACGGCAACCGGCTGAACGAAAAGCTGAGTGTGGGCGTGGTGCTCTCAGCCAGCGCCGATTCGCTGGAAGTAAAGGTGATTGACGACGGCAAGGGCCTGAAGACCCCGCCGGGCAAGGTGATCAAGCCTGACATCGACCGCAAGATGCACGGCGAGGAAGATCCCCGCGGCATGGGCATGTTCCTGATTCAGGCGCTGGTGGACGAGGCGGAGTGGGTAACCGGCTCCGAAGGCAAAAGTAGTTATGTCCGGCTGGTAATCCGGCTGGATAAGGATGCGGAATAACCGAACAGGATACGGAGACGACCGATCGTGCAAAGCGAAACCAAGGCACACGTAGAACAGCTCACTTCCCCGGCTGGCCATGCGGTCAGCGTTTTGCGCTTCGAGGGCGATATCGCCAGCACCTCAAAGGACGCTGTTCTGGGCACCTACCAGGCCCTCCCCAAGGAGACCGCCAAACTGGTGCTGCTGGACTTTACCAAGGTGGATTACATCAACTCCAGCGGTATCGCGCTGGTGATTCAAATGCTGATTGAGGCCTCGAACTCCGGCCAGAAGGTGTACGCCTTCGGCCTCTCGGCGCACTTTACCAAGGTCTTCACCATGGTGGGCATCGCCAGATACGCCGGACTCTTCCCCAGCCAAGCGGAGGCGCTGGCGGCGCTGTAACTTCGGGTGCCCCACCCTCGCCGCGTTTTTGTTTTGCGGCTAGGGTGGGATTGAGGTGTAGAATGAGGGACCGTGATTCGCCGATGGATCGATGCCGCGTCTAATCGTATAAGGGGAGCTGCGTGGAGCGTTCGGCATTGGTTTGGACGGACTTTCCTTGCCCCGAAGGGTCTCAAGATTCTGACGGAATTCTGTGTTGAGGTTGCTGTTTTATGGTTCGTTTTCCCATTCTTGGACACCCTTTACTATACCGGGAAGCAGGTAGGCTGGCAGGTGTTCGCAAGCTTCCTTGTTGCTGCATTCTTTCTCGTTTTGGCAGGTATACTGTCCCTAAAGGGCGAGGAGGAGTAAACGTATGTGGCCGGTAATCATCATCACGCTTCTCGTGGGCTTCGCTATTTTAGGCATCGCTCTCGCTGCGCCGAACGCAGATCACAGCCGACGGCGCACCAGAGTGCATCCGCCTGATGCACCATCTACGCCATCAGGAAGAGATGAGCGTCCTAAAGAACCCAATCTCGCCATGTTTATGGAAGCTGGCGGGACCAACTATGTCATTGGGGGAGAACAACTTGCGTCTCACGGCAATAATCCTAGCCAGAGTGCTCGCATTTATTGAGCCGTCCGATCTCGTCTCGAAAAGCGGCATCTACTTTCCAGACCTCGTGCGGGAAATAGCGAAATACTATCGCTTTCAAAAGTCGCCGCAGACCTTTGAAGAGCATGATATGGCAAAGGGCGTCGAGTTCATAGAGGGACAATCCGGAAAAAGGGGCATAACAAAGTTTGTAATCTGGCCGAACATAATGGTTCTTGAGACTCGCTCCTCCACGGATGATTCCAAAGCCCTTCTTGAAGAAATCCTTGCATGGGGCAAAGAAAAGTTTGATCTAGCCTACGAACCTGGAATGATAAGGCGTTTTGCCTATGTAAGTAATTTGACCTTTCATAGCGATGCACCGATGCTTCGCGTGAGTCCCCTCTTGGAACGAATCGCTCAAAAAACCAGTGAGGCCTTGACTGAAATCTGGAGCGAGCCCGTCAGCTACGAGCCAATAGATTTGAAGGTGGGACACGATCCACTGGCGCGTAGATGGGGAATAGCGCCATTTCAGATCACCAGGAGAGCCGAGACCGAGTTCTCTGCTAATAAATACTTTTCCGAAGCGCCGCTTCCAACCGATATGCACATTTCTCTTCTCGAAGAGTATGAAGCAGGGATTTTGGAATTACACGGTATGCCCGGAAAAGCAGGGACCAGCTAAAGCGTGACTCGCTCACCAGAACCCTGACGCGTAATGCCAAGTCCCGAGTGTTCCACGTCGGCCTCGTCTTTTGCGGCAAATGCGGGATGCCACGCAAAGAGGCCATCCCGTCCTGCGGGATGGCCTTCTCTTGTCGGTTGCAGCCAAGCCGCCGCCCCAGCCTCGTCTACTTGAACGAAGCGATGGCGCTGGCTTCGTCGTCCTTGATGTCGAAGACCGTGTACAGCTTGGTCAACTGCAGAAGATCGTGAACCTTCCTGGTCAGTTTCAGCAGCTTCACCTCCGCCTGCTGATTCTTGGCCGTGGTGTAGGCGCTCACCAGCTCGCCCAAACCAGAGCTATCGATGTAGCTCACCTCGCCCATGTTGAGCAGAACGTTCTTTTTGCCCTGGCCGATCAGCCCGCGAATGGCGTCGCGCAACTGCACACTGCCCTCGCCCAGGGTGATTCGCCCATTAAGATCCAGAACGACGACGCCGTCCACTTCACGGGAAGCAATTGTCAGTGCCACGGATATTCCTCCTTGTTGGTATTACGGTTGAAACTCTCTCGCAGTTCGCTCCGGCGGGAAACCCCGGCGGGCCCTGCCGCAATGAAGCTCCCAGACGGGCTCACGCGGAGTCTCCGAAAAGCCCTGTAAACGGACAAAGTTCGTGTTCTGTTCTATTGTTACCACAGCGCTACCGGGAGAATTGAATGAAGAGAGTAATTGATCTAAATCTTTTGTTTTGTTGGCGTCCCCGACGGGATTTGAACCCGTGTTATCGCCGTGAAAGGGCGGTGTCCTAGGCCGGGCTAGACGACGGGGACGCTGAGAGGGCCAACCATCGGCCAGAAGTGGCCACATGCGCCCTTATGAAGGCTACCAACTCAACCGGGCCGTGTCAAAGAAACGGAGTCATTGTCCTAAACTGACCCGATGATCGAAGAGCGATATTTTGCGTCGCTGCCCCGGTCCCAGGAGTCACATTACAATAGGGAAGGCGACCTGAAATTGATTCCCCGCGTGAGTTCAGCGCACGGCGGGGCGGACGCTTTCGTGAAAGCTGTAATTCGTGATGACGACCGGTTCGGCCAGGCAGCATCGCAATTTTATCCGGCACAAACCGAAGGACTTGATTGGGTTTTGCGCGGAACTTCGGGCTGAAGATTTCCGTAAAAGAGATAAAGTGAGGAAAATCGTTTTGAAACGCATGATTGCGATAGGTTGTTTTGTGCTTCTTGGGTTGGCGGCTACGGGCTGCCAGAAGAAGCCGGTGGCTCAGGCAGCGTCTGGGATGCAGGCTATGCCGGTGCAGACGGTAGCAGTGACATTTGCGCCGGTGGCCCAATCGAGCGAGTACGAGGGCACCATCAAATCTCGCCGCTCGGCGACGTTGCTGCCGCAGGTGAGCGGAATGCTCACGAAGATTGTCGTCCGCTCGGGCGATCACGTGAAGGCAGGGCAGTTGCTGATGGAGATCGATCCGCGGCAGCAAATGGCCACCGTCGCGTCGGCGCGCGCCACCGAGCGCCAGAAGAAAGCCCTCTACGATTACAACGTGATCGAGCTCGAACGCCAGCGCAAGCTCTTTGAGGCCGGAGTAACCAGCCGCGACGCCTACGACCAGGCGCAGCAATCTTTTGGCAACACCAAGGAGGATTATCAGTCGGCTGTGGAACTGCGCAAGACGCAGGAGGAGCAACTGGCCTACTACAGCATCCGCTCGCCCTTCTACGGCGTTGTGGGCGATATTCCGGTGCATGTGGGCGATTTTGCGTCGCCGTCGAACTCTCCGGCCACTGTGCTGACCACGGTGGATGAATACAAGGATCTGGAAGCCTACATTTACGTTCCCACAGAGCGCTCCGGCCAGGTGCGTCAGGGACTTGCTGTGGAGCTGATGGACAACACCGGCAAATTGCTGGAGAAGACGAAGATCGATTTTCTCTCGCCGCAGGTGGACAGCACCTTGCAGGGAATTCTGGTAAAGGCCTCGGTCCACGCCACACCCGAAGTGCTGCGCAACGCGCAGATGATCAAGGCGCGCATCATCTGGAGCACCACTCCCATGGCCGTTGTGCCGGTGCTGGCGGTTACGCGCCAAGGCGGGCAGAGCTTCGTGTTTGTTGCCCAGCAGCAGAACGGCCACTTTGTTGCCCACCAAGTCGCGGTCACGCTGGGCGATACGGTGGGCAACAGCTACTCCGTCTCTTCGGGCCTGAACGCGGGCGACCGGGTCATCGTCTCCAGCACTCAGTTCCTGATCAACAACATGCCGGTTATGCCGTTGCCGGGAGCCTAGAGTACAGCTAGACAAGCGCCTCCGGCAGCGGGCTGGAGGCGGGTACAGGGCGACAGTCATACCGTGCCCATTGCGGGCAAAAGGGGAAGGCCTACTTTGTTTGTCGATTTCTTTATTCATCGGCCAGTCTTTGCGACAGTCTGCGCGCTGCTGATTATTCTCGCCGGCGCGGTGTGCATTCCCAATCTCCCGATCTCCATGTACCCCACGCTTGCTCCTCCGCAGGTGGAGGTGGGCTGCAACTACGTGGGCGCCAATGCCGACACGGTCGAGAAGGCCGTCACCATCCCGCTGGAAGAAGCCATCAACGGCGTCGAGGGAATGCGCTACATCAGCTCGTCGAGCACCAACAGCGGCACCAGTTCCATCACCACCACCTTCCAGACCGGCTACGACCTCGACATCGCCGCCGTGGACGTGCAGAATCGCGTGGCTAGCGTAACGGGCCGGCTGCCCGCGGCCGTCAACGCGACCGGCATCAGCATCACCAAGGCCAACGACAATTTTGTCTTTGGCGCCGGCTTCTTCACGCGCGACAGCCGCTACTCGCCTGAGTTTATCTCTAATTACCTCGACGTTTACGTGAAGGACGCCCTCAAGCGCGTGCCCGGCGTGGGCGACGTGATGATCTTCGGCGAGCGCAAGTACGCCATGCGCGTCTGGCTTGATCCGGTGCGGATGGCTGCGCGCAGTCTCACGGCCACCGACGTGGTCAATGCGCTGGTCGAGCAGAACGTCGAAATTCCCGCCGGCCAGCTTGGCCAGCCTCCTTCGGATACGAAGCAGGCCTTCCAGATCCCGGTGCGCGTAGTGGGCCGCCTCACGAGTCCTGCCGAATTCGACAATATCATCGTCAAGAACTCCCCCAACGGTCTAGTGCTGCTCAGGGATATCGGCCACTCGGAGGTGGGCGCCGAGGACTACAGCACCGTGCTGAAATACTCCGGACGCGAGGCGATGGGCATCGGCGTCATGCAGCTCTCCAACGCCAACGCCCTTGAAGTAGACAAAAACGCCAAGGCCGTGCTTGCCGAGTTGTCGAAGAGCTTTCCGCCGGGTCTGGAATACGCCATCGCCTTCGACTCCACAACCGTGGTCGGCGACTCCATCCGCGAAGTGCTGTGGACCCTTGGCCTGGCCATCTTCATCGTCATCACCGTCATCTTCCTCTTTCTGCTGGACTGGCGCGCTACCATCATTCCCGCCGTCACTATTCCGGTCTCGCTGATCGGGACCTTCGCCTTCATCAAGTTATTCGGCTTCTCCATCAACTCGCTCACCCTCTTCGGCATCACACTGGCTACGGGACTCGTGGTGGACGATGCCATCGTGGTCATCGAGAATGTGCAGCGCCACATCGCCATGGAGCACTCCGATCCCCACGAGGCCACTTCGAGGGCCATGGGCGAGGTGACCAGCGCCGTCATTGCGACATCTCTCGTTTTGATCGCAGTCTTTGTGCCGGTCTCGTTCTTCCCCGGCACCACGGGCATTCTCTACCGCCAATTCTCGCTCACGATTGCTTTTGCCATCGCCATCTCGGCCTTCAACGCGCTCACGCTCTCGCCGGCTCTCTCGGCCATTTTCCTGCGCGGCGAAGAGGACCGTCCTCACCAGCTTGACTTCCTGCACATTCGCCCGGTCTCGCGCCTCTTTGCCGCCTTCATTCACACCACCGACAAGCAGATCAGCTGGCTGTCCAGCTCCTATGCAAAATCGATCCATGTCGCGCTGCGCTTGCGCTATGTGCTGCTCGTCGTATTCTTCGCCGGCCTGGGCGCAACAGTGTGGACTTATCAGCACGTTCCCACCGGTTTCATCCCCCAAGAGGACCAGAGTTTTCTGATGGTGATCGTGCAGGCTCCGCCGGGCTCGTCGCTGGCCTACACAACAGCTCTGGCCGATCGCGCCGAGGCCATCATCGGCCAGAATCCTGACATTGCCGGAGCCTTCTCCGTCATGGGTTTCAGCTTTTCCGGCGGCGCCTCCAACGCGGGCATGATGTTTATTTCGACCAAACCTTCCGATCAGCGGCGCGGCAAGGGGCACTCCACCGCCGACATTGTGGCCGACCTCTCACCCAAGCTGATGAGCCTTATGTTCGCGCCCAATGGCGGACTGGTGGCCATGTTCGAGCCTCCCGCCGTGTCGGGCGTCGGCAGCTATGGCGGCTTCCAGTTCATGCTTCAGGACCAGGGAAACAACACCCTCAGCGACCTGGACCGCGTGGCCCATCAGATTGTGGGCGCGAGCCGCCAGCGCAAGGACCTCACCGGCCTGCTGACCACCTTCTCCGCCAACGACCCGCAGGTGCTGGTCACCATCGATCGCGAGAAAGCCAAGACGATGAACATTCCGCTCTCGCAGATCACCACCACTCTCGGCGTCTTCATGGGCTCGGAATACATCAACGACTTCGACTACAACAACCGCACCTATCGCGTCTTTGTCCAAGCTGACCAGCCCTTCCGCATGTCGGGCAGCGATCTGCACAGCTACTACGTGCGGTCCGACTCCGGCCAGATGGTGCCGCTCGACAACCTGGCTAAGGTTACCGAGAGCTCGGGCCCGCCCGTCATCACCCACTACAACCTCTTCCGCGCAGTCGAAATAGACGGCTCGCCCGCGCGCGGTTACAGCTCCGGCCAGGGACTCGCGGCCATGGAAGACGTGGCCACTAAAACGATGATGCCCGGCATGAAGTTCGAGTGGACCGGACTGACGCTGGACGAAATCGAGTCCAGCGGCAAGGCGCTCATCATCTTCGGCCTCGGCATTCTGGTCGTCTATCTCACTCTCTCGGCGCTTTACGAGAGCTTCGCGCTGCCCTTTATCATTCTTCTTGCCGTGCCCATGGCGGTGCTCGGCGCGCTCGGACTGGTCTCGCTGCGCGGCCTCTCCAACGATGTTTATTGCCAGATTGGACTGGTCATGCTCATCGGCCTCTCGGCGAAAAACTCAATTCTGATCGTCGAGTTTGCCGAGCAACTTCGCAGGAAGGGACGCTCCATCGCCGATGCCGCCGCCGAGGCAGGCGAGTTGCGTCTGCGGCCCATTTTGATGACTTCCTTCGCTTTCATCCTCGGCGTTCTTCCGCTGGTCTTCGCCACCGGTGCAGGCGCTCTGGGTCGCCGCTCCGTCGGCACCACCGTTGTCGGCGGCATGTTGCTCTCCACAGTCCTGAACCTGTTCTTTATCCCTGTGCTCTATGTGATTCTGAGCAGGCTGCTCAGGCGCGGCGACGCACCAACGCCGGAACCAACCGAGGCTTGAGGCCAAGGTAACTGCCGGGTGCCCCACCTTCGGCGCGTCTTTGTTTTTGCGCCTAAGGTGGGATAGCTCCATCTACCTATGGCTTTTTACAGTCTAAAAAACCTTTAATCAGTCGCATCAACTAGCCGCGATCACTGCGCCTCTCGGTGCGCGATCACGTAATCCTTGATGCGGTCGTAAACCTGGCTGGTCACCACGCCGTGCTCCACCAGGTCCTGCTTGGTGCGGTATGGCCGGAAGCGAACAATGCGTCCGGCCCAACTGCGCGTCATACCGGGAACCTTCAACAATTCATCCACGCTGGCATGATTGATGTCTACGCGCGCCTCCGGCTGAGGCGCCGTTGCCGATGTTTTGGCCACTCCGCGGGTGTCTCGATCCTGATATTGCGCCTTCCCCGCCAGGCAAACGCCCAGCACCACAGCCGCTGCTGCCGTAAATCGCATCCTTGCTCGCAAGGCTCCATTCTCTGCCCTGCCGCACCTTGCCCGCAAGTCAATCATTTGACATACGCCCAGTTTTCCCTTAACCTGAAAATCAGATGCAGAGCAGCCGCCATCACGGTCACCACCATCATCATGGAACTTCCATGCCGGCGGACTGCCATGGCCTGAAGTAAACGGCCAGAGAGATCTAAAGAATCACCCAAGCCCGCCGGCGACTCAGCCAGCGGGCTTTTTCGTTTCCCCAAAGAATCTGAACCAGGACCAAGGAAAAACCATGAGCAATACAAACCCCACAATCGATTTCGACAAGATGGACGGCCTCGCGCCCGGCATTGTGCAGGATGCGAGTACCGGCGAAGTGCTGATGCTGGGCTTTCTCAACCCCGTCAGTTATGCCAAAACCCTTGAGACCGGCTTTGTAACCTTCTGGAGCCGCACGCGCCAGAAGCTGTGGATGAAGGGCGAAACCAGCGGCAACCGCCTGCGCGTGGTCTCCGCCGCAACCGACTGCGACAACGACACGCTGTTATTTCGCGTGGTTGTCGAAGGCGACGGACTCGTATGCCACGAGGGCACGGTCAGTTGCTTCACCAAACCACTGACCGTGGCCGGCGCAAACCAGCCATCCGGCGCAAATAAGGAGATAACTCGTGGCTAACAAGCTGAGACTCGGTATTCCCAAAGGCAGTTTGCAGGATGCCACCATTGCTCTCTTCAAGCGCGCCGGTTGGAACATCTACGCCGACGGCCGCTCTTACTTTCCATCCATCGACGACACGGAAATTGAGTGCATGTTGATTCGCGCGCAGGAGATGGCTCGTTACGTTGACCACGGCGTGCTCGACGCCGGACTCACCGGCATCGACTGGGTCGTCGAAAGCGGCCTTGCTGTCACCAGCGTCACCACTCTCACTTATGCCAAGCAGAGCCGCCGCAAGGTGCGCTGGGTACTCGCGGTTCCTGAAGGCAGCGGCTTTGAAAAGGCCGAAGATCTCGAAGGCAAAATCGTCGCTACTGAATTGGTCGAAGTCAGCAAGCGTTACTTCGCCGCCAAGGGCGTCAATGTCAAGGTCGAATTCAGTTGGGGCGCAACGGAAGTAAAGCCGCCTATGCTGGCCGACGCCATCGTCGAAGTTACTGAGACCGGCAGCTCGCTCAAGGCCAACCACCTCAAGATCATCGACACGGTCATGGAAAGCGAAACGCATCTCATCGCCGGCAAGAAGACTCTCGCCGATCCCTGGAAGCGCGAGAAACTTGATCAGATTGCGCTCATGTTGCGCGGCGCCATCGATGCGCAATCGCAGGTGGGCCTCATGCTCAATGTGCAGCGCGCCGATCTCGATGCGGTTCTCGCCGTGCTGCCCGCGCTCAACTCGCCCACTATCTCCCAGCTGAGCAACTCCGACTGGGTCGCGGTCAACACCATCGTCGATGAGCGTGTTGCTCGAGACGTGATCCCAAAACTCAAAGCAGCGAAGGCAACGGGCATCGTCGAATACCCGCTCAACAAAGTCGTGCTCTAGACCGGAGGCAATGAATGAAGACGATCCGGACCAAAGGACGCGGCGCGGAACAAACGGCGGAAATCCTCGCCGCTCTCGAACGGCGTGGCGGCGCGGCGCTCGATACCGTGCTGCCCGCCGTCAAGCGTATCGTCGCCGACGTGCGCAAACAGGGCGACCGCGCACTGCTCCGCTATGCCGCTCAATTCGACGGCCTGGCTGGCGCGAGCTCTCTGCGCGTTACTCCCGACGAGATGGCCGCTGCATGGAACGCAATCACTCCCGTGATGCAAGAAGCGCTCACAAAAGCGGCTGAGCAGATTCGCCGCTTTGCCGTTTCCCAACTGCCCGCCTCATTCAGCGATGAGCCTATCCCCGGCCTCACCACAGGTCAGCTTGTTCGGCCTCTCGGATCGGTGGGTTGCTATGTGCCCAGCGGCCGTCATCCGCTGCCGTCCACGCTGCTGATGACCGCCGTTCCCGCGCAGGTCGCGGGCGTCGAGCGCATTGCGGTGGTTTCGCCGAAACCCGCATTGGAAACTCTCGCAGCCGCACACCTGCTCGGCATTACCGAATTCTACCGCCTCGGCGGTGCGCACGCCATTGCCGCGCTGGCCTATGGAACTGCATCCATTCCGCGTGTAGATAAAATCGTCGGCCCCGGCAATCTCTATGTCACCGGCGCCAAGCGTCTCATCGCCTTCGACTGCGCCATCGACATGCTCGCAGGTCCCACGGAGATTGTCGTCACCAGCGAACGCGGCAACGCGGCTTGCATTGCCTCCGACCTGGTTGCGCAGGCCGAGCACGATCCGGAGGCGCTGGCCATCTTCATCACCACGCGCGCCGATCTCGCCAAAGAGGTCATTGCCGAAACTAAGCTGCGCAGCCGCAACAATCCCGTCGCGCGCCAGGCCCTCGACCGCAACGGCCTGGCCATAATTGCAACAAGCCTGGACGAAGCCCGCGCCATCACCAATCGCCTGGCGCCCGAGCACCTCACCGTAGACTCCGCAAGCGATCTCGATTGGGTGCAGAACGCGGGATCGGTCTTCGTGGGTCGCTGGTCCGCGCAGCCCATGGGCGATTACATCTCCGGGCCCAATCACACGCTGCCCACCGGCGGCATGGCGCGTGTCCGCGGCGGCCTCAGCGTCAACGACTTCGTCAAGCTCATCACCGTGCAGCAGTATTCGTCACAGGGTCTGCGCACACTCGGCCTGCGCGCTGTCCTGCTGGCCGAAGCCGAAGGACTCACCGCCCACGCCGAATCCATTCGCGCACGCTTACATAGGAGGAGGACTCGTGACTGAAGCCGCAACAAATGTCATCCCCGTGCCGCGCGCCCGTGTACAGGCCATGAAGGAGTATCACCCTCCGCTCGGCTGCCGCGACACGCTGCGCCTGGACTTCAACGAAAACACAGTGGCCTGCTCGCCCAAAGTGCGCGAGGTGCTGGGCAGAATCAGTGCGGGAAGCCTCACGCGCTATCCCGAGCGCGAGCCGGTCGAGGCCATCGTCGCCGCGTATCTCGGCCTTGCGTCCACGCAGGTCGCGCTCACCAACGGCGTGGACGAAGCCATTCACGTGCTCTTTGAGGCCTTCCTTGAAGACGGCGACGAACTCCTGCTGCCCGTTCCGACATACACAATGTACGAGATCTATGCCTCTGCCACCGATGCCCGCGTGGTTTCGGTGCTTGCCGGAGACGACCTGAAATTTCCCTTCGAGCGCCTGCTTGCAGCCGTCACGCCGCGCACCAAGATCATCGCGATCGCCAACCCCAACAGCCCTTCCGGCTCTGCGGCCACGCGCGCTCAATTGCTTGAGATTGCCGCGCGCGCTCCTCAAGCCGTACTGCTGGTCGATGAAGCTTATTTCCACTTCCACGGCGAAACCGTCATCGATCTCATCGGCACGGTGCCCAATCTCATCGTCGCGCGCACCTTCTCCAAAGCCTATGGCCTCGCCGGATTGCGCCTCGGCCTCTTAGCCGGTCCGGCGGAGTTGATGCGCTGGGTCAAGCGTGTGCTCTCTCCTTACAGCGTGAACTCGCTTGCTCTGGCGTGCCTGCCGCCCGCGCTCGAAGATGCCGCATATATCGATTGGTACGTCTCCGAAGTTCTAACCGCGCGCGCGGAGTTCGAGGCCGCGCTCGATCAAGCCGGAGTTCGCCGCTGGCCCAGCCAAGCCAACTTTGTTCTCATTGAAATCGGCGCGCAGCACAAGGAGTTCACGCGCCACATGAGCGCCGCCGGCGTACTCGTCCGCGACCGCTCCAGCGATCCAGGCTGCGATGGCCGCGTGCGCATCACCATTGGAACGCGAGAACAGATGCGCCAGGCTGCGTTCGCGCTCAATGAAGTACTGGCCACACTCAACATGAAAGGAGGCGCTCAGTGACGCCCAAGAAACAGGCCAAACCCGTTGTCCTGCGCACCGCCAGTTTCGCTCGCAACACCACCGAGACGCGCATCGCCGTCAAACTCACCATTGAAGGCAGCGGGCAATACAAAATCGCCACCGGCATTCGCTTCTTCGATCACATGCTGGAGCTGTTCACACGCCACGGCGCCTTCGATCTCGAACTCAAATGCGACGGCGACCTCGATGTGGATCAGCACCACACAGTCGAAGATGTTGGCATCGCGCTCGGCGAGGCATTCGATCGAGCCCTCGGCGACAAACGCGGCATTCTGCGCGCAGGTTACTTCCTCATGCCGATGGACGAGACTCTCGCGATTGCGGCCGTGGACCTGAGCGGACGCGCGGCCTTTGCCGTCGAAACCAAAGTCCGCACGCGCCTGGTCGGCGACCTGCAAACCGAACTGGTTACGGACTTCTTTGAAGGCTTTGCGCGCGGAGCACGCGCCAACGTTCACGTCAAGACCATGTATGGCCGCTCCAATCACCACAAGATCGAAGCCATTTTCAAAGCCTTCGCGCGCGCGCTGCGCGTGGCCTGCTCCCGCGACAAACAATTAGGAAAGATGCTGCCTTCAACGAAGGGACTGCTCTGATGCGCGTAACGGTGATCGACTACAAGGCCGGCAATCTCACCTCGGTGCTCAAGGCTCTGCGCCATCTGGGCGCGGAAGCCGAAGTAACCGATGGCGACCTCGCTCCCATCGAGAGAGCTGAGCGCATTGTGCTTCCCGGCGTGGGCCATTTTGCAGCCACTCAGAGGCTCGACGCAACCGGCCTCACGGCCGCGATTCGCGCGGCGATTGCGCGTGGCGTACCTTTTCTCGGCATCTGTGTCGGTATGCAGTGGCTCTACGCGGGATCAAGCGAAGCGCCCGAGCAGCCGGGCCTCGGACATTTCACGGAATCGTGTACGCGTTTCTCGGAGAGCAAAGAAAAAGTCCCGCACGTCGGATGGAATTCGCTGGAAATCCGCCCTAACTCGCGCCTTCTTGCCGGCATCGATCCAGGCGAGTACGTCTACTTCACTCACTCCTACAAAGTTCCAGTAACAGCCGACACTGCGGCCATCACCCACTACATCGAGCCTTTCGCCTCAGCCGTCGAGCGTGGAAATGTGATGGGAGTCCAGTTCCACCCAGAAAAATCCGGCGAAACCGGACTCAAGATTCTCGGCAACTTTCTCAAGTGGGAAGGAAATGAATGATCACCAAGCGCATCATCGCCTGTCTCGATGTGCGTGACGGCCGAGTCGTCAAGGGCGTGCAGTTTGTCGATCTCATTGATGCCGGCGATCCGGCCACCCAGGCCGCGCGTCACGCCCGCGAAGGAGCCGACGAAATTGTGCTGCTCGACATTACCGCAACGCATGAAGGCCGGCAGACGCTGCTCGACACAGTGCGCCGTACCGCGCGCGAGTTATTCGTTCCCTTTTGCGTAGGCGGCGGCATTCGCTCCGCCGACGATGCGGCGCAAGTCTTCGAGGCCGGCGCTGATAAAGTCAGCGTGAACTCCGCCGCGCTCGCCGACCCTATGTTGATCGACGCCATCGGCCGCAGCTTCGGCGCGCAGGCCGTCGTCGTCGCCATCGATGCGCGACGTGATCCCGAGGCCGCCGACCCAGTGCGCGACGCGCAGGTACTCGTGCAAGGCGGGCGAAAGCTGACTGGCCGCCGCGTGGTCGAGTGGGCGCGCGAAGCCGAAGCACACGGCGCAGGCGAAATCCTGCTTACATCAATGGACTCCGACGGAATGCGCACCGGCTTCGATTGCGAGCTGACCGCTGCCGTCAGCGAGGCCGTCAACATTCCCGTCATCGCCTCGGGCGGCGCTGGAACCGTCGATCACTTTGTCGATGTCTTCGGGCGCGGCAAGGCCGACGCCGCACTCGCGGCAAGCATCTTCCACTTCGGCGTTTCCAGCGCGCGCTCGCTCAAGGAAGAGTTGGCCAAGGCCGGCGTCTCCGTGAGGCTGCCATGCTGATTCCTTCCATTGATTTGCTGGGCGGTCAGATTGTCCAGCTTGTGCAGGGAGAAAAACTGCGGCTTGCCTTCGACGACTTCGAATATTGGATCGAAAAATTTTCCAAATTCCCGTTAGTCCAGCTAATCGATCTCGACGCGGCCATGCGTCAAGGTGACAATTCAAAACTTGTCGCGCAAATTGCCAAGCGGTTGCCCGTTCAGGCTGGTGGCGGCATTCACACGATTGAACGCGCCCGTCAGGTGCTCGATGCCGGAGCGAAGCGCGTCATCTTCGGCTCTGCTCTCTTCTCGGAAGCGGGGGCGGTCAACACCGAATTTGCCGCCGCGCTGGCCG
Source organism: Acidobacteriaceae bacterium (assembly GCA_003142015.1). Classification (GTDB taxonomy): domain Bacteria; phylum Acidobacteriota; class Terriglobia; order Terriglobales; family Acidobacteriaceae; genus Telmatobacter. Next base: position 53,752 of record PLOI01000049.1, on the reverse strand, counting down.
CTGCCGTTGGCGCGGAGCGTGTCGTGGCCGGTATAGACACCAAGAACGGCCGCATCGCCGTCAAAGGCTGGAAGGAGCAGGTTGCGCTCACTCCAGATGAAGCGATTCCACAGCTTGATCCGTATGTCGGCGCATTTCTCTACACGCACGTAGACGGCGAAGGGTTGATGCAGGGATTTCCCATCGCCACGGCCGCGCGCCTGCGCAAGCTCACCCAACGGCAACTCATCGTGGCCGGCGGCATTTGCAGCCAGCAGGAAGTGGATGAACTGGACGTCCTCGGCATCGATGCCGTAGTCGGCATGGCCGTCTATACGGAATTGCTAGCGATCTGATTTTTGTCCTATTGCAAAAGAAATACGGGTCAAGAGGCCGCGTGGAACATCACATCTCATGTAGTATTTAGCACAGAATTTTGTTTCCCCAGGGAGACATTTCCCATGTTGCGTGTAGGATACCCAGCCACAATATCCGCGGAGTTGTTGCGCGATTTCCCTCCGGGAATCGAACTCATCCCTCTGCCCGACAATCTTGATCACGACATCGAAATCGACGTTTGGATTCCGAATCCTTATCCCACGCGGGCCATGCGCGTCTGGCCGCGGTTGCGCGGTGTGCGTCTGATCCTGTCGCTGATGACCGGCACGGAGTGGATCCCCGGCGTGGCAGGGCCGCACGTCACTATCTGCAATGCTCATGGCGCGCATAGCATCTCCACCGCCGAGTGGACCCTCAGCGCCATTCTTACCATGCTGAAGTACGTGCCGCTTTACCTCGACGTGCAGCATTCCGGTGTATGGAAGCGCCGATTCGAGGCCAGCGCTCATTACGCGCAAATCACCGGCGATGCGCGGCCGCTTTATCCGCCCGTCATGCTAGAAGAACTTACGGGCAAGAATATGTTGCTGGTGGGCTGCGGCGCCATCGGCAGAGAGATCGAGCGCATGCTCGGGCCCTTCCATGTCGAACTGGTGCGCGTGGCTCGCACCGCGCGCAGCAAGCCGCCGGTTCATGCCGTCAGCGAACTCGACAATCTGTTGCCGCAAGCTGAGATTGTGATTCTGATCCTGCCGTCAACTACTGAATCGCACCATCTGATCGGCACGCGCCAGCTCTCTCTGATGCGGCAAGGCGCGCTTCTGGTCAATGCCGCACGCGGTCCTATTGTGGACACAGATGCATTGGTTGAGTCGCTCAATGCCGGCCACATTCGCGCCGCTCTCGACGTCACAGATCCCGAGCCGCTGCCTGATGGCCACCCGTTGTGGAGTTGCTCCAACCTGCTGCTCACGCCTCACGTGGCCGGCTCCAGTCCGCAGTTCGCTCCTCGTTCCCTGCGCACCGCCGCGGATGAGTTGCGCCGCTACATTGCCGGCGAGCAGCTGCATAACGTGGTTCAGGCCGCAATCTGAGCCGTCGCCGCGCGGCGCCAATCGCGCAGTCCCAGCACCGCCAGGGCAACAAGCAACGCATAGAGCGCCGCGGTCGGCTGAAGACCTTTGTAAAGGTATTCGCCGATATAGGCCAGGTCCACCGCAATCCAAAGCCACCAATTGGCCGTGTGCTTCCGCGTTTGCCACCAACTGGCCACCAGGCTGTAACTCATCAGAGTCGCATCCAGACGAGGCAGTGCCGCACCAATCTGCTCCATCAGCAACCCCAGCAGCACGCTGCCCGCAGCTCCAGCCGCCAATCCCGCTAACATGTTGCGCAGAGTCAGCCGCACCACGCGCACCTCGCCCACTTCGCGCATTCCGCGCCACCAATACCACCAACCGTACAGCGTGAACGCCAGAAAGAATATCTGCAGCAGTGCATCGGAATACAAGCGAACGCGGTAAAACACAATCAGGTAAAGTACGTCGGAGATCAACACCACCGGCCAACAGATAAGTTTGCGGCGCGTAGTCAGCCAGATGCCCACCACGGTGGTGAGGACACCCGCATCTTCCATCCAATTCGCGGCCAAGTAGTTCGCTATCGCAGTCCAGTGCATCAGTCTTCAGCTCCCACAGGCTCTGCTCCTTACCGTTCTCGCATCCCGGCCCATCGCTGAATTGCATCCAGCAGCTTCTGCCCGCCCATGCCGCGAAACCATCGCGCATGGCCCACCAGATAATCGATCGAGGCTAGCCGCGCCTTCTCCTTTGAATGCAGCACACCCAGAAAATAGTCAGCCTCGCTCAGCGCAAACTCCGCGTGGCAGAGCGCAGTCATCGGCGCAAGGGCAGCGGCCTCCGCATCGTTCAGCGGCCGCACCGATTCATAGCCATCGAGCATCGCCTCCAGGTGATCAACATGCACGCGCACATTTTCTCCGCGCGTAGAGTCTTTGATCAGATCAAGCCATTCCACAATGTTGCGTTCGATCGCCTGCGCCAGATCATGCACAGCGTTAGTGCGGTCGGCAAGGCCAAAGTCGATCACCGCGATGGCCCGCGCTTTGTCGGACGCATCGCTCCACAAAAAATTGGAGGCGTGCGGATCGTTGTGCGTCCACAATGGTTTCAGCGCGGGAAGAAGTGGCCGCAGTCGTGCATGAAACGGCGCCAACAATTCGAGCGCCTCCTTGCAGCCCTCACGTGCAACCGCATCTTCGGCAAGTGCGGGTCGCGCCGCCAAGTAGCGCTCCATAGCCGCGCCTGCGTCATCGGAGGCAAAGATCGTAAAGCCCGCCACCAGCGGTTCGGTTTTGCGTAGCGGCGCGTCGAATTCTTGCGATGCCAAATGCAGCCGCGCCAGCGCCTCGCCCGCCGAGCGCGCGTGCGTGGTTGAGCGAAACGGCGTCCAGGAGAGCGCCTCTTCATAGATGTCAACGCCCGCAAGCGCTTCGTGCACTTCGAAAATCCATTCGCCGCATTCGATGGCTGTCTCACCCGATGAGGCGATAAAGACGCGCGGCACCCGCGCGCCATGCTCTCGCAGATGATTCAGAAAGCGATGTTCCTCAAGCAATCCCTGGCGGTCGCGCACCGTCCGGTGATGCCGCTTGATAAAAACTCGCCCGCTGCCCGTTGCCACCACGCTTGCCGCGGAAAACGGCCGCGGACTCACCGACACAATCTCGATAGGCTCGCCGCATCCGGGAAACACTGCCAAAAGCGAGCGCACCTCGGCGAGCATCAGCGGCGGCCAGTCCGGTTCCATCAGACTTCCATCCAATCCATGCGCCTTTGCCGTCATGCTCATCGCTCGTGCATCCTCCACGCTCATTCACAAAATTAAAAAGTGTAGTGAGCCGAGAGCCGCACCGTTGTCGGCGCGCCCAGGTGTATGAAGGTGTCGCCGTAGCTCGCTCCGGTGTCCTTCCAGTAGCGTTTGTCGGTAATGTTATCGGCATAAAGCCGCAGCGTCAGGCGGCCCTGCTCGCCGCCGGGCGTGTATCGCGCACCCAGGTTGAAAAGGTTGTAACCGGGCACGCTCACCAGATCGTCGCGCGTGGCCTCTTTGCGGCCGGTGTAACTCCATCCCGGCATCAGATGCAGCCCGCGCGATTTCAGCACAAGCACGTCCGCAAACATTGCGGTGCGCAGATGCGGCGCATTGAGCACTTGCTTGTGATCAAAGGCCGGCGTGCCGGTATCGCTGGAGATAGCCCGGATTGCCGCCGCCGAAGCTGTCAACCGCAGACGGTTTGTTGCTTTTCCTTCCGCGTTCAACTCAATGCCGTCGTGCGTCTCGCGCCCTTCGGACTCAAAGCATTGATCGCCCGGATTGCCGCTGGGGCAAAAGCTGTCGGGGCCAGAGAGCGTCTTGGGATAGAAGAACGGCGCGCGCATGTGAAAGAGATCTGTAGTAATCAGGATGCGCTGGCCTGGCTCGTATTTCACTCCGACCTCAGACTGCCTTGTCGTAAACGGGCTCAGAAACTGATTGGCGTTATCCACCCACCACGGCCCTTGCGGTCCCAGCGATAACAGCACTCCATAGTTTCCATATAGCGTCAGGCTATCCACCGGGTTGTAAGTGGCAGCGTATTGCGGCAGCCAGATAAGTTTGTCCGTGATGGTGGGCGGGGTGCTGGGGCTGGTTGCACTAAGGGAGTAGTTGTTGTCGCGCAGGGAATCTTCCCGGCCGCTGGCGAGCAATTGAATGTGCGCGGGCAAATGAATTCGGTCCTGCACCACAGCGGCCGATTGATGACTATCTTCCCAGAGAGCGCGGGGACCAGCCTGCAATCGTACGCCATTGGCATCCGTTGCGCCCGGAAACGGCACATCCGGCTGATAGATATTCTCCGAGCCGATGTAGTTGTACACCGAGCCGTCCGTCACCCAGTCGGGCGCATTGGACGAGGGCGCACCCGGCTGTTGGACGCTGCGCAGAAATAACTCGCCGCCTCCAGTCAAGTCGTGTGTGATGGCTCCGGTTTTGATGTGGCCAGTTATGAGTGCCTCGAACTGCGCATCAATGCGCAGTTCGCCGGGGTCGCGATAATCGTAGATGCCATAGTCGCCGCCCTCAGTAATTCCGGGGACTGCGGGACAGAAAAAGTAGGCAGGCGCATTCGGTGCGCCGGGGCAATCAACATTGCCATTCGCGTCGAACGGCGTTCCGTAGGCATAAATCACGTTATCGTCGATCAGCGAATGGCTATAACTCGCCTCGGCGAAGACGCGCCACGCGTGGGGCAAATCGTAGTCCAATCGCGAACCGGTATTGAATGTGTCAAAGGTATTCGGCTTTTCCCACGACTGCTCGCCCAGCATCGTCGAAGGATACACTTTGTCGAGATCGGGCACGGTCGTTCCGCCCAGTAGCTGATAACCGCAAACCGAGCGCTCCACCTTGTGCTGATATTCGAAGTCGCCCTTCAAAATCGCTTTGGGGCTGATGTGCCAATCAGCCGCGCCCGCGCCCACCGCGCGCCATCCGTTGGCGTCGTTCACATAACTCATGATTTTCTCGCCGGCCAGATTGATGCGCGCACCCACCTGCTTGCGGCTACCGAAGAGATGGCCTAAATCGACGGCGCCGTAAGTGCTGCCGCGATGATCGCTGGCCAGATCAACGGCCTCGATTGTAGTTGGTCTTTTGGTCACGTAATCGATCAGCCCCCCGGCCGAGGCCACGCCGCTCTCCACGCCGGCGATGCCTTTGAGAAACTCGACGCTCTGCTTGTTTTCCAGCGGCACATCCTGCTCGCCGGCAATGGTCATGCCGTTGATCTCCAGGCCAGTGGCCAGATCGATGGGAAAGCCGCGAACCTCGAAGTCTCCGTAGTAGCCCACCGGCGCGTAATCCTCTCCGATGGAAGCGTCGTTCTTCACCACATCGGAAAGCACGCGCGCGCCTTGATCGTTGAGCAGCTCGCGCGTTACCACCGTAGCCGAAAGCGGCGCCTGCTCCAGCGGCATGCCATCCAGATTGCCTACCGTGACAGCCTCAGGAAGATACTCGTCTTGCGTCTCGCCATGCACCACCACCGTGGTGGTCACGCGCGGAATCTTCTGTGCTGGCCCAGCCGGCTTGGGCGCGGGCGGCGGCGTTGTATTGCCGCCGGTGTTGGGCGTGGGATTCTGTGCAATTGCGCCCATAGGCGCGGCCAGACAGCAGAGCAGCAATACCGCCGCCCAGAGCAACCGGCTTGACTCACGCCGTTTGCGCGGAAAGAATCGGACACCCGGGCCACGGCGTTCTTGGGCTGGCTCAAAGAGCTCGAATGATTGCGATGCGATATGGACCGAACCGGCGGCAGCGAAACTGAACATGGATTCCCCTTGTTTCTAACTTTCATGAAACAAGAGAACGCTGAAATTCGAGGAAGAAGGCCGTTCGGCTACGAAAGCTTCCCACGCCGGTATTATCCGGATCGGGTTCTAGGGTATTTCTCAGCCCCACCTCGTGGAGCACCCCTGTTTCAATAACCAGATTGAAACACTCCCAACTCGAATTTGCAAGCGCCCGGCCTCGCAGGCGTTCCACAAACGCGAATCAAACTGCAGAGCAAAACATATTTTCTTCCCTGGCCTCGCTCGGCGAAAGCCAGGGTATAGTATCGTTCCGTGCTGTGTGGCGACAGGCAATCTGAACGCGATTCTTCGTAATGTGACTGCCGTCACAGACGGCATTTTGGACCATGCTAGTCTAAAAAACAACCTCGAGGGTTTCGAAAGGCACGATGCAATCCTTTCCCGCAGTTGACCCAATTCCCTTGCCGGCGCCGATATGGCTCTTGAAACTGCTGCATATCGTCACGCTCGCTCTGCATTTTGTCGCCGTGGAGATGCTGTTGGGCGGACTGCTGCTGGCGGTTCTGCTCAGCCTCTTCCGCCACTCGCCAGCGTCGCTCGTCACCGCGCGAGCGCTTGCGCGCCGGCTCACCGTCGTCATGACATTTGTCATCAACCTCGCCGTGCCGCCGCTCCTCTTTGCCCAGGTGCTCTATGGCCGCGCGCTTTACACCAGCAGCGTGCTGATCGGGATCTACTGGATCTCGATCATCGGCCTCCTCACGCTGACCTACTGGCTGCTTTATCGCTTCACCGCGCGTCTTGAGGCCGGCAAATCCGCATGGTGGGTCGGCCTGAGCGCGTGGCTGCTCGCAGGTGGCATCGCCCGCCTGCTCTCCACCAATATGACGCTCATGCTGAGGCCCGAGGTCTGGCGCCAGATGTACTCCGCCTCGGCCATGGGCGCGTATCTGCCCACGGGCGACCCCACGCTCACTCCGCGCTGGCTGATGATGTTGGCTGGCGGACTCTTCATCGGCGGACTCTGGCTGGTGTATCTGGCGGGCCGCTCGACCTTCACAGCGGAAGAGAAGCGATTTCTCGCTCCTCTCGGCGGCAAGGTGGCTGCGGTCTTCGGTATCGTCTATCTGGCGGCTGGGTTGTGGGCCGCCGGTGTGCAGCCGGAGATCGTCAAAACCGGCCTGCGCACCGATGCGCTCTACAAGTTCGCGGGCTTTGCCGGTTACAGTTGGCTGGTCCTCGTAGCGCTAGCCGTTCTCGTCGCCGCCGTCGCCGGATTCGCCAAACTCTCCGCCGGCGCGCTCGGCCTGTTCAGTTGGGCCGGCGTCCTGCTTGCCGTCCTCATCGAGATCACCTTGGTCGTCTATCGCGACGGTGTACGCGACCTCACCCTGCTCGCCAAGGGCTACAACGTCTGGGATCGCGCCGTGGAAACCAATTGGTGGGTCGTGGGCCTGTTCCTGGCGCTCTTTGTTGGCGGCGTCGGCGTCATCGGCTGGCTCGTCTCCGTCGTGGCTCGCGCCAGAAAAGTCATGGAGGACGCGGCCTAATCCCCGCGAAGAGATTGTTATGAACGAACAGACAAATCCTGCCGCAAATATTATCGAGGAGCCCGGCGAAAGGAATACCCGCCGCGCTTTTCTGGCCGCTGCCGGCATCGCGGGCCTCGCTTACACCGCGGCCCTCGCCTATCCCGTCTACCGTTATCTGGCCTCGCCCGAGGAGATGGCGATGAACGCCACTGCAGTCACCGAGGTTACGCTCAAGGACGCGCAGAAGCTGCCCTTGGGTTCGGTGCTGATGTACAAATTCGGCCGCTCTCCGGCTCTCCTGATTCACCATGAGGACGGCCGCTGGATCTCCATGACCGCGGTCTGCACGCACTTGGGCTGCACCGTGCAGTATGAGCCGCAGGCTGACCGCATCCACTGCGCCTGCCACGGCGGCGTTTACAACCCGTACACCGGCGCCAACGTCAGCGGCCCGCCTCCAAAGCCGCTCAAGCTCTTCAAAGTGGCCGTCAATGATACCGGCGTGAATGTTTCTCTTGCGTAACGCGAACAGGATCCAAATCCCAAGGATTGCCGCATGACTTCAAAGACCGTTGCAAGCTCCGTTTACGATTGGGTCGATGAGCGTCTGGGCCTCTCTGAGCTGGCCGCCTTTGCGCGCCACAAGACCGTCCCCGTCCACTCCCAATCCTTCTGGTACTACTGGGGCGGCATCTCGCTGTTCCTCTTCATCGTTCAGTGCTTCACCGGCGTGTTGCTGCTGGTTTACTACCGCCCCGGCGCCGACGCCTACGAGTCGGTCCGTCAAATCACGTTTGTGATGAACTTCGGCTGGCTGATCCGCTCGGCGCACGCCTGGGCCGCCAGCCTGATGATCTTCTCCATCCTGGTGCACATGTTCTCGGTCTACTTCATGAAGGCCTACCGCAAGCCGCGCGAGCTTGGCTGGCTCAGTGGCATGGCGTTGCTGGGGGTGGCATCGGTTTTTGGTTTCTCCGGGTATCTGCTGCCCATGGATGAGTTGAGTTACTTCGCCACCAAGGTCGGCCTGCAGATTCCGTCGGCGATTCCAGGGATAGGCGAGGCCATCGCCAATATGCTGCGCGGCGGCCCCGATGTGAGCGATTTCACCGTGCAGCGCTTCTTTGCTCTGCACGTCGTGGTGCTGCCGGCTATATTTGTGCCGCTGCTCGGCTTTCACCTCTGGTTAGTCCAGCGCTACGGCAACGCCGCGCCCCCGAGCGAAGAAGCCAAGCCTGCCTCTGAGCGCAAGACCATGCCCTTCCTGCCCAACTTCCTGCGCAAAGACCTGGCCATGTGGCTCATCTCGCTCAACATTCTCGCTCTGCTGGCCTCGGTCTTTCCCTGGTCGCTGGGCAAACCATTTGATCCCCTTGCGCCCGCGCCCGTCGGCATTCATCCCGAGTGGTATTTCATGAGCCCCTTCGAGATGCTTAAGTTATTGGGCGTCGTGCTTCAAGGTGAAGCCGGCGAGATAGCGGGTATCCTCTTGTTCACGCTCGGCATCGTGCTCTGGATTCTGATTCCCTTCTACGACAGAGGCAAGGAATTCGGACAGCGCGCCCGCGCCGCACACTACTTCGGCTTGCTGGCGGTATTCGCCCTGCTGGCCACCACTGTCATTGGTTATTGGACGATTCGGTAAGGAAGAAAAAATGAACTATCCATTCTGGGACATTCCAATTCTCGGCTCGGGCTGGGTGATCGGCATCATCGCCATCTTCCACGTCATGATCTCGCAGTTTGCCGTGGGCGGCGGCCTCTATCTGCCGCTCGCCGAGCGCAAAGCCATGCGTATGCCAGAAGGCCCATTGCGCGACGCCTGGCTCACACAATTGGCTGTCTACTCCAAATTTTTCCTCATCCTCACCGCCGTCTTCGGCACCGTCAGCGGCGTGGGAATCTGGTTCGCCATCGGCCTCACGCACCCTGAAGCCACCAGCACGCTGATTCATAACTTCGTCTTCGGATGGGCCATGGAGTGGGTCTTCTTTCTCGTCGAACTGACCACCATCGCCGTCTACTACACCACCTGGGGCAAGATCGACCCCAAGTTGCACCTCAAAGTCGGCTGGGTTTATGCCGGCGCTTCTGCCTTTACGCTCATCATCATCAACGGCATTCTTACCTTCATGCTCACGCCCGGCGACACCTGGTTGGCCGTCGCCGGAACAGGTCATGAGGCGAGCAAATTCTGGTACGCCTTCTTCAATCCGACTTACTGGCCGAGCCTCTTCCTGCGCACCTGCGTATGCTGCGCGCTGGCCGGCATCTGGGCGCTCATCACCGCCAGCCGCATCGACGGCGACAAGCAGCCGGAGCTCAAAACCAGCCTTGTCAAGTGGAGCGTGAAATGGCTGGTGCCTTCCTTCGTTGCTACGCCCTTCATCCTCATCTGGTATCTCTGGATGGTTCCCGCTTCGCAGCGCGCGCTGCTCAGCCTGGGCATTGACACCATCGGCTCCGGAACTTTCTCCGTCATCACGCGCATCGCCCTGCTCATCATCATCACCTCGGCCACCATCGTGGGCGTCGCTTACTTCCTCGCCTATCGCAATCCACGAGACTTCAACCTCTCGCACGCTATTGCCTTGCTGCTACTGGCGCTGATGGCGACCGGCGCGGGCGAATATTCTCGCGAGATGTTGCGCAAGCCCTACGTCATCGGCCGCTGGATGTTCTCGAACGGCGTCCGCGTCCCGTATGTTGCGCGCATCAATCAGGAGGGCTATCTGGCCCACTCGATGTGGGTCTGGAATGATTACGATGAATCCCATGCCAAGCATCTTGAGATACTCGTATCGCCTGAACAAGAGCGCCAGTGGAGCTCGTACGCTTCTCAACCGAGTTACTCCCGCGGCGAGGCCATCTTCCGCGGCGAATGCGGCTCCTGTCACACGCTCAACGGCTACCGGCCTCTCGCAAAACTCCTCGCCGGACGCGACCAAGCCAACATCCGCAGCTTCATTTCAATGCTCCATGACTACAAGCCCGACTCGCCTTACCGCCGGTTCATGCCGCCCATGGTCGGCACCAAACAGGACATCGACGACCTGACCAACTTCCTCAACGCCCAGGTCAATCCGCCGACTCCAGCAGCGCAAAAGCCAATGCAAACCGCACAAAAGTAGGTTTCTTCGATAGCCCGTTGCTGAGAAAAAGTCCCGTGCCCCATCCTTGCGACTTTTTCCTGTCGCAAGGGTGGGAGGCCACAAAGCAAAAATGTTTCAGGACTGCATTACCTGCAATCGCACAATAGCGCGCGCTCCTTCACCATCGTCGCGATTGACGAGGCGAATTTCGCCGCCGTGCGCGTGGGCAATCTGCTGCGCCAGAGCCAGCCCCACGCCGCTGCCCGCCGGCTTGGTGGTATAGAACGGCACAAAAAGATTCTCAGTGTTGGCGATGCCCAGGCCCCGGTCCTCAATAGTAACCGTCGCGGACTCTCCCGCAAGCTGCCAGCTTGCACGCACCGGCTGCGCTCCATTGGCCAGCGACGCATCCACAGCGTTGGCCAGCAGGTTGATGAACATCTGCTCCAACTGGTCGGGGTCCGCGCAAAGAACCACTGGCGGGCCGGGATCGAGCTGCACCGGCAATCGCTGCTCCAGCAGCACCACGCGCTCCAGCAGCGCCGCCAGCGGCACCGGCTTCAGGTGCGGCGGGGGCAACTGTGCAAGCTGCCTATAAGACTGCACAAAACGATGCAACGCATCCGCGCGGCTCTCGATCACGCCCAGGCCGCGACGAAAATCGTGCGCGGTAGCATCGTCTCCGCCCATCGCGTCTGCCCGCGCCAGCAGGCTGCCTGCAATGGATTTGATGGGCGCCAGCGAGTTGGAAAGCTCGTGGCCGAGAACGCGAATCAGCCGCTTCCACGCCATCTGTTCCTCTTCCTGCAGCGGAAGGCTCACGTCGGCCAACAGCAGCATCGTGTGGGGCGCGCCGTCCTGGCGAAAGGCGGCCTTTCGCAGTAGCCAGCGCGAGGTCTTCGCGCCAAAAGAGTGTATCGTCTGGTCCGACGAGGCGAGTAGGCCTTCAAGATTCAGCTCGTGCGCGCTGCGGCCGAAGCAGCGTGCGTGAGGCATTTCCAACAACCGCGCGCCGGCGTCGTTGACCAACTGCAGCCGATTATCGCGGTCAAATGCAAACAGTGGCGTGTGCATCACTTCAAGAATGCGCGCCAGCAGAGCCGTAGCTTCCAGCGACCGGACCCTTTGCTTTTGCAGCAGGTCGGCAAGCGCGTTTACCTCCCATGCCAGTTCGCTGAGCGCATCCTGATTCCCGCTTTCGCTCGAGCGCGCCCCGCGAGCGCGAAAAGAATAGTCGCCCTCGCGCAGCGATGACACTACATTGGAAAGCGTCTGCAAGGGGCGGATAATGCTGTCAATGAGCGCAGCGGCCACCAGCGCGAGGTAAAGCAGCAGACAAGCGATGAGCAGTAGAGCCGGCGCGAGAGAGATTTGTTGCTGGTAAAAAAGAAATCCGGTGAAGGCCAGCGCGGGCACCGCTAGCAAAAAACAGAACAGCCACGCCCGGCGGACGGCCGAGCGGCGGCTGCGCACACCTTTCTCATAGCCCATATTTCTCGATGCGGCGATAGAGCGCGGAGCGGCTGAGTCCGAGAGACTCCGCGGCCTGCGAGATGTTGCCGTCGCAGCGGCGCAGAACCTTGCGGATGAGCAGGGCCTCGACCTCGTCGATGCTCATGTTTTCAAGCGGCGGGGTGGACGAGCGCGCGGCGGCGATGGCCAGATCCGCCGGTTCTATCTCTTCGCCTCGGCAGAGCAGCACGGCGCGCTCCACAGTGTGCTCCAGCTCGCGCACGTTGCCCGGCCACGCATATTGCATCATCTGTTGCAGGGCCGCCGGCGAAAATCCGATGGTCTGTTTGCGGTAGCGAGTGCGGTTGCGCCCCAGAAAGTGCTGCGCCAAAAGCGGAATATCTTCGCGCCGGTCGCGCAGTGCGGGCAGGTGAATTTCAACGGTGTTGATGCGGAAGAGCAAGTCTTCACGGAAGTTGCCGGCCTTGGCCTCCTCGTCGAGTTTGGCATTGGTCGCGGAAAGAATCCTCACATCGACGCGCCGGGTTTGCGACGAGCCAACGCGCTCCAGTTCGCCGGTTTCCAGCACGCGCAGCAGCTTGGCTTGCTGGCGCAAGGGAACGTTGGCAATCTCGTCCAGAAACAATGTTCCGCCGTTGGCCAGCTCGAACCGCCCGATGCGATCAGTGCGCGCATCGGTAAAGGCGCCTTTGACATGGCCGAAGATCTCGCTCTCGAAGGTGCCTTCGGGCAGCCCGCCGGCGTTCACGGCCACCAGCGCCATGCGCGCGCGGGGCGAGGCGGCGTGCAGCAGGCGAGCCACGATTTCCTTGCCGGTGCCGTGTTCGCCGGTGATGAGCACGTTGGCGTCCGAAGGGCCAACCTGCGCAATCAGTTCCAGCACCCCTCGCATCGAGGGCGCGCCGGCCACAAACTCCGGCATGCCTTCGGCGCGGAGCAAACGGTTTTCCAGTTCCAACTGGCGTGCGCGCCGCAGTGCCTGGCGCAACTCTGCATGAACGCTAATCAGCGAGAGTAGCCGTTCGTTTTCCCAAGGCTTCTGAATGAAGTCGCGTGCGCCGCGTTTGATGCTTTCGACTGCAAGGTCAATGTTGCCCCACGCCGTCATCACAATCACCGGCAACCGCGTATCGAATTCATGGATGCGGGCCAGCAGGTCGAGGCCCTCCTGGCCGGAGGTAGTGTCGCGCGTGTAGTTCAGGTCTATCAGCAGCACATCGTATTCGCGATGGCCCAGTTCCTCCAGCAGCGACTGCGGCGAACGCACACAGTCCACCTCGATGCCCTGCGGGCGGAGTAACAGCTCGACGGCCTCCAGGATGTGCGCCTGATCGTCGGCAACCAGTACCCGGATTGGTTCTTCTTTATTGGAGATGACTTGCCTCCACCGCGCCGGTTTTGGCATCGGAAATCGAGATGCCGTACCCTTCGAGGACGCTGCCGGTGGCGCGCCGCACCTCGATGCGTGCCTTCTCGTATGCGGTCTCAGCCGCCACCAGCGCCGACTCGGCTAATGCCAGGTCGTGCTCGGCCGAGAGCGTCTGCTGATTCGATCCGGCGCCCAGTTTTTGCTCCTTCTGCATGATATCCAACGTACGCTGCGCCAGGTCGCGGGCCTTGCGAGCCGCATCAATGCGGCTGGCGCCCTGTTCCAAAGCATAGCGCGCGCTGCGCACTTCGATGCGAATTTGTTTTTTCAGCTCTTCCAAATATACCTGCGACTGCCGGTACTCAAGCTCGGTGCGATCTTGTTCGGCCTTGGCCGCCCGGTTGCGCAGCGGGACGCTCAACTGAAAGCCCACCTGGTACTCCGGCGATGAGCCGTTCAACGCGTTTTGCAGTGTGCCGCCATACCCGCCCGGCGCCACGATCTTGCTCCCTTGGTTCGCAACGCCGCCCGCTCCTGTGCCGTTGTAGAAGCCGTACAGCGCCAGCGACGGCAACAATGCATTGCGCGCCGTCTTGCGGCTCAATTCGCTGTTTTGTTCAAACAGAATCGACTCCTGCAACTCGGGACGATTCTGGAGCGCTGTGGCAATCATATCCGGCACCGGTTGGGAGATAGCTTCAACCTGCCCGCCGATTTTGTCCACCGGAACCACCGGCATCTCCTCCAATATCGGGTCATCGAGCGAACGGGTGATGGCGTTTTTCATATATAGCTCTTGTAACTCAAGGTTAGTTCGAGCTATAGTCAAATCCTGCTCCCGGGTAGCTAACTCGCCCTCCGCCTTCAGTACATCCATCTCCGGAATCGCCTGTAACTCAAGCTGCTTGCGGCTGGTGTTCAACGTCTCCGTAGCAAAGGCCACCGATCGCTCGCCCACCTGTTCGGTGTCATAGGCGCTCACCAGATCCCAATAAATGCGGCATATCTGTATCACCGTCGCGCTGACCTGGGCGCGGAATGCTATGTTGGATATCTTCTGATTCGTGCGCGCGATTCTCAGAAAGCGCAAGTTAGGCCCAAACCCAAAGCCCGCCAGCAACGGTTGCATAATCTGGACGCCCGTGGATACGTTGAGCACCGGATTCAATCCGTTCTCCGGGCTATTCGAGGTCTGGCGATTATTGTTCCATTGCACCGCAAGCGACGTGCCCGTGGGAAAGGCCTCCGTGTAACTCATGTTGAAAAGGTTCGTATTGAGATGGTAGATGGGCACGCCCAGAGTTACCTGGTTAGTAAGTAACTGCGAAGTGTGGTCGTTATAAACTGTCGCATTGATCACCGGATCGTAGCTCGGCACTGTGGTTCCGATTCCCAGCGTAGATGAGACAATGCCGGAAGCGCCCGCGCCCGCGCCGCCCGCGCCACCGCTGGTTCCTCCAGCGCCTGTGCCCACGCCGGCGCCTACGCCGCCGCCGCCGGGCGTACCCTGCACTACGCCGGTGTTGACGCCGCGCGCCACGCCGCCAGCCTGGGTAAGCAATATATCGGTCTGTGCGATAGGCAGGTTATAGCGCGCGATCACCATGTCGAGATTGTCTTCGAGCGCAAGATCAATGGCGTCGCGCAACGACAGATAGATTTTGCCGTCGCGCACCAGGGCATCGAGCCGCGCGGAGTTCGCCATGCTGGGCGGAGGCGCCGTCTTCCCGCGATAGGCGTCGATGGGGTTATACGAGCGGCGCAACAGCCGGTCAAAGGGAATGCCGTTTTCCACGGTTTGTGCGCTCTCTGCTGCCGGCTCGGGAGACTCAATGGAAGCCTTTGCAGGCACCGGCTCAACCGCCAGTGCCACCACGGCCTGCAGCAGCAGAATCACGGCTACACAGGTCGCGCAATAGCTCCGTTGAGCTCTGATTTTCTTCGCGCACTCAAGTGCCTGAATGTTCTTGATCGGATTTATCCTTATGAATTTCATTTGGCGCTAGCCTCCGTTGCATGCAGCATCTCATCGCGCTTCAGCCAGCCGTCTCGCAACTCCAGAATGCGCTTGCCGTAGCGCGCGTTTTCTTCAGAGTGCGTCACCTGCACGATGGTTGTGCCCGCACGGTTGAGCTCGCAAAAGAGCTCCATAATTTCGCGCGCCTGCGTGGAGTGCAGGTTGCCGGTAGGCTCGTCGGCCAGCAGCAGCGCGGGGGCGTGGACCACGGCGCGCGCAATGCCCACCAGTTGCTGCTGCCCGCCGGAAAGCTGCGAGGGAAACAGATCCTTCTTGGCGACAATCTGGAAGCGGTCGAGAATGTCCGCCACCATACCTTGCCTCTCCTGGGCAGGTAGGTTCTTGTAAGAGAGTGGAAGATCGATGTTCTCGGCGACGGTAAGATCGTCCAGTAAGTGATAACTCTGGAAAACCATACCGATGTGCTGCCGCGCCAGGTCGGCTCGCTGTTTTCGATTCAGCTTGTGCACCGCCGTTTCGCCAAACCAATACTCGCCCAGCCAGCCGTCATCCAGCAGCGCCAGCACGTTGAGAAGCGATGACTTACCCGCGCCTGACGGACCCATCACGGTGACGAACTCGCCTTCCTTGATGGTAAGTCCGATGCGGCGCAGCACCCAGGTTTCGGCGTGGCCGGCTTTATAACTGCGTTCTACGTTTTTTAATTCGATCATGATGTTACTCCAATTTCAGAAGACGAGTTATTCGGTGCGCAATGCCTGCATGGGTTCAATGGATGCGGCGCGCCGAGCCGGGATGAAGCCCGCAACGGCAGCGCAGAGGCCAAGCACCAGGGTTGCGCCGGCCAGGGCAAGCGGGTCCGTCCCGCTGACCTCATAGAGCTGGCTGGCCATCAGATGACCCGCAATGAGCGCGGCCGGAATGCCGAGGCCAAGGCCGATAAGAATCTGCCATAGCGCGCCGCGCAACACCATGCCCACCACGCTCGCGCGCGTTGCCCCGAGGGCCATGCGGATGCCGATCTCGCTGGTGCGGCGAGCGACAAAGTAGGACATGACGCCATAAAGCCCGACCGAAGCAAGAACCAACGCGAGAATTCCAAAGAGGCTGGTGAGCCGCGCGATCAGGCGTTCCTGGTTGAAGTTTCCGGCTACCTGCGCATCGAATGAGCGGAGATCCATCACGGTGAGATTTGGATCAATGCCGGCCAGGGTGCGTCGAATCAGCGCCTCTACATTCTGCTGCGGCGTGTTGAAGTCGAGAATCATGGCGTTGACAAACATTGACTGCGTCTCGCCTGAGATCAGCATGTCTTCTTTGAACCCGATGAACTGCTGAGAAAGCGGGCGTAGAAAAACAGGGCGCGTTGGGTCGCGCGGGTTGTTCATCTTGAAATCGTGGAAGACGCCTACAATCTCCCAACTGCCCGAGTACTGCGGGAGGTCGATGCCGAAGTGCTGGCCCACCGGGTCCCGGTTGGGGAAGAAGCGCTTGACGAAGGCCTCGTTGACCACGGCGACCTGCGGCGAAGTAGCCGTGTCCTGCTCGGTAATGCCGCGGCCGCGCACCATGGACACGCCAATGGAATCGAGAAAATGAGGAGTGACGCGATCCCAGGTCGAGCCGCAATTGA
The DNA here is from genome assembly GCA_003142015.1 of Acidobacteriaceae bacterium. Taxonomy (GTDB): domain Bacteria; phylum Acidobacteriota; class Terriglobia; order Terriglobales; family Acidobacteriaceae; genus Telmatobacter. The sequence goes on along the minus strand of PLOI01000049.1, from coordinate 36,982 downwards.
CGTTTGGCCCCGGCGCGGGATGACCCTGCTGGATGACGCACTCGCCCCAGTTGTCGCCTTCCAGAGGACTATAGAGCGCCATGCTGACGCTGGCCACGCCCGGCAGCGCGGAGAAGCGATCTTCGATCTGGCGATAGAGCGCGGGCAGACGGTCGACGGTATAGCCGGCGCCAGCCGGATCGAAATGCAACACGTAGCGGTTGGAAGTGGCGACGCCCAATTTCTGATGCTCCAGGTTGGCCAGCGATTTGGTCATCAGAATGGCTCCGGCAAGCAGAACCAAAGAGAGCGCGGCCTGGAATACGACCAGGGATTTTTGCGGCAGCGAGGAGCGGTCGCGTGTGGAACGGTTGACGCCTCGCAGCGCCTCGGCCGGTTGTGCGTGCGACGACAACCACGCCGGCCCCGCGCCGAATAGCACACCCGTAAGCAGTGAAATCAGGAACGCGAATCCAAGCACGGACAGCGACGGGCCAGCATCGATGGGCAAGTGTCTGGCGTCTGGGAATGCGAGCGCAAGAATAGTGTGCGTGCCGGCATATGCGACGGCCAATCCGGCCAATCCTCCCAGGCAGCTCAAGAGCACGCTTTCGGTGAGAATCTGGCGGATGACGCGGCGACGGCCCGCGCCCAGAGCCATGCGCACGGCCACATCGGCACGCCGCGTTGTCGCGCGCGCCAGTAGCAGGTTGGCGATGTTAGCGCAGGCGATGAGCAACACGACGCAGGAGAGGATCATCAGCATTTTGAGACCCTTGCCCGTTTCCAGTTGCAAGTTCTGGATGCCGCCGCCGCCGGGCGTGATAGTGACATGTTGCTTGGGAATGATGCTCGCGCCACCATTAGCGGTAAGCAGCGGGCGGGTATAGATCCACTGGCGCAACGCAGCGGTAAGCTTCGCCTGCAATGCGCCGATGTTTGTGCCGGCGCGCACTCTGCCTAACGGGTAAAGCCAGTTGGACTCCTGATGATGGAGGATGGCGCTTGGACCCCGGACATAAGGTTCCATCTGAAGCGGCATCCAGAAATCGGGCGGAGAATCCGATACGCGGTCCCCAAAAAATCCAGCGGGCGCGATGCCGATGACGGTGAAGGGCCGCGCCTGAATAAAGATCGTCGAGCCAACAATGGACGGATCGGCAGCGTATTCGCCTTGCCAAGCCTGGTAGCTTAGCACCGTTGTGGGCTGCGATGCGGGGGTGTCATCACTGTCGCTGAACACGCGCCCCGCATAAGCGCCAAGGCCCAATGTGGAAAAGTAATTGCCGGAGACGAATTCGCCGCGCAGCGATTTGGGCAACGCATTGCCGCGCCGCATACTCCACTGCCATTGGCCGGCCTGCACTGCGGCCAGTTGCTCAAACTCCGGCGCGGTGTTTTTAAGGTGCAGAAAAAGATCGTAGGAGAAGATGGAGAAATCGCCGTTGGTCGCGGCGTCGCCGGGGAAACCGCCATCGACGCAGCAATCGTCCGTGTCGCCGATGCGATAGAGGCGCGCGGGGTCGGTCACCGGAAGTGAACGCAGCAGGATGCCCTGGATCAGCGTGAAGATCGCCGTGTTGGCGCCAATGCCCAGCGCCAGCGTGACGATCGCGGTCAGCGTGAACCCCGGCGACTTGCGCAACTGCCGCAGCGCGTAGCGAATGTCCTGAATGATTGCCTGCATCTTCGAGTCCCTCCGGTTTTCCGATTCCGTTTCTATTCCGCGCGTAACGCCTGCATGGGTTCAATGGATGCCGCGCGTCGTGCGGGAATTGCAGACGCCACAAGAGCGAGCAGGAAAATCGAGATTGCAGCCAACCCAATCACCATAGGATCCAGCGGATCAACCTCAAACAACAGAGAGCGCAACAGGCGCGTAGCGAACACAGCCGCCACTGCTCCTATGCCGCAACCTACCAGGCCCAGCTTTGCGCCGGAGACTAGCACCAGCCGAAGAATGCCGGCGCGCTGCGCGCCGAGCGCTAGTCGAATCGCCATCTCCTGGGTGCGCATCGCAGCCGAAAAAGCTATGACGCTATAGATGCCCATCAACGCTAGCAACACCGCCGCGCCTGCGAAGCTCGATATCAGCACCGTGTTGAAGCGGCGTGGCGCCTGTCCCTCCGCGACCACTCGATCCATAGATTCAACATGCGTGAGCGGAAGCTGCGGATCGATGGATCGGACAACGGAGCGCAGAACGTCCTCCATCTGCTCGGGCGGCAGTTGGCCGCGCAGCACGATCGAACCGTAGTTGCCGGTGAGCAGGTCGGGAGGCGCAAACTGGCCAAGCGCCGCCTTGAACTGACGGGCCGGCGCGTAGATTTGATTCGCAGTATCGGCATCCGCCGAAGTCTGCTTGATATCTGCGCTCTCTCCCACGACGGTCAACCAGGGCGTGGGACTCTCCGGCATGCCGATGTGTATGCGCTTCCCGATGGGGTCTTGGCCGGGCCAGTAATGCTCGGCGAGAGTGCGGTTCACGATTATCACGAGCTGAGAGCCGGGACGATCCGTCTCGTTAAAGTCACGCCCACGCAGGATGGGAATGCCTGATGCGCGAAAATAGTTGCCCATAACCTGAGCTGTCCAAGCCAGAGTCATGCCGGCTCCCTTGGGAGGAACGTAGCCTTCCGGAACGAAGACGTTGCTGTTATCCTGGCCGGCCGCAGGCAGTATGGTGGTAGCGCCAACAGCCTGCACGCCCGGTAACTGTTCCAGCTTGCCGAGAAGCGTGGAATCGAATGCGTCTACGGCGACCTGGGTCGAGTATTGCTGTTGGGGCAGCCCATAAGAGGCGGTGAAGGTGTGATCGGTGCGGAAGCCCAGATCGACGGAACGCATCTTGTCAAAACTGCGCAACAAAAGCCCGGCGGCGGTGAGAAGCACAAGAGATACCGCAACCTCTGCAACTACCAGGGCTGAGCGCAGGCGAGCATGTCCTCCTCCCGCGGTACCGGTCCGGCCGCCTTCTTTCAGAGCGTCATTTACACTCGTGCGTGCAGCGGCAATGGCTGGAATCAGCCCGCATAATAAGCCGGTCAGCACAGCCAGCAGAATCGCGAAGCCAACTACCTGCCAGTCAAGACCGATGGCGCTGACGCGAGGCAGCGTTTCAGGCAGCAGGCTAACACCGGCGCGAAGTGCAGCCGACGCCAAGGCCAGTCCGAGAAGCCCGCCGGATACGCTCAGCACCAATGCTTCGACAAGAGACTGGCGCAGCACGACCGTTCCGCTGGCTCCCAGCGCAAGCCGCACCGAGATTTCGCGCCGGCGGCGGATGACCCGCACCAGCAGCAAACCCGCAAGATTGGCGCAGGCAATGAACAGCACCACCGCAACGGCCAGGAAAAGGGTGCGCACCAGCGGTCTCGCCTCGGCAACAGTAATCTCGGCGAGCGGATGAATAAGAGGATGAATGTGCACGCTGGCCATGCCGGGGGGAAAGTTGCTCATAATCTCCTTCGCCGCGCCTTCTGCATCCTGTTGGGCTTGCGCTGATGTCACGCCCGGTTTCAGGCGGCCCACTATCTGGTAGCTCCAGCTCCCTGCGCCGTTCACCAGTTCGGCATGAGAAAAACTCATGGGCACCCAAAGCTCATTGCGGTTCAACTGTCCCGGAACCAGAGGGAACTCAAAGCCGCGCGGCATGACGCCGATGATCTCGTAGGGCTTACGGTCAAGCAGAATTTTTTGACCAAGGATGTGCGCATCACCGTTGAAACGGCTGTGCCAGATCTGGTAACTGATGACAGCCACCTGCTGGGAGCCTTCATCTTCCTGCTGCGTGAAGGCGCGTCCCATAAGGGGCGAAACGCCGAGTGCGGAGAAGACGCCGGCTGTGAGCCGCGAGGCGCTGATCTGCGCGGGAGCGCCTGCACCGGAGAATTCAAAGCCGGTTTGCTGATAACCGCCAAGACCGGAAAAAACGTGGGCGCCGCGGGAATAGATGAGAACGGCCGGCGCAGTTGTCTGAGTGCCGCTAGCGCTTTGCTCAACACCCTCAACCGCGTCGCCGAGCGTGACCAGCCTGTTCGGCTCCGGAAACGGCAGGGGCCGCAGCAACACGCCCTCGACGATGGAAAAAATCGCTGTGGTGGCGCCGATGCCGAAGGCCAGCGTCAGAACCGCCGTCAGCGCAAATCCCGGCGACCTGCGCAATTGGCGCAGCGCGTAGCGAATGTCGTGAATGACTGCCTGAATCATAGATGCCTTTCCAAATCCGTTTCTATTCCGTGCGCAATGCCTGCATGGGTTCTATTGAAGCTGCGCGCCGCGCAGGAATAAGACAAGCGGCCAGCGTGACCACACAAAGCAAAACCGCAACCGATGTGAAAGTCAGCCAGTCGGTGGCTCCGATGCCAAACAACATGCCGCGCAGAAAGCGTGTGAAGGCGAATGAAACTACAAGGCCGACAGCCAGCCCGGCGAAGGTAAGGCGCAATCCCTGTCCCAGCACCTGGCGGAAGACATCTCCCTTCGCAGCGCCAAGCGCCATGCGGATTCCTATTTCATGCGTGCGTTGCCGCGTGGTGTAAGCAACCACGCCATAGATTCCAACCGCCGCCAGAAGCAGGGCCAGCAGGCCAAACGATCCGGCGAAGGTCACGGCAATCCGCTCAAAGACATTTCCCATCTGCATATTCGCTTTGAGAGTGGTCACGTTGTACAGCGGCAAGTCGGGATTGAGGCCCTGAATCGTTTGCTCAACCGCGGAAGCCTGTGCCAGCGGATCGCCGCTGGTGCGCACATGGAGAATGACCTGGTCATCGTAGCGTTGCATCAAAGGCAAAAGCACCAGCGGAGCTGCATCGTAAGTCATGCGCCGGTACTTTCCGTTGGCAGCCACGCCGACTACCGTATACGGATGCGAAGAAACATCAATGTGTTTGCCGATCGCGTTCTGTCCCGGCCAGTAGCGATCAACCAGCGCCTGGTTGACGATGGCCACCGGCTGCGCTGCCGCATTGTCCTGTTCGGTGAAGTCGCGCCCCGCAAGAAGTGGCGTGTGCATCGTTTGCAGATAGCCGGGACCCACTTTTCCCCGATCCGCTTCCACCGATTGATGAGGAGCGGGCACGTAACCCTCTGGCAATATGCCTTCGGAATGAATGGTGAAACTGAGAGGCGAAAAATCCGCCAGGGTCGCCGACTGTACGCCTGGCAACTGCTTCACGCGTTCCACTAGCTGCCGTTCGAACTCCAGGCCCTTGGCATCGGAATAGTCCATCGGATCGAGGTCGAAGGAAACCAGCAGAACATGGTTGGGATCAAATCCGGGATCGGATTTCTGCGCTTTGAGCAGGCTGCGAACGAACAACCCCGCGCAGGTAAGCAGCAGAAGCGACAAAGCAACCTGGGCGATGACAAGCGTAGAAGAGAGGCGCGATTTGGAAAGTCCGCCGGAGGTGCTCAGCGCCTCGTCCTTCAGAACCGACACCGGCGAGAGGCCGGAAGCGCGCAGGGCAGGAACGATGCCGGAGACCGCGCCCGTGGCAATCGAGACGAGTATTGTGGCCAGGAAAACCACGCCGTTGACGTGGCCGTTCACCGAGAGCGGCAGCGTGACGGGAGGCAGGAAAGCAGCCAGGGATTTGGCCGTCCAAATTGTCAGCACCAGCGCAGCTCCTCCTCCAGCCAGCGCGATTACCAGATTCTCCACCAGAAGTTGGCGCATCACCCGCCAGCGGGTTGCTCCCATCGATAAGCGGATGGCCATTTCGCGGCGACGCGCGACCGAACGCACCAGAAGCAGATTGGCCACATTCGCGCAGGCCAGGAGCAACAGGACCGCGGCCAGAGCCATCAGAATCGGCAGCGTGCCATAGAGGTAAACGTTGGCCCCGAAAGGCGAGCGCCAGAGCGGATCAGAGGAGATGGTGTTGGATCCTTGATGAGCTTCTGGATAGCGGTCCACGATGCGCTGCATCAGAAGGTTCAGCTCGGCGTCAGCCTCGTGTTGTGTAACTCCGGGCTTGAGTTTTCCGAGCATCTGGAGCCATGAGGCGTCGCGATAATTGACGCGATTCGATCCCCATATCTGCGTGTCCATGCCCAAAGGAACCCACACATCAGCGCGCAATCCCGATTTGCATCCCTGAAATCCCCTGGGCGCGACGCCAACAATCGTGTAAGGATGCAGGTTGATCTGCATCGTCTTGCCGATGATCGATGGGTCGCCGTCGAAGCGGTTCTTCCATATGTCGTAGCCCAGCACGACCTCGGCAGCGCCCGCGCGCTCATTGGCCAGCGTGGGAAGAAGCGTTCTTCCCAGAACAGGCCGAACGCCCAGCACCTCGAAGTAATTCGCCGAGGTCAGCGCGCCATAAATGCGCTCCGGCTTGCCTGACCCGGTGATGGCCATGTAGTCGTCGTGATAGGCAAGCACTCCGGAAAAGCTGTGCGTCTGGTCGCGCAGGTCTGCATAATCCGGGTAGGAGAAAGGAGGCGACGGATGCTCGCTTCTTTCTCCTCGCATCAGCGTCACCATGTCGCCGGTATGTGCTACTCCGGGAATCGGGTCGAGCAGGGTTGAGTTGATCCAGCTGAAGACCGTGCTGTTGGCGGCAATGCCAAGCGCCAGCGTAGCCACCGCCAGAGCGGTGAATCCGGGGTTCTTGCGCAATTGCCGCAACGCGTAACGCAGGTCCTGAAACAACTGACTCATCGTGTTTCCTTTCCACATCACAATCAGATTGCCGCAACTACTCGCTTCTGAGCGCTTGCATGGGTTCGATGGAAGCTGCGCGCCGCGCCGGCAGCCATGCGGCAGCGGCCATGGAAGCAAGCAAAACACACAACGCACCAACCAAGGAGAGCGCGTCCAGCGGGCGCACGCCGAACAGTACGGAGGATTCGACGCGCGCGGCGGCCACAGCCAGCGCGAGGCCTATCGCCAGGCCAATGGCTGCCATGCGCGCGGTATCGCTCAAAATCAGCCAGGCCGTGGCCTCGCGGGTCGCGCCCAGCGCCATGCGGATGCCGATCTCGCGCCGCCTTTGCATGACGCGAAAAGCCAGAAATCCATAAAGGCCCGCCACGGTGAGAGCCAGCCCGATCAACCCGAGTACGCTCACCAACTCGGCCATCATTTGGAAGTCACCTGCCGAGTAACGAATAAGTTCCGGAAGCGAAGTCATCATCATTGGATCCAGCAGCGGGTCGGTGTGAATAAGTACCTGGCGCGCCGCCTGGGCCATGCTCATAGCGTTCTGCCCGGTTTCAAGAGCGAAGGTGATCTCGCCCATATTCGACAAATGAGACTGATAAAAGTGGAACGGCACGTAAAGATACGGTTCAGCCAGCTCGCCGATCTGGCCGATGGGAGCATTCTCCGTGACTCCAACCACACGCGCATCAATATTGGCGCTGGCCAGTCGCACAACTTGCCCGAGAGGGTTTTGGCCGGGCCAGTATTTCTGAGCCATGGCCTGATTGATGAGTACTACCGCGGATCCATCCGCATCGTCGGCAACCGTAAGGCCGCGGCCCCGCACAATGCGCGTACCTGTCACATCGAGGAAGTTCGCACTGACCGCATTGAACTTGATCGCAACCGGGTCGCGCAATTCAGGATGACTGGGCAGCAAAGCTTTTACAGCAATACCTTCCTCGGAAAGACTGAGCGGCGCGCGGATAGCGTAGGCCACTCGCCCCACGCCGGGCAGCGCCTTCATGCGCTCCACCACGGCATCCCGCACGGGCGCCTCCGGCTCCTGCGTCCAGGCCAGCAACACCTGATTGCGCGTCAATCCGATAGGCTGTGTGCGAGTGTTCACGAAGCTGCGCACCAGAGCGCCGGTAGAGACCAGCAACGCAAAGGAGACGGCGATCTGAAGCCAGATGGCAGCGCGGCGCAATGCCGGAATCTTTCCCGCTGTGCGCGTCACGCCGCCAGCCTGCAGCATCGGCAGCAGTTGAGGGCGCGCCACCGCTCTGAGCGGGATCAGCGCCAGCAGGAGCATGGTCACCAGCGCAAGCGACCCTGCAAAAAGAAAAACACGCCCATCCAACTGAAAGCTATTCGCCCGCGATCCGAGTTGAACGAGCATTGCAGGCTCTTTGACCAGCAGACGCGGCAACAACGCCGCAATCCCCGCAGCCAGGCCGAGACCGGCAACAAGACCCATTACGCCGAGCAAAAGGTTCTCCACCAGCAACTGTCGTGCAACCACCCAGCGCCTTCCGCCCAGTGAAATGCGCAAAGCTACCTCGCGACCGCGCGCCAGACCACGTGCCAGAAGCAAATGGGCTACGTTGACGATTGACAGCAACACCACGCCGCCAACGATGGCAAACAACAACAGGCCGCTTGTTCCCGCTTTGCTCATGCGATAACGGAAGTCGCTGACAGCGCGCGCGCTGCGTCCATGATTGGCGGCCGGATCGGCCGTCTCTAACGCCTTGGAAGTCGCTGCCGCCTGTTGGTTGGCTTGTGTGATCGTTGCCCCCGGCGCCAGCCTGCCCATCACGTTGAACCAGCGGAACTCCGTTGAGGTCAGTTCCTCGGGATGGGCGACTGCGGCCCAGGTTTCAGCTGGCATCCACAGGTTGCGGTCTTCGCCGTTCTCGGTCTCACGAAATTCCGGCGGTAACACGCCCCATACGTCAACTTGACTGCGTTGATCCTTTCCGCGCAGCAGCGTTATCTGCCGGCCGACTATGCCCGGATCGCCGCCGAACTCCCTGCGCCAGAAGCTGTAGCCGAGCAGCACGCCGGGATGCGTGCGCAACCGCTCTGCATCGGCGGTCGAGAAACTGCGGCCCAACATCGGTCGCACACCGAGCGCATCAAAGAAGTTTGTTGAAACCACATTTGTCAGCAGCAGCGCCGCGGTGCCGTCGGCGCGCGGCATCAGGCTGCCCCGGCGGCCAATGGCGACTGTGCTCTTCAAGGCCGTGACCCGCTCGGCCAACGCATGATACTCGGAGTAGGTGAACAGGCCCTCCGCATCCTGCTCCGTGGTCGAGAAAACACGCACCAACTCACCCGAATGCGGAACCCGTATGGGATGCAGCCAGACCCCGTCCATGAGGCAGAAGATGGCCGAACTGGCGCCCAGCCCAAGCGCCAGCGTACCCACCGCCAGAGCGGTGAATCCGGGGTTCTTGCGTAACTGCCGCAACGCGTAACGCAGGTCCTGAAACAACACGGCTATGCCTCCACTTCCTCTTCGAGCTTTTTCAGCTCCTGTTCTGAAACAACCTTTCCGTCGAAAAGATGCACCTCGCGCTGCGCGTGCTTGGCAAAGCGCGGATCGTGCGTCACCATGCAAATCGTCGATCCTTCGCGGTGCAGATCGGTCAGCAGATGCATTACCGCCTCGCCGTTCTTCGAGTCCAGGTTGCCGGTGGGCTCATCGGCCAGCAGAATCGACGGTGCGCCGGCGAGGGCGCGCGCCACGGCCACGCGCTGCTGTTGGCCGCCGCTGAGCTGCGCCGGATAATGCCTCATGCGATGCGCCATGTTCACCCGCTCCAGCGCTTCCTTCACCCTCTTCTTGCGCTCCTGCGACGGCATGCCCGCGCGATAAGTCAGCGGCAACTCGACGTTCTCTTCCACCGTCAGATCGCCAATCAGATTGAAGCTCTGAAAGATGAAGCCGATCTCCTGGTTGCGAATCCGCGAGCGGTCGCCGAAACTCAGGTTCTCCACCGGGCTGCCGTTCAGCAGATACTTGCCGCCCGTGGGCGTGTCGAGCAGGCCAAGAATCGAGAGCAGCGTGGATTTGCCGCAGCCCGAAGGGCCGGACATGGCCACATACTCGCCCCGCGAGATGGTCAGGTGAATGCCGGAGAGCGCGTGCGTCTCCACTTCGTCGGTGTAGAAGACCTTGGTTAGATCTTCAATTTCAATCAGCTTGTCATTCGATACCATTACTCTCCCCCTCAGGTGTTTATGAATCTGGTTTGCTATTCCCTATTCCCTGTTCCCTATTCCCTGCTTTGTTATTCCAGCCTGATGCGGTCCACGTTGTCCCAGCGCGACATGTCGGAAAGAATCACCGTGTCGCCTCCCTTCAACCCTTCGAGCACCTGAATGCTGTTCACCGACGCGCGGCCCACCTTCACCGGCACTCGCGTAGCGCCCTTGCCGTCGGGATCAATCCTGAACAGGCTCAGCGTCGAGTTCTCGTTGCCCAGCGCCGGACGGCCCACATAAAGAACATCCGTCATGCGCTCCAGGTCAATCGTCCCGTCCACGCTCAGCGACGGAACCGCGCCCGGAGGCAACGGCCCATCAAGCTCTACGTCAACCGTGCGCGTTCCGTTCACCACAGTTGGATCGATTCTGGTAACGTGGCCGGGAATAACGCCGTTGTGCGTGTCGATGGACGCTGGCTGCCCTATCTGAATGTCGCGCGCCTGCGTCTCGGCAATTTGCAAAGCGGCCTTGAGCTTGTCGAGCTGAATCACCTCGGCCACCGAAGTTCCCGCCGTCACGTGCTGGCCCACCTGCAACGGAACCGTTAGCGCCGCCACCGCGCCGGAGATTCCTGCCCTGACCTCAAGCGCCTGCGTCTGCTTCTGATAGAGGTCGAGCAGCGCCTTAGCCTGGTCGATCTTGGTCTGTGACGAAGCGAGCTGAACCTCGATAGCCCTCTGATTCACTTCGACCTGCTGTTGGCTGAGCTTGTGCTGAACGGTCAACTGATCGGCCGTGTTTTTGGATTTGTTGTAAGCAATGCCGGCGATCACGCCCAGGTCATAGAGAGCCTTGTCCGTCTGCGCCTGCAACTGGTCCTGTGTATAGTCTGAGTTCACCTGCGCGGCCGCCGTCTTCTTGTCCATCAGCGTGCTTTCGAGCGTCGCCTGCAGGCTCTTGTAATCGGCCTGCGAGGCCCTCAGCGCCAGCTTTGCGTTCAGCAGCTCCTGCTCAAGCTGAGGATCGGCCAGGTCCATGAGGATGGTGTCCGGCGTGACCTTGGCGCCCGGCAACACACGTATGCGGACAACGGTCGCATCCGTCTGCGCGGGAATCAGCTCGATGCTGTCCTCGCGCGGAACCAATGTGCCGGTAGACCCGCGCACTTGCCGGACCATCGGTCCGCGCTTGACCGTATCCGGCCAGATCGTCGAGCGGTCCACCGTGGGCGCAGCCGGCTTCAGCCGCGACAGCCCAACGAGCGCCACCGCCAACCCCGCCACCACCACACCGGCCAGAATCCAGCGCCTGCGCTTCATCTTCTGCAATAAATCTGGGCGTGCGATATCCATGCCAGAAATCATTGCACTTGCCATGCCAAAAGAGTCGCGCCACATTGCTTTGAAAATAAACTACTTAGCAAATCAAACAGCCGAGAACGGTGTGCAGAGTGACCGTTTCCAGCGCGGCAGTGTTCGATTTCGGACAGTGAGATAGGTACCCTAGCGCCTGTGGGTGCGCCAGCATTTCTGTCATTCCGAGCAACCCGGCTGGTTTCCGCGAGTTGCAACAGCCATGAACGGCAGCAGAAATCCAGTTCCATCCCGGCCAACCGCCAACTTGCTAACTTGCTATTCCCGCGAAGCGGGAGCTAACTTGCTGTATTTGTCCGAACTTTACACAGCCGCGCTGGCCATGTTCATCATGAGCCAGGCGCATCAAGGTCGAAATCCGGGGACCTCATTCTTTCGCCTTTTTTCTGGCGAAAGTGTGGGAAAACACGAACCTCATCCCAACTCATGCGATCCTGAAGACGCCATGAAAATTCTCCTCGGCATCCTCGCCGTTCTCGTCATCGCCGCGTCCCTCTTCGCCGACTACAAATGGCGCCAATGGATCGCCGCCCGCCGCCGCAACCGTCAATAACCTCCTGACTTTTCTCGTTTTCTCCCGCTACAATGCTCTTCAGGGGGCCGTTCATTCGCCATCTGCCGCACAACGCCTGCTGCCCCGCCGCGAGTGGTTACAATAATCAAGAGGGAGCCGTCCAACCAATATGTCTCATTCTTTAGCCCTTGCCCATCGCTTTCCTGCTCTTCGTCCGCGCAGCGGCCTCTGGCTCAGCTTTGCCGCCGCCGCGCTCATAGCCGTCGCCGCTGCTGCCCAGGCTCAGTTTGTCCCTCCGGCGCCCGGTACGCAGGTGCACGACGCTTCCGCCCTCAAGCCGCCCGCCGGCGCCCGCGTGGCCATCGTCGAGTTTGCGGACTATGAGTGCCCCGACTGCGCCCACGCCAACCCGCTCCTGAAAGAGGCCGCGGCCAAGTACAAGATTCCACTGGTGCGCCATGATTTCCCGCTGCCCATGCACAATTGGAGCTTCACAGCCGCGGTGAACGCCCGCTGGTTCGACACCAAAAGCAAAGCCCTGGGCGACGAATACCGCGACCAGGTCTTCGCCAACCAGATCTCCATCTACAGCCCTGCAATCCTGGCTCAGTTCACTGAAAAGTTTGCCGCTGACCACCACATCGCGCTGCCCTTCGCCGTCGATCCGCAAGGCAAACTGGCTGCCGAGGTCAAGGCCGACTACGCCCTCGGCCAGCGCATCGGCATCGAGCACACTCCCACCATCTGGGTGGTCACCGCCAACTCCAAGGGGGCGCCTTTCGTCGAGGTTGTCGACCGCAGCAAGCTCTTCCAGCTCATCGACCAGGCCATCGCAGACACCCGCTCGCGGTAACCCCGTCAGCATCAAATCAAAACGGCGCACCCCATCTGGGATGCGCCGTTTCCTTTACACAACCGATTCCGCTCAGCTCCCAGTCTGAATCTGCGGGTGCCCCACCTTCGGCGCGTCCTTGTTCTTGCGCCTAAGGTGGGATATTTATAGCTCTTGATTTTTATTTATAGCAACTTCTCAATTCCCGGTCTGAATCTTCACCAATACAGGCGTCTCCGCCCCCTGCCCGCCCACAGACACACCCGGCGAAACCATGCTCGTCTGCGGCGCCCTCCAGTGGTCGATGTAGCTGATCTTGTGGACGCAGCCAATGGTGCAGTTAGGCGAGCAGCTTTTCGCGGTCAGAAACTCGCGCTTTACGTCCGCTGTCGTGTACCCGGCCAGCGGCACGCCCGGATACCCGCGCTGCTGAGAGCAGTAGTGCACCAGTCCGTTCTCGCAGATATAGAGGTACCTCGACCCGGCGCGGCAGCGCCAATCGTTCGGCCGCCCCTCGGCAATCGCCTCCTGAAAATGGTCGAAGCGCGAGTAGTTGATCTTCCTTCTATGGTTCATCGCGTAGTAGACTTTGGCCTCGTCCCCGGCGAGCGGCTTCAGTTGCCCGTCCCCGTCGTGGATAATCCCAATCGTCGANNCCAGCTTTTTGTCCAGCACCTTGAGGCTCTTTTTCGACACCTCGTCCGGCTCCACATTGTCTATGGAAATCTGCATGTGGTCGAGGCCGGCCTTGTTCAGCTTCTCGATCCGGGCTTCATTCAGCAGGTAGCCGTTGGTAATCACTCCGGCAATCGCCCCGGTCCGCCGTATGCGCCGGATAATGTCATCCAAGTCGGGATGCGTCAGCGGCTCGCCGCCACTGATGCCCACCATCGCCGTTCCCAGCCGTCCCAGGTGGTCGATGCGCCGGAACATCTCTTCGAGCGGCACAGGCTCCGAAACCTTGTCGTACTCGTTGCAGTACCCGCAACTCAAATTGCAAAACCGCGCCGGCACAATCTGCACCAGCACCGGATGCCCCTTATGCAGCAACGCGCTCGCCACCATCCTCAACTCGCGCACCTTCCGCGTAACCGCTACCCACCGCCCACGCAACGTCTTTTTCCGCGCAATTGCCATCTCTTTCATTGAATCACACGTGGGTTCAATCGGGCATGGCTCCCTGTCGAGTTGAATGTGGAGCTGAGCGTGGAACGCTGGACGCTTGTGTGGAGCAAAAGGTCAGGTTGCTTTGCATATAAATAGAGCGAGTGAGAGCAGTATGGGAAAAGAGGGTCAAAAAGGGGTCAGTTTAAGCGTTTTTGGGGCGCAAAAGGGTCGTTTTTGGCGCAGAAACCATGGTATTTGACCACCCTAGAACAAAATGCAGGTCCTTCGACTTCGCTCCCCACCCCAGCGACGAAGACCTGTCGCTGGGGACCCCGGTGCGCTTCGCTCAGGATGACGGTCGAGGGTAGCGCGAAGGCGAGAAAGAGACGAGGCGATGCGGAGTGAGTTGCGGCGGAGAGTGCGGAGGGACCTGGATGAGGAGCTACGGGTCTTCCGGGGAAACAAGGTGCGGCGGTCGAAGTGGGGATGGCTGCGGGGAGTGAGGCAGGCTCTGGGGATGCGTGTGGCCGAGGTTGCCTGGCGGCTGAAGATGGGCAAGTCGGAGGTTTACCGGCTGGAGATGTCGGAGGCGCGGGAGACGATCACGCTGAAGAAGCTGCGCGCGACGGCGGAGGCGATGGGCTGCGAGTTGGTGTACGCGGTGGTTCCCAGGCAGGGAACGCTGGAGGATTTGGCCGGGGCACTGGAAACGGAGCGAAGGAAGCATAAGCGCGGCAGGCGGAAGAGGCTCTCGGGAAACGACCCCTACGGGTTCTTGAAGACTCTGGATACGGTGCTGGCTCTGGCGGGGTGGCATACCGGGAGGCACTGAGGTTTGTGGTGAGGTGGGCGCTATTCCAGGTCCCCGGATCGCGCCTCGGTGCTCTGCGCCCGACCGTGAGAACAGAGTGGGGCAAAACCAATAATCGGCGCGAGAATTCGTGGCGGAGTGCCCAGCGCCCAACACTTCGTGGAGTTATTTCAGCGAGGCGAGGTAAAGGAGCTCTTGGACGACGAGGCGCACATCCCTTAGGAGAGGGTCTATGTCGCCCCGGTGCGCGTTGTATCTTCTACTGTGTGCTGATTTGTCCCCTACGTCTTTCAGTTTCGGCATCGCTTGTTTACAGTTGCGGCTAAGGTTCCAGCTAGACTCCTGAAGGCACCTGTCTATGAGATCCCGCAAGTAGAAAAAGTCGCCAGCCGAATTCTTTATTTTTCCAGCAATGTTATGTTTTTCAAAGCACTCAATGATCAGAGTTTCAAGCAGGCGCCGCACCATGACCGCACACGCGTCATACCACCCTTTCTCGTACGCGCCGTTGATTTGGTTCGATACAGATTCGATGTAGCCCCGGGTGTTTCGGACTACTGAATTGAGGATGACGCTTTGTGTCCCGGCCCGCAGGCCTTCCTCTGGAGGCCCCGTCTGTCGGGTGACCTCTTCTTGGATGGCCTTTGCTGCTTCGAAAAGATTGCGCGCGTTTCTCATCCCTCAGATTTCTTTGCCCCGTAGAGGTGCTTCGCCATACTCGCAAAGATTTGGTCGATTTGGTCTGGGGAGGCCTCCGGCGAGATGTGAACCTGCACATCAATATGCAAACCGGGCGGGGCACCTGGGACTGATTGGCAGCCCGAGCCCTGAGGAGTATGTGTTGGCACCTGAGTTGACGGGCCGGGCGTTGGATGGCTAGTCGTCTCGCCCGATTCAGAAAACTCAGCGTCCTCTGCCAACGCCTTAAATGTGCCGATAGTCTTCGTGACGACCTGTTTTCCGCCGGTTGAATTCGTGCTGAAAAAATGATCCAGGTCCGTCTGGCTGCGCCGGTCGGCATCCGGGTAGACCGAAAAGAGCTCTGCGTAGCCCCGACGAATGGCGTCGCCAAGTACAGACTTATAGTCTGCTCCCCGGTAATTCGTCCATGCTGCCGTGGGGACACCAGTTGAGTCGGTCAGGCTCACAAATTTCAGCACTCCTAACAACGTCGTATCGTTGCTAGAACTGAATCCGAGAGTTTTCAGCCACTGGACTGTTGCCTTCGGAGGAATTCCCACTTGCCGAATTTTGGCTAGGAGTGCCTTAACCTTGCCTGGAACTGTCGTATAAACGTAATCCGCCATCTTTCTCCTCACACTGTGACACTGCTATCAGGAGAGGCCTTCCGAATTACAAGTAAGTACGTTTAAAGCACCATTTTTCGGCGGGGACTCTGCTGTTCATCTGGGACCGCACCAATTGTACACCTATGCAACATTTGCTCCTTCGCGGTGTGTCTTAGGTTCGGCCCTTGGCCTGGGCTTGCACTATCTCCCCGAGCCGATGCGGCGTTCAGCATCCATCAGGTTGGACAGAATATCGTTAATGCGGGTGAGGTGGCCTTCGCCTTTGGAGCGCAGCCAATCGAGAACTTGCGGGTCGAGACGGACGCTCACGGCCACCTTGCGCTTGCCGCCGCGCAACCGCACTAGCCTGGCAAGTTGCTCTTCCGTCAGGCGCTGAATCGCGGAAAAATTGCAGTGAGTTTCTACTGCAAATGCAGTATAATTTTACTGCGATGATTTCCCTCCGCTCAGACCTGCGCCGCAAGCTGCTGACGTTCTTTTACGTCAACCGTTCCGCGCGTGCTTATGTGCGCCAGTTGGCGGTCGAGTTGCAGGTCGATTCAACCAATCTCTCGCGCGAATTGGCACGTCTGGAGAGGGAGGGGTTGCTGCGCTCGGAGATCGAGGGCCGGCAGCTCTATTACAGCGTCAATCGCGACTATTCTTATCTGAAGCCTTTGTTTGCAATGCTTCAGGGATCGATCGGAATTCAGCCTGCTGTGAAGAATGCACTCAAGGCGGTTCGGGGCATCCAGTCCGCCTGGATTTTCGGCTCCTTCGCAAAGAACGAAGCGGATGCCTCCAGCGACATTGACCTGCTGATCGTGGGTCAGCCCAATCAGACGCAGTTAGCTTCAGAGACCCGCAAGGCCGAGAAGATTCTTCGCAGGGAGATCAATTACACTGTTTTCACTCCTCAGGAACTCGAACGCAGGCTTGCCGCAGGCGACGCATTTATCGCGGATATTTGGAACGGAAAACGCATCGAGCTGATCGGAAAGAATGACGACAAAACCACAACAGATTGACCCTAAACAAGTACGGCAGTTCCTTGCCGACGCCAAGAAGAAGGCCGTTGCGGCTAGAAAGAACCTCGTGATCGACGAGGAAACCGCCTACCAGATTGCATATCAGGCGATGCTGAAGGCCTCGCTGGCTCTGATGCTGAAGGCCTCGCTGGCTCTGATGCTGAGCCATGGACAGCGGCCTCGCGTTCAACTTGGGCATCACATAGCGATCATCGAATTCGCGCAAAAGCACCTCGATGCAGGGATTTCCGCCAAATTCGACCTCTTTGACCGCATGCGCCGCAAACGTAACGACGCCTTCTACGACATTGCGATTATCAGCGACGTGGAAGCCGAAGACGCGGTTGCCGCAGTCGAAGAATATCTGCATCTGGTCGGCAAAGACATCCGAAGGCGAATTCCCTAAGTAGTATTCTGAAGTGTGCCCCGCAACCCCGGCAGGTGAATTCCGCGCAGCCGGAAATCTGCCTGCAAGACAGCCTTCGCTAAGAACACATTCACACAAAGGTGCATGAACGAATGACGGAAGCCGCAAGAAAAGTCGAGATATTTGACACCAGTCTGCGGGACGGGCTGCAACAGCCGAACCTGGAGATTTCCGTGCCCATCGCTGTCGGCCTTCTTCAGCGCATGGCAACCTTTGGCGTGCACTATGCGGAGATTGGTTTTGCCGGCGCGAACCAGTTTGTCGGCGACCTGGCAACCGCTCTCGACGCCGTTGACACCAAAGCCATGAAGCTGGCGCTCTTTGGCAGAACGCGCGGTCGCGGAGCCAAGGTGAGTGAATGGCCCGACGTGCAATTCATTCTCAGCCATAAGAAGCGCGTTTCTGTGGCCGTGCTGGTGGTGAAATCGCGGCTTCTGGATGTGATGCTCTCTTTGGAGACGCCGCCGGAAGAGAACCTGCGCATGGCGTACGAGACCATCGCGTGCCTGCAGGACAGCGGCCTCGAAGTGATTGTTGACCTGGAACACGCCATGGACGCCGCGTGCGGCCGGCGCGAAAACGGCAATCCATGCGACGCCGATTTCAAGCAGCAGAGCCTGGACTACCTGCACCAACTAACGGAGCAGTGCGCGCGCCAGAAAGTCAGCCGCATTGTGGTTTGCGACACCACAGGCGGCGCAAGCCCGGAAGAAGTGACGCAGGTTATCGGCGGCCTTGTGCGGAGATATCCCGATGCCAGCTTCGGATTTCACGGCCATGCGGATCGCGGCCTGGGAATTGCCAATACTCGCGCAGCCATTCTTGCCGGCGCAGTTCAAATCCAGGGCACGCTTCTGGGAACAGGCGAGCGTTGCGGCAATGTGAACCTGACGACAGTAATCGGCGGCATGCAACTGCGCGGCGAAGCGGAATTTGTCGCGCCGCAATCGCTCACGGGACTTACCAGCCTGGCACATTCGGCTTACACGGCTTTTTCGCTGGAGCCGCCGCACGGCGCGCCCATTGTCGGCCCCGGCGCTTTTGGCACGTGGGCGGGAATGCACGGCAGCAGCGAGCGCAAGAATCCGGGAGCGTATCTGTGGTGCGATCCGGCGAGGGTGGGCGCGAATCCAGTTATCGGCGTAAACGCGCAATCGGGAAGAGCCAATATTATTCTGCTCTCGAAATCGCTGGGCGTTGGCCTCGATGCGGAACAGGCGCAGGCTTTGATGGACGCCAATCAGGGAATGATTGAGGGTGGCGGCTTCACGGCCAGCGAAGTGTCGTTCCGGCTGGCCTGCATGAAGGTGCTGAATACATTGCAGGATCGCTTCAGCGTGAAGAGCTGGCGAGTTCTGGATGAGTCCGATCAAACCGGCGAAAGATATGTGCAGGCTTCAATGTTATTGTCTATCGGCGACTCGACTGTAACCACGCGAGCGGAAGGCTCCGGACCGGTGGATGCGCTGACCAAGGCGATGCGGCGTGAATTGGAGGGCTGGTACCCGGCCATCGCGCGGATGCGGCTGGGCACCTTCAGCGTGACGGCCCTGGACGTTTCCGCACACGACACGGCGGCGCACGTCCGCGTCACGGTGAGCTTCCATGCCGACGGTCACGAGCCGTGGATCACCGCAGGAGTTAGCAGCGATTTAAACCAGGCGGCTCTGATGGCAATAGTGGATGGATTTCATTATTGGCTGCTGAGGAACCCCGGCTAACTAAGGCGAGTTACCAGGGCCTGTTAATACTTATGGAATCTCTGCACAAGTCATGCTGGCACAGCGAAGGTTCCCTCAGGGGCTAAAGCCCGCTTCCATTTTGTTGCATTTGCGGCACGACTGAAGTCGTGCCCTGACACGAAACTGGAGTTTTTCAATAAGTTTTTAGGAAATCCTGTTACAGGCCGCGGTAAATCTCTACGAACAGCGCCACATCGCCTGCCGGAAAGCGCTGTTCAAACTCCAGTTTCCCGCAGTGCTTTGAATCTACCTGGAGGGTGATCGTCTGCTGCTTTCTGTCGCGCAGCACGGTCACCTGCACCTGCCTGCCCCGATGCGAATGAAGCGCGCGCTCCCAGTCTCCCAGCGTCGTGATGGCCTCCGGCCCCACCTTGAGAATCACGTCGAAGGCCCGCAGCCCGGCGAGGGCGGCTTCGCTCTTGCGCGCCACCTGCCGGACCATCAGCCCATTCGGCACGCCCAGGTACTCGGCCATCTGCGAGGTCAGCGGCTCGACGAGCGCGCCCACGTTCAGGCTGCTGCCGAAAGACGGCATGTGTAAACCGCCCGGTGGCGACGCGGCACCCTCGCCGGCCATAGTGCCCATCTCCGGCCCTTGCGCAAATCCGTCTTCGCTCGTGCCAATCCTGTTCCACACGTCGCGCTCCATTGCGCGGCGGTCGGCCAGTTGAGCAGCCAGGGTTTGAATGTTCCCATCGCGGCTGATCTCGATACTCACCGTGCGGCCCGCGGGAATCTGCCTCAGCAGTTGCCGCAACTGGTCGGCGCCTTCCACCTTCTGCCCGTTCAGTTGGAGCACCACGTCGTTGACCTTCAGCCCGATCTTCCCCGCCGGAGCGTCGTGATCGATCAGCGTAATGACGGCCCCGCGAACTTCCCTGAGCTTGAGCGCCTGCGCTTTTTGCTGATCCACATCCGCCAGATCGACGCCCAGATAGCCCTGAGAGTTGGAGTGCAGCAGCGGAGTGTGCTCCTTTAGCTGTTGGAAAATGCTCTGCGTCTGCGCGGCCGCCCCCGGCGGAGCCATTGCGGCCCACGCGCCCAGCAATACTAAAAATCCAAGACTACGGTACGGCCTCAAAAAGCGTTTCATTTCTTCTTCCTCTGCAACTGCGATCTCTCGATCCCGCACTCTTATCTTTGCGATGCGGTCACCGGCAGCACGGCAGCTTCTACTGAATCTCCGGCACGCTGTTTAACACTTGCCGCGAAACATTCCGGATATAAGGATTCACATCCGTATTGGAAACCGTATGCAGCACCTGCCGCACGCTCGTGTCGGCCTCCACCGGTCCCAGAATGTTGATGGCCGCGGTGCGAATATGCGAGTCGCCGTCGCTCATCAGCGCCTCAAGAACCGCATCCCGCACCCGCGTATCCTCGGCCACATAAGGCTCCAGCCCATGCAGCGCCTTCTCGCGCACGCCCGCATTCTTGTCGTAGCGCAGCGCCATCAGCAACGCATCGCGAATGCCCGCCGCCTTGCAACCGTGCCCGGCGCGGCACTCGTCCGCCAGCAGCCCCACCGAATCGTCCCGCACCCTGGATGAAGCCGAGTTCTCACTGGCCAGCATAAGCAACTGCCGAATCGCCGGATCGTCCAGCGAGCCTTCGATGCGCCGCGGCACCACCTGGTTGTAACGCACCTCTACCATGTGGCTATTCGGCTGCCGCACAATGCTGGAAATATTGGCAATCTCAGCCGGCGCGCCAACTTCTGCTGTCGGGGTTGTTGCCGGCGTCACCGTCGCGCTCAGCATCGGGGCCGATTGAGTCGCGGCTGTATGCGTCGCGCGATTCTGCGCAAACTGGTATCCGCTCAGCGATCCCGCGCCCGCGCCAACCACCAGCAGCAGGCAAGCCGCAACAGGCGCGGCCCACACGCTGGCAAAATTATTCATGATTCGCTGACCCAGCCGGTCATACCAGCGCCGAGGCGGCAGCGCGTTCAGCGCTTCATCCAATTTCAATCTGGCGCGCGCAACCAGGTTCGCATCCGGCTCCAGCACCGGATGGGCTTCAGCAATCGCCTTCAGCGACAGCAGTTGCTCGTGCTCCCCGGCGCACTCCGGACAGGCGGCCATGTGCCGCTCCAGTTCGTTCGCCTGTTCCTCGGCCAGCTCCCCATAAGTCGCCGACACAATCTGCTCTTGTACAAGTTGGCATTTCATCGTTACGTCCTTCCAGCCCCCAAAAACCTCAACCCGCGCCCGGCAAAAATCCGCATCCCCTCAGGGGATTGCCACCGGCATCTACCGCAACCCCGCCAATTGCGTTCTCAGCTTCTTCGTTGCTCTGAAGAGCGTATTCTTGGCGGTCTCTTCCGTGGTATTCAGCATCTCTCCGATAGCGCGCAATCGGAGACCCTGATAGTGTTTCAATTCAAAAACCATCCGCTCGCGCGGCGTCAGCTTGTCCAGTGCGGATTGAATGCGCTCGCCCAGCACCTTGCGGTCCAACTCCTTGCCGGGGTTTGAAAACGACCGGTTATCCGACACCGAAGCCAGCACATCGATCTCGCCGCCGGAGTGGTCCAGAACCACCGCTCGGTCCTCGCGCCTCGTTTTGCGCCGCCGCAGTTGGTCCAGGCAAAGATTGGTCACAATCCGGTAAATCCACGTATAAAAAGAGCACTCGAATCGAAAATTCCCCAAGTACCGGTAGGCCTTTAGAAACGCCTCCTGATAAATGTCCTCGGCGTCGTGCTCGGAACCCGTCAGGTGCAGCGCCAGCCGCAGAACCTGCTGCTCATACTGCCGCACCAGCGTGTCGAAGGCTGTCCGCGAACCCGCCTGCGCCTCGCGGATCAACTCCATCTCTGGCTCGCGCGCCTGCTTTCGCTCCTCAGCGCTCTTCGCCCCGTTTGTTGCCTTGGTCTCAGCCATGCCTTGGGAGGATTGTATCCTCCTGGCCGTCGGCCAAGCCATGTAACCCGGAGCCCGAACCAGGGAACTGGGGTAAATCGCCGCATCCGTTGCCATCGAATCTGCTCCGGGAAGAGATTTGTCCGCACTGCAATAGACGCGGGAAGCCGCCGTTGGTAAGCCGTACCTTTGACCTGTTTTGAAGGAATGCGGCGGGTGCCCCACCCTCGCTGCGTCTTTGTTTTTGCCGCTAGGGTGGGATAGCTCCACCTATCTACAGCTTTTTATGGCTTTTTGCAGAGCCGGTCCACGCACAAAAGCCCCGTGCCCCATCCATTTCGCGTTCTTTGCGAAATGGGTGGGAAACCACAAACCTCGACCATCCCCACCCATCGGGCCACACGCTACACTAGAACTCAATGAACGAATCCCTCTTTGAAGACCCAGCCCCCTCCGCCGCCGGCGCTCCCAGCCCGCGGTTCACTGCCCACTGCGACGGCGGTTCCCGCGGCAATCCCGGCCCCTCCGGCTACGGCGCCGTAATCGAAGATGCGAAAGGCCAAGTTGTCGCCGAACTGAGCGAGTACCTCGGCATCCAGACCAACAACTACGCCGAGTACTCCGGCCTGCTGGGCGTGCTCAAGTGGTCCGTCGAACACAACGTGAAGCACCTGCGCGTGGTCTCCGACTCCGAGTTGATGGTCAAACAGATGCAGGGCAAATACAAAGTCGCCAGCCCCATCCTGCGCCCTCTTTTTGAAGAAGCGCGGAAGCTCTCTCGGAACATTGCCAGTTTCGAGATCCGCCACACCCTGCGCGGCGGCAACAAGCAAGCCGACAAGCTGGCGAACGATGCAATGGACAAGGGCATGGGCCGGAGCAGGCCTGTCTAAAAGGAAGGCGGGCGGGCCATTCTTGAACCAACCACAAAAGCGGGTGCCCCATCCTTGCGCTTTTTTCTAGCGCAAGGGTGGGAAAGCACAAGCCCTTAACCAGCGGCCTCCGGTGTAAAATTCCTATGCCATGCCCAAGGGCCTTGTTCGGCGGGTGACCCATTCTTGAACCAACCACAAAAGTGGGTGCCCCATCCTTGCGCTTTTTTCTAGCGCAAGGGTGGGTAAGCACAAACCCCCAACCGGTGGCCTCCGGTGTAAAATTCCTATGCCATGCCCAAGGGCCTTGTTCGTTATCAGAAATCCGGGAACTTTCATTTCATAACTTTCAGCTGTTATCGAAGGCTGCCTTTGCTTGGCGAGCGCGCGGCTTACAAGACCTTCGAGAGCGAGCTTGAGGCGGTTCGCCGACGCTACGGATTCGTCGTTGCGGGATATGTTCTCATGCCCGAGCATGTTCATCTGCTCGTTGGAGAGCCTTTGGTTTCGTCCCTTTCTGTCGCCTTGCAGGTGCTGAAACAGAAGACATCGCGCAAGCTGAAAAAGATTGGAGGCCTCCCGTTCTGGCAACGGCGTTATTATGACTTCAACGTTCATTCAGAACTGAAACGAGTGGAGAAACTCAGGTACATGCACCGTAACCCGGTAAATCGCGGATTGGTCGAGACGCCGGAAGATTGGCCGTGGTCGAGTTTCGTGCATTACGCGACGGGTGCAGCGGGCGCGGTTGAGATCGAATCGGAGTGGACGGCACAGAGAAGGGAAGCAAACAAAATGTCGGTGAGCGGACAGTTGTGCAGCCCACCCTTCGCAAACTGCGCGAAGGATGGGGCAGCCGCTGCGTTGGTAACGGAAAGGGATTAAGTACCGAATGGGTGGGCCACCCGCCGAATGGAGATAAGCTCGAATCTACGAGGCAAGAGATGGTCAGCCTGCATCTACCCTGATCTGTCTGATTCCAATCTCAAAAAGGGAGAAGCCATGTTCAAGATAAGCGAGTGTGGCGTGTGTAAGAAGTCATTTGACTGCCAGATCTCGATCGCAAGGTTGCTGGCACTGCTTGCCTTTGTGACAGCGGTTCCGTTGGCTTGTGGCCAAGCTCCTGCTCCACCCGCAAATCAAGGGGCGGATTTATCCTTGACTGCCGATGAGGTCTCACTCGATCTCGTTGTACATGACAAGAAGAAAAGGCCAGTTCTCGACCTGAAGCAGGGAGAGGTTGCGGTCACTGATGACGGTTCTCTCGTAACGCTCAACAGTTTTCGTCTGGTGAGCGGCAAGCAGGAAAGCAATCATCTGATTACGCTGGTCTTTGATCTAACGGGTCCGGTTGCGGGAACTGGTCGAAAAATGGACCCGTCCCTCATGAAGACCGCCCGCGATGCGGCGACGAAGATACTCAAGATGGTCCCGGAGAGCGGCTTTTCCGTTTCAGTGTTGACTGTCGAAGGCCGGCTCCGGCTTCAAGTTGGATTCACCTCGGATCGCAAAGCGCTTGCGCAGGCCGTCGACGCGGCCACCCAGCCGGTCAAGACCAAGACCGGGGACCGCAGCACAGCCAACGAGCCCGAAAAACAACTCATTGCAGAGGCGCAGACCGGCGCTGACCGATCCGGGAAGCCGGTAGGCGCGGAAGTTCGCGCCCAGGATATGGCGATGCTTTCGGCGCTTCAAGGCTCCGGCAAGATTGCGCTGGATCAACACCTTCGGCCTTTCCTGGCGGGTTTATTGGCTTTGGCGCAATCCCAGCAACAGATGACGCAGAGAAAGGCGCTTATCTTTTTCACTTCCCTCCACGGAGGGCAGATCGATTCACGCTCAAGGGATGCAATCAAATCCATCATCGGATCGGCGAATCGAGCCGGAGAGACCATCTATGTTGTCGATTTGAGTTCCGTTGATCTGCAGCCCACCTCGAAACTTATGTTCTCCAGACTTGACCAACTCGAAGGGAAGGATGAGAAACAGGGAGGTGCTAACCCGGGAATATATGAAGGCGACATGAAACATTTGGCCGAGGGAACAGGAGGCAGTTACATCACACCGGATCGCCTGCAGAAGTCGCTGGCACAGGTGATACAGGACATGACGACGTATTACGTTGCCTCCTATCGTCCCCCGATCAAGGATTTCAACGGACAATTTCGCTCAGTTGGCGTCAAACCCCTCCGCTCAGGACTCAAGATACGCACCGAGTCGGGCTATCTTGCGTTACCGCCGCCCGCCATCGCCGGCGACAGTCCACAGCCATTCGAGTTACCATTGCTCAAAATTCTCCGCCAATCGGAGCTACCTGCAGATCTGACCTTCCGTGCTGCGATCCTTCACATGGAAGATCGACCTGAAGGGAATGTCAATACGCTGGCCATCGAGGTGCCGCTCTCAGGTCTGGAGATTCGAGAGGATTCAAGCACCAATCTTTATTCCGCGCACCTTTCGATCGTTGCGAATATCAAAGACAAGACCGGCATAGTCGTTGAACATTTCAGCGCGGATATTCCACGCCGAGGCTCACTGAAAAATATCGAGCTGACCAAGTTTGAAGCGATCTCGATGGAGCGCCACTTTACCGCGGTTCCGGGCCAATACCTTCTGGAAACAGCCGTTCTGGACCATAACAGCGGCAAAGTCGGCGCACAGCGCTTGACCTTCGATATTCCCAACGCCTCCGCTGCGCCCACGCTGAGCGATATGGTGCTGGTGCGTCAGACGGAGCCGCTTCGCGCCGAAGACGATCCCTCCGAGCCGCTGAAGAATGGAGACGATAAAGTGACGCCGAATCTTTCCGGCCAATTACTGCCCGGCGCCAAAGAGGTTTCGGTATTCTTCATCGCTCATGCGGACCAGCACGCGACAGATGCGGCCACACTCAACCTCCAGGTTCTCAGAGATGGCCAACTGCTGGGTGGCGCGCCGATGGGAGCCAAACAAGCTGACGGAGCAGAGTTTTCTTCCTACCTGACCAAATTTATGATCGACCCACCGACGGACGGAGTGTACGAAGTGAAGGCCATTCTGAGCCAGGGCGGAAAGACTGCGCAAACCGGCGCTACATTTACCTTGGCGGGATTCAAGAGGTCGAGCACAGATACCGAGGATCCCGATTTACCTCCTCTCGACACCGTCGCACACCCTGCCGGCCCGCTTGCCATCTCCTTTCCGGCAAACCCCATTCAGCCTCCGCCGTCTGATGAACTCCAGTCCATCCTTGCGGATGCGAGACAGTACGCCATGGACTACGGGTCATCCCTGCCTAATTTCATCTGCGAGCAGATAACCAATAGGTCAGTCGACCTTGGTGGCTCGATGAACTGGAAGCACGAGGATAAACTGACGGAACGATTGACCTATTTGGATCATAAGGAAGACCGGACCGACTTGGGGGTCGAGGACTATAACAGCGATACCGACCCCATAGATCATCAGGCAATCTCGTCAACCGGAGTGTTCGGCTTTGTTCTCTCAGGCTTATTTCGACCGGAGTCGAAGGCCGATTTCACATGGAAGAAAGCCGGTACGCTGGGAGACGAAACCGTCCATGTATTCGACTATCGCGTGGCAGTTGAAAACTCCACCTTTCATCTCCGGACGGCCTCGAGTGCGGTCATCACGGTCGGTTACCATGGCCAGGTTTTCATTGACAGCGCCACACGCAATGTTCGCCGCATCACGGAAGAAGCAGACGATGTGCCCAAAAAATGTCGCATCCATGCGGCTTCCATGAGCGTGGACTACGACTACGTGATGATCAACAAGCATGACTACCTGCTGCCGGTCGCCGCCCAAATCATGCTTAGAAAGGGCCGACATGAGACGGATCTGAACGAGATCGAGTTTCGCAACTTCCACCGCTTCGGTTCCAATGTGCGCATCCTCGATCGATAAAAAATCAGAATCCCATTTCGGAGGTAGGTCAAGGCAATGGTGGCCTTGCGGAACAATGGGGCCGTGGCGAGCTGCTGCATACTTTCGTTGACTTTGGCCGAGGTGCGGGCCTTATTCTCGGCCAGCACGGCCGCTTGATGGGCTCCAGGACGCAGTCCAGCCGGCGCAGTACCGCGAGGCATGGCTGCTCAACAGTGAAACTAGAGCCAGCACGGAATAGTTTCCCGTTTTTCTCACGCTTTCCTCCCCAAATTATTCCGCCACGCATGGTCTCCACGTCGTCACGGTGCATGACAAGATTGTTTTTGCAGATAATTACCCTCGCGCGACGCACAATCGTTCCACGGTGTCCTTCAAGATCGGCGCCGAGGCGACACGCCCAGGGTTTGACGCAGGGCGGCTGGACTCCTGCAAGTGTTACAGCGGTTCTCCAATTGCAATACCCCGAAAGCACATCCACTGAGTGGCTTTTTCCTTAAGAAAAGCCAAATGGCTTGGGGCCGGCAAGGGCACGTGAATTGGAGAACCACTCTAAAAAACGCCGTAACTCCTTTGATATGAGTATTCTGCAAATAACTCCTTTGTTTGCAGGATTTTGCAACGATACCCATCCCGCATCTCATTGAAAACAAGGATTTTCTTTGCAGAATATGGGTGGGGGGGTATACATGTAGCTAAAAGTATACCGCGCCCTATCCGTGCGTGCGCTGTGGCGGATGAGGCCGCAAGGGTGGGAAAACAAAGGTCTCTGCGATCCCTATTCCCTGCCCTACGCTTTGCGTCCCAAGTTATTCCGCCACGCATGGCCCCCGCGCTCCAGCAGATGATCGGAGCACTCCGGGCCCCATGACCCGGCTATGTAGTTGGGAAAGACCTCAGGCGACTTGGCGGCCCACGCCTCCAGAATCGGCATGCACAGCGCCCAGGTGGTCTCCACGCCGTCGCGATGCGCAAACAGCGTCTGGTCGCCCAGCATCGCGTCCAGCAGCAGCCGTTCATAGCCGTTGGCGCTCGATTTGCCGAACGCGTCCGCGTAATCGAAGTCCATGTTCACCGGACAGACCGCTATATCCGCCGACGTGGGCACCTTGGCCCCGAAGCGCAGTGCAATTCCCTCATCCGGCTGAATGCGTATGGTGAGCAGGTTGGGCTGAATCTCGCGGCATGGCCCGCTCGTCTGCAAACGGTCAAAGATCAACAGCGGCGGCTGCTTGAACTGAATGTTGATCTCCGTGGCCCGCTTCTTCAGCCGCTTGCCCGCGCGCAGATAAAACGGAACGCCTGCCCAGCGCCAGTTCTCGATCTCCACACGCATCGCGGCATAAGTCTCCGCGCCCGATTCGGGATTGACCCTGTCCTCGTCGCGGTAGCCCACCACGTGCTGGCCGTCCACCATTCCCGGCCCGTACTGGCCGCGCACCGCGTTCAGGATCGGGATAGAAGGAATCGCGCGCCAGACTTTCAGCTTCTCGCGCCGCACGCTGTCTGCCTCAAAACTCGAGGGCGGCTCCAGCGCGACAAGACTCAGCAGTTGCATCACGTGGTTCTGCACCACGTCGCGCAGCGCGCCCGCCTTCTCGTAGAACGGACCGCGGCCCTCCACGCCCAGCGTTTCCGCCACGGTAATCTGCACGTGATCGATGTAATTGCGGTTCCATATCGGCTCGAAAATTCCGTTGGCAAACCGAAACACCAGAAGATTCTGCACCGTCTCCTTGCCCAGGTAGTGATCGATGCGGAAGACCTGGTCCTCGAGGAAGACAGCATTTACCTGGCGATTCAGCTCGCGGGCTGACTCCAGATCGTGGCCGAATGGCTTTTCGATCACCACCGCTACCTTGCCCTGGCCCGGCAGCGCCATTCCCTGCGCGCCCAGATTCTCGATAATCCCGGCAAAAAACTCCGGCGCGGTGGCCAGATAGAATAGCCGGCCGCCGCCTATGCTTTTTTCCTTGTCGATACGGTCTAACTCAACCTTCAGCCCTGCATAATCTGCGGGATCGTCAAAGTTCAGCGGGAAGTAACTTATGCGTTCGACGAAGTCATTGAGCTTAGGGTCGCTCACTTCCACGCTGCCATGCTCGACGATGCCCGCGCGCATCTCCGCGGCAAACTCATCGCCCAGCGCGCGCCGCGCCACGCCAACAATGGCAAAATTCTCAGGCAGCAGCTTTGCCTGCTCCAGGTGGAAGAGCGCCGGAAGCAGCTTTCGCTTGGTCAGGTCGCCCGAGGCGCCGAAGATTACCAGAATCCCCGCTTCGGGAATTCTCTCGCTGCCCCGTGAAACCTGGGATAGGTCCTCGGGGCGAACGCTCATCTGCATCGTTGCCATAACTAAGTCGCCTCCGGCGCTCTTTACGCGCCACCTGAACCAGCTAACTCGGTATTCCCTAAAAGCTGTTTCGTAACCGGATTAGTTCTTTGCGAGACATTCCCTCAGGGGCTAAAGCCCGCTTCCATTTTGCCGCATATACGGCACGACTAATGTCGTGCCCTGACACAGGGCGGATTTATGAAACTCGTTCTAACTCGCTGAGTTACTCCTTTTTCACCGCATGGCCGCCAAACTCACTGCGCAGGATAGCCAGCATCCTGTCGGTAAAGTTATTCACTTCGCGGGAGCGAATGCGCCGCATCAGCGACTCGGTAATGACCGGCGCGGATACATTCAGGTCGATCGCCTCCATCACCGTCCAGCGGCCTTCGCCCGAGTCCTCCACGAAAGCCTCCAGCCCCGCCAGCGTTGGATTCCTGCCCAGCGCATCTGCGATCAAATCCAGCAGCCAGCTCCGCACCACGCTGCCGTAGCGCCAAATTTCTGCTATCTGCGGCAGGTTCAACGCCATCTCCTGCTTCTTCACCAGGATCGTAAATCCTTCCGCATAGGCCTGCATCATCCCGTACTCGATCCCGTTGTGAATCATCTTCACAAAGTGGCCTGCGCCGCCCGGACCCACATGTCCCCAGCCCTTGTCAGCCGCCGGCGCCAGCGTCTCGAAGATAGGCCGAAGATACTCGACCGGCTCCTTGTCGCCGCCGATCATCATGCTATAACCCTCTTTCAGCCCCCACACTCCGCCCGAGGTGCCCACGTCCACAAACTGCAAGCCCTTGGCTGTAACTTCCTTGGATCTACGCATCGAATCTTTGTAATTCGAGTTACCTCCGTCGATCAGGATGTCGCCGGGATTCAGCAGCGGCTCGAGCTTCGCAATTGTCTGGTCCACTGGATCGCCCTGCGGCACCATGATCCAGATGGCCCGCCGGCCTTTCAGATTTTGAGCGAGATCTTCGAGACTGGAGACGCCCACATTTCCAGAGGCCGTCAGCCGCGCCACCGCGTCGGCGTTGAAGTCGAAGCCCACTACCTGGTGGCCGCCAAGCCGCAGCCGCTCCGCCATACTACCGCCCATCTTGCCCAGGCCAATCAATCCGAGTTGCATCGTTTCCTCCTAGATAACTCCCAAACTTGCCAGCTCGCGCCGCAAGGCTTCCACGCCCTCAAACCGGATGGCATTCATCCTGGTAGCCACAGCCCCGGCTACATTCTCAGGCCGGTCGTCGATAAAGAGCACCCGTTCCGCCGGCCTGCCCAGAATATCCAGCGCCCGCCAGTAGATCGCCGGCTCCGGCTTGCGCAAACCAAGATAGCAGGAACTCAGCGCTACCTTAAAAAGTTCGCGAAGCCCGAAATGATCGAAGCGGTACTTGTTCGTCTCCCGCGCTTCGTTGTTCAATGCGCCCAGCAGACACTGATTCGATGCGGCAAGTTCCTTAAGGATTCCCAGTGCCCCGTCCGGCTGCGGCTTCGATTGGGTGAGCATGAGAGCGAAGAACTCGTCGCGGGAGAAGCTGCGCGGCTCGTAAAAAATGGTTGCGTCCAGGTATTCCGTCAGAGAGATAGACGCGCGCTCCCACGCGTCGTAATAGTCTATGTGCAGCGCCTCGAAGGCCGCCAAATCGAGCTGAAAGTGCTCGATGACAGCAGCGCGCTCGCGCTGGTCCCAGCAGTTGGTCAGCAGGACCCCGCCTACATCGAAGAGGATTACGTCGAAGGGGAAGATCGGCGCCTCCAGTGCGCTCTCGCGCCTTGCTTGGTTATGCCGGCTTAGTCGTGTCTCCGCGCTGGTACTTCGCTTCAATGGCCAGCACCTTCTTGAAGCGCCGCACAAACCGCTCTTCCGTGGCGATAAACTTTGCCGCGACAAACCGGTCCACAATCTCGAATGCCAGCGCCGAACCAATGATACGAGCGCCCAGCACCAGCACGTTCATGTCGTCGTGCTCCACGCCCTGGTGCGCCGAGTAAGTGTCGTGGCACATTCCGGCGCGAATTCCCGGAATCTTATTGGCCGCCACGCACACTCCCACGCCCGAACCGCAGATAAGAATCCCGCGCGGCGCATCGCCCCGCTGCAATGCCAAACCCACCTTCTCGGCAAAGTCAGGATAGTCCGACGGCTCCGTGTTATACGCACCCAGGTCCACCACCTCGTGGCCGGCCTTGGCAAGATAGACGCGGACTTCCTCTTTGAGCGGAAATCCCGCATGATCCGAACCGATGACAAGTTTCACTTGTGATCCTTTCTGTTGGCGAGTCAGCAGGTCAGCGAGTTAGCAAGCCAGCACCGGAGCAAATATTTCGGAACCGCTATTCTGTGTCCTGAGAACTTCTCCGGCCTCGGTTTGCTGACCCGCTGACTCGCTACTTCACCAGCTTCCGCGCCCGCGCCGCCACATTCTCCGCGCTGAAGCCCAGTTCCGCCAGCACCTTCGGCCCCGGCGCAGATGCCCCAAACCGGTCCAGCCCAATCACGTCGCCGTCCTGGCCAACGTACTTCCACCAGCCTATGGTAGCTCCCGCCTCGACCGCCAGCCTGGGCACGCCGGCCGGCAGGATGCTTGATTTATATTCCGCCGATTGTTCCTCGAAGAGTTTCCAGCTCGGAAAGCTGACTACCCGCGCGACTATTCCTTCGGCCTCCAGCAACTTCGCGGCCTCCACGCAGGGCCAGACCTCGCTGCCCGTGGCGATCAGCACGATCTGAGGTTTGAATGCATCTTCCAGCACATAAGCGCCTTTGCTCACACCGGCGTACAAGTCGTGCGCCGCCGGGTCAATCACCGGCAAATCCTGCCGGCTGAGCGCAAAGAAGCTCGGCCCCTTGCGTTCCAGAGCCAGCTTCCATGCCGCTGCCGTCTCGTTGGCGTCCGCGGGCCGGAAATCCGTAAGCCCTGGAATCGCGCGGAAGCCCATCAGTTGCTCGATGGGCTGGTGGGTGGGCCCATCCTCGCCCAGAGCAACCGAATCATGTGTAAAGACGAACAGTGAATGCACCTGCATCAGCGCGGCCAGCCGGATGGCGGGCTTCGCATAATCGGAGAAGACAAAGAAGGTAGATCCAAAGGGAATCAGCCCGCCGTGGGCGGCAATCCCGTTCACCGCCGCGCACATTCCAAACTCGCGCACGCCAAAAAAGACGTTGCGCCCGTCCGGGTCTTCGTGGAAGTTGGCGCCCGGTTTGAAGATCGTTTTGGTCGATGAGGTCAGGTCGGCTGCGCCGCCAAACAGCTCCGGTACCTGCCCAGCAATCGCGTTCATCACAGTCCCGCCGGCGTTGCGGGTGGCAATCGCTTTGCCCACCGGGAAGCTGGGAATCGCCTTCTCCCAGTCGGCCTTGAGTTCGCCCTTCTGCGCGCGCTCAAACAGCTCCGCCAGCTCCGGGTTGGCCACCCGGTAGCCCTCGAAGAGCTTCTTCCACGCGGCCTCCAAGCTCGCACCGCGGTCCACCGCCTTGCGCCAGTTTGCGAGCGCCGCATCGGGAACCACAAAGCTCTGATCCTCCGGAAAGCCAAAGAACTTCTTGGTCGCCGCGACGGCCTCCGCGCCCAGCGGCTCGCCATGCGACTTGTTGCTGCCGGCCTTGGGACTGCCGTAGCCGATGATTGTGCGCACGGCGATGATCGAGGGCTTGCCGGTCTCGGCCTTGGCCGCCTCAATCGCCGCCTCCAGCGCAGCCAGGTCGTTGCCGTCGGCCACGCGCTGCACGTGCCAGTGGTAAGCCGCGAAGCGCTCCAGCGGGTCCTCTGTATAACTCAGGCTGGTCGGCCCATCCAGCGAAATCTGGTTGTCGTCGTAAAGAAAAATCAGCTTGCCCAGAGCCAGCGTTCCGGCCAGCGAAGCAGCCTCGTGCGAGACTCCTTCCATCAGGTCGCCGTCGCCCAGCATCGCATAGGTGTGGTGGTTCACCACGTCAAAGCCGGGACGGTTGTACACCGCGGCCAGGTGCTTCTCCGCAATGGCCATGCCCACGGCCATGGCGATGCCCTGCCCCAGCGGCCCGGTCGTCACCTCCACGCCGTCCAGGTGGCCGCGCTCCGGGTGGCCCGGCGTCCGCGAACCCCACTGGCGGAAGCTCCTCAGATCGTCCATCGTCACATCGTAGCCGGAGAGAAACAGTGTCCCGTAGAGCAGCGCCGAGGCGTGCCCGTTCGACAACACGAACCGGTCCCGGTCCGCCCACTTGGAGTGCGCCGGGTTGTGCTTCATCAGCTTGTGAAACAGCAGGTAGGCCATGGGCGCGCAGCCCAGCGGAGCGCCGGGATGGCCGCTCATGGCCTTTTCCACCTCGTCCACGGCTAGCAGGCGCAATGTGTTGATGGATAGTTGGTCGAGTGAGTGATCCGTGAGGCTGGAAATCATGATTTTCCCCTTAAGAAAATCATACCTGTTCCATTTCGTTCAAATGGGACGCGCCAACTTTCCCGCACCCTGCCCGTACCTTCGCGCATCCATTCAGGTAAAGGCCCATTCCGGCAGGTGTGAAGATTGAGCTTCATCCCGCCGCGGCCAGAATTTCCGGCCCCTACAGGCTCAACGCAGAACTCTGCACAACACGCATCATGAAGGAGATTTCCCCGATGGCATACGAACTCGCACCGCTTCCCTACGACTACGCCGCTCTGGAGCCGTTCATCGACACAGAGACGATGAAGATCCACCACGACAAGCACCACCAGGCCTACGTCAACAACCTGAATGCCGCCTTGGCCAACCACCCGGAACTGGCCGCGAAATCCGTCGACGACCTGCTCCGCGACCTGGCAAGTGTTCCCGAGGAGATTCGCACCACGGTCCGCAACAACGGCGGAGGCCACGCCAACCACACAGCCTTCTGGCCCCTCATGGGCAAGGTCGGCTCCGCGGGCGTGGGCGGCGCGCCGTCAGGCCCCATCGCCGCGCAGATCACCACCGACTTCGGCGACTTCGAGGCCTTCAAGAAGACCTTCAACGAGACCACCGCCAAGCAGTTTGGCTCCGGCTGGGGCTGGCTGGTCTTCCAGGCAGGCAAGCTCAAGGTGATCAGCACTCCCAACCAGGATTCGCCCCTCTCGCAGGGCATTTATCCCATCCTGCTCAACGACATTTGGGAGCACGCCTACTACCTCAAGTACCAGAACCGCCGCCCCGATTACCTCGCCGCGTGGTGGAACGTCGTCAACTGGAACGAAGTCAATCGCCGCTTCGACCTGGCCAAAGGCTGAAAAGCAGGGACGTAGGAACCAGAGACTAGGGACTAGTCTCTGGTCCCTCGCCTCATGCCCCCGCAACTTTTTCTCCCGTCGCGGGTCTAAACTCAGTGATTCGATGGAGAGACTCATGCGCAATTTCGTTCTGCTCTCGTTTGCTGCGGTTCTTGCCCTCGCTCCAGCCGCTTCCGCCCAGTCAGGCAGCTTCACCATCGCGCAGCACGGCAAGCCCGTCGGCACGGCCAGCTTCAACTTCACCGCCGGACCCGCCGGCTATGACTCCGCCGCGCAGGTCAGCATCAAGATGGATGGCCTCGATTACACCCTCTCCAAATCCGAGCGCCTCTCCCCCGCCGACCGCCTCCGCCACGTCCAGTTGAGCGCCATTGTCAACGACTCGGCCGTCACCGTCACCGCCGCTCCAAGGCCGAAAACTGACGCAACCCCAGGCCTGCTGCTGAACATCACGGCCAACGGCAACACCACTACCACCCCTTTGCCCGCGCACCCCGCTGCCGTTTTCCTTCCCGACTTTGACCCCGGCGCCCTTGAAACTCTGCTGGCCCTCGGCGTTGCCCGCAACAACCGAGACCTCTGGGCCATCATCCCCAAAAAGGCCGGCTCCATCGAGCCGATTCAGTTGACCACCTACGCCGACGAACAGGGCACACTCGACGGCAAGCCCATCGTCGTCCACCACCTCGTCGCCACCATCGCCGGCTCCGCAACGGATCTCTTCTCCGGCCCCGAAAATCAGCTTCTCCAGGCCGAACTCCCCCAGAAGGGCTTCGCCCTGGTCCGCAAGGATTTCGTCCTCACCCCGCCCGCAAAACCCGGTGCGCCACCAGCAGAACCCACTCAGGCTACGCCCGCAGCCCCACCGGCCCAGTAGAGCTTCTGAATGACAACGAACCGGGTGCCCCACCTTCGGCACGTTCTTTGTTCTTGTGCCTAAGGTGGGATATCTATAGCTTTTATGTTTTTTGAGCAGCGTCACTCAAACGTTCTTCCCCGCCGCCACACCCGAGGCCCACGCCCACTGGAAGTTGTACCCTCCCAGTTGGCCGGTCACGTCCACGGCTTCGCCAATGAAGAAAAGCCCCGGCACCGTCCGCGTCTCCATCGTCCGCGCCTGCAACTCGCGCGTATCCACGCCACCGGCCGTCACTTCAGCCTTCTCAAACCCCTCGGTCTCCACCGGGTGAAACTCCCATCGGCGCAGCCGGCGCTCGCACTCTTCCAACGCCGCATTTGACCAGCCCTTGGGACTGCCGATCTCGGCCAGATAGTTCGCCAGCCGCTGCGGCAACACCTCACGCAACGCCTGCCGGAGCGCCACAACGTCGCGCCGTGCCCCCGCCTGTTTCAAACTCGCCAGAAGCTCCGTTCCACCAGCCAGTCCCGGCGCAAAATCCAACATCAGCGCCTCGCCCGGCCGCCAATACGACGACGCCTGCAACACTGCCGGCCCGCTCAGCCCGCGATGCGTCACCAGCATCTTTTCCCGGAAGCGGACCCTGCGAGAGCCGTGACCATCTGCCGCTTCGGCCCAGGACTCCACTTCTGCCGCCACTCCGGCGAGCGCTGTCCAGCCGGCCTCCGCCCCGCCCAATACCAGTGGAACCAGCGCCGTGCGCGGCTCGATCACCTTCAGGCCAAACTGCGCGGCGAGTTCATATCCCAGCCCTGTAGCTCCCAGTTTCGGTATCGACAGTCCGCCGGTGGCCACTACCAGCGATTCGGCGCTAAATTCACCCTGCGAAGACAAAATGCGAAAACCGCCCGAGCCGCCGCGCTCAACCGCAATCCCGCGCGCGTTCAGAACGATCTTCACGCCGCCAAGCTCACACTCCGCCAGCAACATCTCGAGAATTGCCCGCGCCGATCCGTCGCAAAACAGTTGCCCCAGCGTCTTCTCATGCCAGGGTATTCCATACCTTTTGACCAACTCAAGAAAGTGCTGAGGTTGGTAAAGCGCCAGCGCGGATTTCGCAAAATGCGGATTTTCCGAGATGAAATTGCCAGACCCGCAGCCGAGATTCGTAAAATTACATCTGCCGCCACCGGAGATAAGAATTTTTCTTCCCGGCTGCCCATTGTGTTCCAATAACGCAACCCGTCGCCCGCGCTGGCCCGCAACCTCGGCGCACATCAGCCCAGCAGCTCCCGCACCCAAAACAATCACATCGAATTGGCGCAAGTCGGCGGGCATAGGCTCTTGTTCAGGATAGCTGCAGCCGGCTATCAGGGCATGGAATAAATTAACGTGCAAACGCACAAAAGCCATGCCGTAGCGGCATGGCTTTTTGCTTTAAATTAATTGCCGGCGATCACCTAATCTCCCACACAGTTACCCGTGCAGTACCATCGGCCCAGCGAGGCTTAACTTCCGTGTTCGAGATGGGAACGGGTGATCCCTCGCAGTATAGTCACCGGCAAACTTTGATGGCGCTTGGCGGGTGGTTGCCCGCAGCCTGCCGCGGCGTCTGTTTTATTCCGGATGGTTTCTCCCGGAGGCCCACAGGAACGCGGATTGCAATCTGGCGCCAAAAACTTGCTGATACAAAAATTTGCAACGAAATTGATTGGTGTTACAAGGCTTGTCAAGAAGAGTATCCGCTTCAACTGCGCGGAGTTAATTCTATGGACAAGCCGAACGGGCGATTAGTACTGGTAAGCTTCACGCATTACTGCGCTTTCACGCCCAGCCTATCAACCAGATGGTCTTTCTGGGCCCTTCAGGGAGATCTCATCTTGGAGCGTGCTTCCCGCTTATATGCATTCAGCGGTTATCACAACCGAACTTCGCTACCCAGCCATGCCCTTGGCAGGACAACTGG
>PLOI01000112.1:20568-21217 GCA_003142015.1 Acidobacteriaceae bacterium | reverse complement strand
CTGGTCAACATTGCCTCGGCGCTCGGGCGCAAGGTTAGGGTCAGATTCGACGATGCGGCGTGAAGAAAGCGATTAGATCGGCGTCGATTACGAATTCAGGCAGGAGTCAACGCAAATAAAATTGGCGAAGTGTTACCTTTCGAATTCGGCGCGAAGTTGCAGATTGAATTCCATTTTGGTGAGTGCGTCAATGAGCGGTTCAAGAAGATTTGCGTGGCTTTCGGGGTCGATTGATTGTACTCTTGACTGATTCCGCATTTTTCCCATTTCGGTAGCCCCATACGCCCCAATTGTTTTAAGCGAACTTAAATAGGATCGGAGGTATGATTCTGCTTCATTAACAGCCTTTTTTATCTCCTTACCATCCTTGAGTGGAAATGTAGTGAGGAGTTGATTCGTCCTTTCTAGCAGGTTCGCTGTCTGCCTTTCTGCTCTGGCACGGTGCGCGCTTTGTGTGCGAGATCGTTCCTGCATCCTCCTCCTGATGTTCGGAGCTTCAAGGCTCTCTAACCATGCAGCTGACGCTCTGACAAATTCTTGCGCCGCAAGGAGTAGTAATCGAGTTTCCGATTCGTCAATCTTTAGGGAACCCCTGCGCAGGTGCGTGATTTTGCATCGACAACGCGAGCGCAGTTGATTTTTTGATTCT
>PLOI01000112.1:0-20527 GCA_003142015.1 Acidobacteriaceae bacterium | reverse complement strand
AACGGATGCTCCACCTTCGATCTGACTCTGGCCTTGGTCGTGTTCTTGCACCTGGCTTCTTCATCTACATAATTCTTGAACCTGGCGCGGCGACTGGTCATATCTTGCGCCGCGGGCGCGGCCTCATGGATCGCCTCGGTCTGCCCTTGATAGCCAGCATCTCCCCACACCTTCTTCTCGTCGCCGTGCAATAAATCGGGCAGCATATGTTTGTCCGCCACGCTGGCCGCCGTGGTTGCCACAGAATGCACCACCGTCTCCTTGCTGTCCACGCCAATGTGCGCCTTGGCCCCGAAGTACCACTGGTTGCCCTTCTTGGTCTGGTGCATCTCGGGATCGCGCTCGCCGCTGGAGTTCTTCGTCGAACTGGGCGCATGGATAATCGTTGCGTCCACGATGGTGCCGGTGGTGATGCGAATGCCTTTGGTCTCCAGATAGCGGTTCACCGTCATCAGCATCTCGCCGCACAGATCGTGCGCTTCCAGCAAATGGCGGAAGCGAAGGATCGTCGTCTCGTCCGGCGCGGCGGCCACACCCAGATCGACTCCGGCAAAGCGGCGCAGCACGGGCGACTCATAGAAGGCTTCTTCCATGCCAGGGTCTGACAAGCTGAACCACTGCTGAAGAAAGTAAGTCCGAAGCATGATCGCCAGACCCACCGGCTGGCGGCCGTTGCCCGCCTTGGGGTAAAAAGGCTCAACCAGCGCCAGCAACTCAGACCACGGAACCACATGGTTCATCTGGTCAAGAAACAGCTCCCGCTTGCTCTTGCGACCATGCTTCTCAAAACTCATCTGCGATGCCAGTGTCTGCTGAAAACGCGCCATTCGCTTCATACTTATAGTTTATTCAAATAGGACGCGGGTTGCAGACTTGTGCAGAGGTTCCTTAGATCTGCAGCCAGTTCGTGGCAAAGAATGTGCCGGAGTTCGAATACCTTTGAGAGCCGGGACCACGTGTCATCTGGGTTTGTGATAAACGGTTTTCGGGTTTCCGAGCCAAAGCTCCTAGGCGCGGTCTGTGCGATTTCATCAAGACATTTCGGTCTTCCGGTGATGCTGGTCATTATGTTGGCTAGGGCCTGAAAATTGCTAATGCTGACCGAATTCATTATGAGTTCGCCCAAGCTCACCTGTCGCGTAGAAAGGGCATTGCCCAGTTGCAAGTTGAGCTTGACCTCCGAGTACTTTTCGACCGCGTTGGCAAGAAAAGGCTCACCAGAATCTATTAGGCTTGGCAATCGTGCTCGGAAATACCCGTCTAGGACGGCCACGACTGCAATGGGGTAGTAACGAATTACTTCGTTCCGGTGCTTCGTAGGGGAGCTGAACGATTGGATTAGGCTCGACATTCGCCAGGAAGCCGAGATATCGGGTTCTGGCGCTCGTCGCTTCTTTTCAATAATGTCCTGAATTGTTCTTTCGGTTATTCTGGCCATTACTCACCAAGAGTACTCCGTGCATTATTGCTTCGGCAAACTCATTACTAATAGTCGAACCTACCTGCCTGTGCCGCCTACGGTCATCTTGTCCAGCTTGATCGTCGGCATGCCGACACCGACGGGGACGGATTGGCCGTCTTTGCCGCAGGTGCCGATGCCTTCATCGAGCTTGAGGTCGTGGCCGACCATGGAGACGTGCTTCAGCGCCTCGGGGCCGTTGCCGATCAAAGTCGCGTCGCGCACCGGGGCGGTAATCTTGCCGTCTTCGATGAGGTAGGCTTCAGACGCCGAAAAGACAAATTTTCCGTTGGTAATATCCACCTGGCCGCCGCCGAAGTTGACCGCGTAGAGGCCGCGCTTGACGCTGCGCAGAATGTCTTCGGGCGCGTCGTCGCCGGCCAGCATGTAGGTGTTGGTCATGCGCGGCATGGGGATGGACTGATAGTTCTCGCGGCGGCCGGAGCCGGTGCTGACCGCGCCCATCAGCCGCGCCGAGAGCTTGTCGCTAAGATAGCCGCGCAGGATTCCGCCTTCGATGAGGACGGTCTCCTGCGTGGCCGTGCCTTCGTCGTCCACGTTGAGCGAGCCGCGGCGGCCGGCGAGGACGCCATTGTCCACTACGGTGACTTTGGAACTGGCGACCTGTTGGCCGATTAGCCCGCTGAAGGCTGAAGTTTTCTTGCGGTTAAAGTCGGCTTCGAGACCGTGGCCCACGGCTTCGTGGAGCAGAATTCCAGGCCATCCGGGACCGAGCACAACTTCCATTTCGCCGGCGGGAGCGGCCACGGCGCCTAGCTGCAAAATCGCGCCGCGCGCGGCCTCGCGGGCCAGGCTCTCCGGGCTTTTACTTCCTGTGTATTGTTCAATCCCGGCACGCCCGCCGCCGCCCGCCGAGCCTTTGGTGGTGGTAGCGTCCTCTTTGGCGATGACGAAGACGTTAAGTCGGCAGAGGGGCTGGGTATCGCTGGCGAGTGCGCCGTCAGATGCTGCAATCAGGATGCGGCGCAGCTCNNAGCGCGGCGGTGCGGGCGGCGTGGAGCAGGCGCTCAGGGTTGAGATTGTCAGTGTAAGCGTAGCCGGTGCGCTCGCCGCTGAGCACGCGAATGCCGCAGCCGGCGCTGACACCCTGCGAGGCGGATTTGACAATCTGCTCATCGACGCCCAGCGAGGTGGCCGTCATCGACTCGAAGTAAAGGTCGGCATAGTCGCCGCCGGCCGAGAGCGCCTCGCCCAGGCAGCGCTCCAAAAGCCGCTCGGTGATGGCGAACTTGTCAAAAAAGTAGCGTTGATGACTCGGAGGTGGGGAAGCTGCCGTTATGCTCATCGTATCTCTCAGTTTACGCCTACGCTGGTTCCGGCCCGCCCCCGTTCCTCTCTTGATGCCGGGTCATCTGGCACTACCGCTGGAGCCGCCTTCGTGGTACATTTTTTTCATGAAGAGAATTCTTGCCGCCGTATTGTTGTTGATGGTGATAGCCAGCCCGGCGTTCGCCACGCAACATCCTGGACTCCATCATTCCGGCCACCCCTCCCGCCACCATCATCCTCACCATCATCACCACGCCTAGAGCGGACCCCGCTCCCTGCGCGGTGCCGCGGCTTGATGAATAGAGGCGGTTTTATACCCGCCGGCGAACATGGTAAGGTGTGAGCTATGACAGACTTGGACAACCTCCGTTATCCGATTGGCCGCTTCAATCCGCCGGCCAGCAGCATGGCGGGCATTCGCGAGGCGCACATTGAAACGCTGCGCCTGCTGCCTGGGCGGCTGCGGGCCGCTGTCGCCGGATTGGGCGAGGCTCAGCTCGATACGCCCTACCGCGAGGGCGGCTGGACCGTGCGCCAGGTGGTGCATCATGTGGGCGATAGCCACGCCAACGCTTACATTCGTTTCAAGCTGGCGCTGACCGAAGATTGGCCCACCATCAAGCCTTACGACGAGGCTGCATGGGAAAGGCTGCCCGATAGCCGCGCGCTGCCCGTCGAAGGCTCGCTCAAGTTTGTCGAAGCGCTGCATGGCAACTGGGTTGCGCTGCTGGAGAAGCTCACCGACGAGGATTTCCGCAAGGGCTACACGCATCCAGAGCGTGGCCGGCAGAACCTGACAGATGCGCTGGCAATGTACGAATGGCATTCGCGCCACCACACCGCGCATATTACCAGCCTGCGCGCGCGAATGGCCTGGTAGAAACCTGTGCCCGCCGTCGCTGAGGCTGCGTCTGCTGAGCGGCTGGCTCGGCAAATCGAAATATATCTCGCCGACCACCCTGCAGCCGCGCTGCTGGAGGATGGCCGTGTGCTCTTCGACATGCGCTCCGCCCGCTACGCGGTGAGCGAGCAGCACGGGCGCTGCCTGCTGCAACTGTGGAGCGAAGAGCGCAATCTGATGCGCACCGTGGCTGGCGTGGAGGAGCGCGCGCAATGCCTGCGCCTGGTCACACGCCGCATGGGCGCGGCCCGGCCTCAGACGCTGGAACTAGTACCCACCAGCGACCGCCGCACGCCCACGGCTCGCGAAGCCACTCGCCGCAACTATCAACGATTATTGGAGCGCGTTCTGGCCCGTCATTTCATCGGGGCAAAGGTGGACGGACTCCGCTCGGCGATGGACCTGGAGCACAGCTTTGGGCCGGCTTATGTGCGCGGGCGGCTGCTCAAAGGCACAGCGGCGGAGGCTGTAATCGGGGTCAGCGAGGCCGAGTCGGGATCGACTGTGGACGGCGTGCTGACGTTGGGAATTCTCTGGCTGGACCATTGCCGCCAGCACGGCGACGGGCGGCGACACTTTGGCGGGCTCAAGGTGATAGTTCCGGCCGGAGCCTGGCGAACGACGGCCGAGCGCATGGCCTGGCTGAATCACGCAGCCGCCGATTTTCAGCTTTTCACGCTCGATGAGCGCAGCGAAGAGCTTACGGCGGTGGACTTTCGCGACACCGGCAATCTGGAGTCGCGGCTGGTGCACACCTTTTCCGCCGAGGCGGCCATCGAGCGCTGCCGGGCCGGAATCGATAAGCTGCTTTCCCTGGTCCCGCCGGCGGCCAGGGACCGCGTCGAGGTGAGGCCAAGCTCGGCCACGCAGGTGGGGCTGCTGCTGCATGGACTGGAATTTGCGCGGGTGCGGCAGGGCTTTGCCGCCAACACATTTGCCCGCGAGGACGAGATCAGCTTTGGTGCGGGCGCCAACGAAACGCCGCTCACGACGGAAAACGAGCCGCTCTGCCGCGATCTTTTTTCACGCTTGTTTTTGAGCCGCCACGGCGACGGCACGCATACCGACCCGCTCTTCCGCTTGCAACCGGAACGCTGGCTGGAGGCACGGCTGCGCAGCGAAATTGCGGAGCTGCTGCCGGGGTTACGCGGTGATCTGCTCTACTCGCAGGTTCCGGCGCTCTCGGCCGGTGACCGGGGCTTGCTGGACCTGCTGACGCTGGATCGCAACGGACGGCTGGCGGTGATCGAGCTGAAGGCTGATGAGGATTTGCACCTGCCTTTGCAGGCGTTGGACTATTGGATTC
The DNA here is from genome assembly GCA_003142015.1 of Acidobacteriaceae bacterium. Lineage (GTDB taxonomy): Bacteria > Acidobacteriota > Terriglobia > Terriglobales > Acidobacteriaceae > Telmatobacter. The sequence goes on along the minus strand of PLOI01000112.1, from coordinate 15,571 downwards.
GCGTGCGCGCGCTGAACAACGACCGGCAGCCTGCGGCGGGCAACGAAGGCGGCAGGCCGCTGACGGCATTCGAGCGCCAGGGCTACTTTGCGGGCGCGGAGGTTTCGCCGCTGGAGCCGCGGCTGCTGCTGGCCGCTCCGGCTCTGCGCATTCACCCTGCCAACGAGCCGGTGTTGCGCTACTTTTCTCCGCAGGTGGAGTGGGAGCTGATCGCTCTTACCGAGCATTGGCGGCGTGAGCTGAAGGTGGTCTTCCGCAAACGGAGCGGGGACAAGCGGGGCTAGAGCCGACGAGGTATTACTTGGCTTGCATGAATCTATCGCCACCCAGATTTACGCCCGGTCCAACTCCGCAAACAGCTCGCTCAGCACCACGCGAATCGGGGTCTCCGGCACGGTGATTTCACCAGCGGGCGCCAGCTCGAATCCGGCCCTGGTTACGCGATACGCCACACGGCGCGCGGGATCGACGATCCAGATATTTTCAATACCGAAGTCGAGATATTCGTCCGTGCGTTCGGTAAAGCGGCTGAGCCTGTCTTCCGGGGAGAGGATTTCGATGACCAGTAATGGCGGATGGGTGAGAATTTGTTCCCGCGGAGTTCCGACGCGGAGAACACTGACATCGGGCACGCGAAAACGCGTGGGATTTACCTGCACGCGCACATCGGGAAGCGGTATCACCCCCCACTCTTCCCGGTGATTCATAAACAGGTGCGCCAGCAGCGCCTGCAAATAGCCATGATCGTACTCGCCCACGTTCCGCTCCTCGATCCGTCCGTCCACATAGTCGCAGTCGGGGCGGTAGCTCGTGGTGAGATACTCGCGCACGGAAATGAACTCCGGCTGGGAATTTTCGAAGATGGGCAGAGTCGCCATGCACTGATTATCGCGCTAATCGGGAAGTTCCGCCAGCGGAATCCATATTGAACGGGCCGGTTTTGCTCTCTCACGCCAATTCGATTCCGGCGATTTCGGCTTCCAGGCCGCCGTACTCGGGGTGCTGGTTTTCGCGGATGCGATAGGCGAGGTCGATGAGGCTCCCTTGCGTGAGGCCGAGCGCGGCGGCGCGGGCGGCCTGGTCCCAGCCTATGGCGCGCAGTGCGCCGCTCGTGCCGGGCAAAGGCCGCGGCTGAACGGAATCCTGCGCCAATTCCAATCTCAAATGGCGCTCCTTCATCACACGCGGAGGACTGAGCAGGCGCGCTCTGCGGGCGACGAAGACCGGCTCGGGGTTGCCGTGGCCGAAAGGCTCAAGTTTGCGCAGCCAGCCGGCGAGCACAGGCGTAATGCGGTCCAGCGGCAACTCGGCATGGATGCAAAGCAGTTGTTCGGGCTCGCGGGCGGCCAAGTGCTCCTCGGCGTAAAGGCGGAGACGGCGCTTCAGCTCCGGCAGGGAAGCGGCGGGCAGGGCGAAGCCGACGGCGAAGGCGTGGCCGCCGAAGCGTGTGAAGAGATCGGCGCAGCTCTCGATGGCGTTAAGCAGTTGGAAGCCGTCCACCGAGCGGCCGGAGCCGTGGGCGATGCCATCCTCAATGCTGACTACGATGGTAGGTTTGGCGGTGCGCTCGACCACGCGCGAGGCGAGAATGCCGATGACGCCGCGGTGCCATCCATCGCCGTCGATGAGAAGCAGCCGGTCGGCGGCAAGTTCGGCACCTGATTCGGAATCGTCACAGAGCATGGCGTCGATAGCGGTGAGGGCTGTGGCCTCGGTCTCGCGGCGTTCGCGGTTGAGGCGTTCCAGCTTGGCGGCCAACTCGGCGGCGCGGGCCGCGTCGCGGGTGGTGAAAAGCTCGACGATTTCGGAGGCCACGTCCATGCGTCCGGCTGCGTTGATGCGCGGGGCCAGGCGGAAAGCTACGTCGAAGGCGGAGATTGGCTTAGCGGCCGGGTCAAGGGCCGCGGCTGCGAAGAGAGCGCGCAAGCCGGTTCCGGCGGGGCGGCGAAGCTCGCGCAACCCCAGCGCTGCGATGACGCGGTTCTCGCCCTTCAGCGGCACGGCGTCGGCGATGGTGGCGATGGCGGCCATTTTGAGAAAACTTGGCAGGGTTTTTTCGCGCGCGCGGGCCTGGTCGCGATGCTCCAGAATCGCCTGCGCCAGCTTCATCGCAATGGCCGCGCCACAGAGGAATTTTTCCGGGTAAGCGCAGGCGGGCTGGTTGGGGTTGAGAATGGCGAGCGCCGGAGGCACGTTGTCGCCGGTGGCAAGCAAATGATGATCGGTGATGATGAGGTCCAGGCCGAGTCGGCGGGCGGTTTCGGCCTCGGCAAAGGCTCTCATGCCGGTGTCTACTGTTATGACGAGCCGAGCGCCTTCGGCGTATGCGGCTTCGAGCACGCTCGATTGCAGGCCGTAGCCCTCAAGCAGGCGGTGGGGCACATGGAAGCGCGCGATTCCGCCAAGCATCTCGATGGCTGTCTTGAGCAAGACGACAGCCGTGGTACCGTCCACGTCGTAGTCGCCGTAGAGCAACACCGGCTCGCGGGCGGCGATGGCTTGCTCCAGCCGGGCGACAGCGGCGTCCATGCCCAGCATGAGAAAGGGATCGTTTAAATGGGCGATCTCTGGATTGAGGAAGGCGAAGGCTTCAGAGGGCTGGGTGACGCCGCGGGCCACCAGTAACTCGGCCAGCACTTGCGGCAGGCGGGCTGATTTGGCCAGAGCGACAGCCTCGGCCGGATGCGACTCGGTGAACGTCCATCGCTGGCGAAGAAGCTTCCGCGGCGAACCTTGCCTCGGAAGCTGCCCGTTGACTTCAACGCCCAGCAAGCCCACCGGGGCTACTCGTCCTCGTCTTCGTGATCGTGCTGGTGGTCGCCGATGACGATCTCCTGGAAGGTCTCGATGTCTTCGAGAAGCGTCTGGAAGCGCTCATACCATTCAGTGGTGGTCTCGTGCAGGAAGACCAGACCCTGGTAAACGAAGCCCAGTTGGATGTAGCCGAGATTTCCTGCGTACTTGCGCAGCCATTGCGCCTCGACCAGTTCGGTGGATTCTTCGTCGGGGAAGTTCATCTCGCCGGCTTCCTCGATCAGCGCGTCCAGTTCCTCGGCATCGAGCGTCATCTCGCTGAAGGTGACGAAGGGAGCGCCAACGAGCTTGGCCATCTCGACAAAGTCTTTCCATGCGTCGGGGTTTTCCTGGCCCTCCCAAACAATGGAGGGGATGTCCTCGGTGACGTAACCGGGCAGGCGTTTGAGTCCGTGGCCTTCGATAAAGGCCACCATGTCGTCTTTCAGCGGGAGGAGGTTGTCTATGCTCATAGTCAATATCCATTTTCGCAGACGCGCGCCGGGTGGGCGCTGAGTGAGCCATGAAAACTTCGCCGGGGAGAAGATCGACACGTTAATCTGGAGGCATACCGGAATCAGGAGGAGCCCAGCTTTGCCTGCATTTGAGCGCCATGTATTTGTCTGTCACAACGCGCGGCCCGAGGGAGCGCCGCGGCCCTCCTGCACGCGCGACGGCAAGAGCGATCTTCATGCCGAACTGCAAAGGCTGGCCAAGGCGGCGGGGCTCGACGGCCGAGTGCGCATCAACAAATCCGGCTGCCTGGACCAATGCGAGCACGGACCGACGGTGGTGGTTTATCCCGAGGCGGTCTGGTACGGCAACGTGCGGCTCGAAGACGCGGCCGAGATTGTGGCTGAGCACCTGGTTGGCGGACACCCGGTGGAGCGGCTGCGCATTGCGGACGAATGCCTGAACAATAGGAATTGCCCGCATCAAGGGTAAGTTCTGGATTCAGGAAAGAGGGAGCCGAAGACCGGCTATAGCATTTTCGGAATTGCTGTTGACCGAAACCTCACACTCAAGTGGCTTTTTCCTTAAGAAAAAGCCACCTTTCAATGCTCTCAAAAGTACCACTTAAATTCCGAAAATGCTCTAGGCTTACCTTCGTCACCCATCCTTTCTCATTTTTTTGTCCAGCGTGCCGATAAGCGCGGCATGGAGGCTCACCATGGCGCGTGTCCACATTTCGTTGCTGCTTTGCTTTGCATTGTTTGCGGTCCAGGATGGACTGGCTGCCAGCGTTCCGCGGGACCGCAGCCCAATGACGGCTGTGAGCGGGGTCTACTCGGTCACCTTCCATCTGAACATCGCTTCGAAGCTGCCGGCGGGGAGCACAATCACCTGCCAGGCGAGGATTACGCCTGATCAGGCAGGGCTGAACCTGATGAATTCGCAGCCTGCCGCGTTTCCTGTGGCTGCCGCGGGGCTGGCCACGGTGACAGGCTCGACGGCTACCTGCGTGGCGGAGATTCCATTTTCCTGGACGGTGGAGAACGCGCGAGGCGGGGTTTTACTGAGCTACGAGATCGACGCTGTGAGTAATGCGTGGTCTGCGCCGAGGCCGCTTGTTGCCAGTGCGTGGCAAAGCATTGGAGTGGCGTTACCGGCTGCGGGCGCGAATCTTAGCGTCAACCTGAGCTTTTGAGCGCGGCTGCGGAGCGAATTGCGCAGTTTAGGTGTACAGGATGCGGCCCGATGCGATATTCTGAAGCCTAATCCATGATCTTTTCGCGCGATTACATCGGGTATCTCGCCCGCCGGACCGTCAAACACCTCATCGACGCCAAGATGATTGCCTCCACAGACTTGAAGGTGACCGAAGCGCGCGTCAATGCGGCGATGATCGAGGAGCTTTCCTTGGAAGACCGCATCAACGAGGAGGTGCGCGTGATTCTGGACGCGTATTCCGAGGAGATGCGCAAGTCGGGCGCGCAATACGCCGAGATGTTCAAGAAGGTAAAAACCGAGCTGTCGAAGAAGTACAAGGCGGTGCTATGAGGATCAGCCCCGACAAGCTCAATAAGCTGGCCCACACCGTGGCCGACACCCTGGCCGAGATCGACGAGGTTGGGTTCATGGAGGATCGCAACACCATCCGCCAGGAGGCGCGCAAGGCGCTCACCGTTCTGCTCACCCAGGAGGCCGCTATCGACACCGCCGCCCGGACGAAGATTGCCAACCAGCGCAAGATTATCCAGGAAGGCTCGCAGGAGTGGGAGATCCTCTACCGCAAGTACTACAACGACGAAGTGCGCAAGCTGGGCATCTGAAGCGGCAGCGCGGGCCTGGTTCTTCTTTGGCAGCGGCCTGTATTTTTGTTAAAGTAAACAAGTGGCCGGCAGCGGCCGCTCTCTATAACTTTGTGGCAAATGTGTGGCGCTATCGTCTAGGGGTTAGGACGTGAGATTCTCAATCTTAAAACCCGGGTTCGATTCCCGGTAGCGCTACCAGATTTCTTCCTTTTCTCAGGAATATCCCTCCTGTTTTGATCCCCATAAGGGCGTCCGTGTAGTCTTGCTGCCATGAACTGGCGGCGCGAAGGCTTTAATCCGCCAAGGCTCCGTATCTCCGCTTCCATCAAGCCATAGCTCACTTTCCAAGAGGCGCTTCGTACACTATTCTGGGTGAGTTTACCGAGGAGGATTTATGTTGACACGCCGCCGTTTTGCCGCTCTCTCTGCCGCTGTCGCCGGGGCCACGCTGGCCGCGCCGCTCAAGGCACGCGCTTCCGCCACGCGCTCCGGGATGGAGTTTGGCGTGCAGATTTTTATGGTCCGCGACCGGCTCGGGCCCGCTGATCTGCCCGCCACGCTTCGCCTTATTCACAGCGTTGGCTACGCCACCATCGAGACCTATCCGCTGGTCTACAACCGTCCCGCAAAGGAGTTGAAGGCGCTGATAGAAGGCATCGGCCTGAAGGCGCCCAGCGGTCACTTCGACTACGACACACTGGAAGAGCACGTGGACTATGCCGCCGAGCTGGGCGTTGAATACATGATTTGCCCCATGATTGCCCGGCCGCTGTGGGACTCTCTCGATGGATTCAAGCAGGCCGCCGCGCACCTGAACAAGGCCGCGGCCAAGGCACGGGCGGCGGGACTGAAGTTTGGCTATCATCCGCATAACTATGAGTTTAGGAAGCTGGAAGGCGGGCGCGGCTTCGAGGTGCTGATGCGCGAGCTGGATCCGTCGGTGAAGCTGGAGCTGGACGTCTACTGGGCAATCGAGGCCGGCGAAGACCCGATCGCGCTGATGCGGAAGTACCGCGACCGGCTGGCGCTCATCCATATTAAGGACCGCAAGCCTGCAACCGGGTTTACCTATTCGCCATTCGACGAGCATGCGGCTCACTACACCGAGGCCGGCTCCGGCACCATCGATTGGAAGGTGATGCTGGGCGAGGCGCGGCGGCTCGGCGTCAAACAATACTTTGCGGATCAGGACGGCACCGACCTCACTGAAGAAGAGAGCCTGCGCCGCAACTGGAATTACCTCTCGCAGTTGAGCTTTTGAAACGTGAGAAGGTTGACAATTAGCTTTGTTTCTGACTAAATGACTGCACGATGCCAGCAGAGCGATTTCAATTCACCTACGCCGGGCTTGTGTTGCGCGACAAAGCGATGGACGTTTATGCGCTTGGCCCAGCTCTTATTGCCGTTGGGGATTTGGTGCGAGATACAAACCGCCTCCTCAACGGAGACCGGGCGACAATTGGTCTCAGAGTGGACGCGGGTTTTAAGGGCGGGTCGTTCGAGATTCAGTTCCTGCTCGACCAGCATATCCTTGAGTCGGGACGCGAGACGCTGGGTTTCCTTGCCGCCGTGGACGCGCCAGCGCTCCTGAACGCACTATTCGGTGCTATTGGGAAGCACAGCGGAGAAATGGCGGAAGGGACGATCTTCGGACTGATCGCCCTATACAAGCTCCTCAAGGGCAGGAAGCCGAAGCCGGAATCCGTCACCATTCATGACAATCACGGGACCATAGTCTTTGAAAATAGGGAAATCAAGGTCGACGCGACAACCGCCAAGCTATATATGAATGACCCAATCCGCGCTGACCTTGACCGGGTCCTCCTTCCGGTGGCCAAAGAAGGAATCGACCAATTGAAGGTCTCAAAGGACGGCGCGCTTCTCGATGAACTCGGCAAAGGTGACCTCCCCGAGCGCTTGAGCGCGCCAGAGGACGCAACGCAATCATCCGACCAAGTACTGACAAGTTCTAGGGAGGCGCTGGTCAAAGTGGTGACTGCGGGCTTTGAGGAAGGGAAGTGGAAGTTCTCGGACGGCTCCGCAAAGTTTACGGCGACAATTGCTGATCCTGTCTTTCAGGAGAAGCTCGACAATCGCGAGGAAGGGTTCTACAAGGGCGATGTACTGAAGGTCGTTCTGACGAGTACGCAGACCGAGAAGGACGACGGCAAGATTCAGACGAAGCACACTATACGGGAGGTGTTGGAACATCGCCAAGTGCCACGGCAGGGACCGCTCTTCCCAACAAGGTCAAGGAAGGGATGAACGTCGGCTGACCCTTCTGGGAAGCCGGTTTTCCGGCTCAATACTGGCGGCTGAGGGGATGAGTGCCCTGTGTCCCGAACCGCGCGATTCTCATTAGCGGCCCGATCGACTCCTGTCCAGAATCACGTCGGCCCAGCGCGCGAGGCTCCTGTCATCCTTAACGCTTCGATCTGGCCGTACATGCCCGATGGCTGCAACGATCTGATCTCTTGTGCGCCCCGACAGGTCTCGGATGAGCGGGCCGATCGCCTTTTCCCTCGATTCAGCGCTCGTTCCCTTCAGGCGGTTTTCTTGTGCGAAACCTCTGATCTCGCGAAGCGTAGGAAGGATTCGTTTAGCCGAAAGGTCTTCGTAGAATTTCAATATCAGGTCCGCCCTCTCGGGATCGGTTGTCCCTATCTGCGAAATCAGATGCGCCAGGTTCACGGGAGGGGATTGTCTTCGCTGAGGATGAGAGCCGGTTCTGTGCATCGTTGCTCTTCGACCTGCTGAGGCGCCAGCTTCGAGAATTGTGGTGAGGTCCTCCATCTTCCGCGGGTCTCGCAGAAGAGCCGACAGATCGGAGAAGACCTCGGGGCCGTACTTTCTAACGAGCCGGGCCAAGTCCTCCAAAAGCGCGAAGCTGTTAGTTATGCTCACAAGCCAACCCTCTTGGCAAATTCCTCTGCGAACTGTTGGAATGTCTTGACTTGGCTCCAACGGCGGTACGAGGTCCGAAAAATCGGCTGACCCTCTCGTGCGCCCTTTGGGTAGGAGCGGGAATACGATACTCCGCTTGTAAAAACGTACCACCCATTCTTCTTTGCGATTTCCTTCACCGTACGTTTAGCGAGTGCCTCTTCAGGGAAATAGTTGGACGCAGCATTGAAGACGACCCCGGCAAGCTCCAACTTGCTTTCATCATATTCTGATTTGAATTCCTGCATCGAATTTACAAGCAGTGGCAATCCGATCGTCGAGAGGTATTCCGGCTTTACCGGGACAAGTAGCCAGTCACTCGATAGATAAGCAGCGGTGGTCAGAACCGATTCAGTCGGCGCGCAATCAATGAGAATCAGGTCGTATTGGTCCTCCACCTCCGAGAGCAGCTTCGCAAGCCGTCGTTCCTTGTTCTGCCCGGGATTCTTCAGGGAATAGGCGAGCTCAAGTTGCGACGGAATAAGGTGGATACATCCGCCCGTAGGTGATCCTCCGTTGGTGAAGGTCCTGTGCGTCAGGATCACATCTGAGGCTTTGAGAGCAGACGATTTTGCTCCCGGTGTCTTCGTACCCTGCTCAAAGATGTTCCAGATTGTCGGTTTCTTAGAGTTCAGTATTTTCTCGTACTCCGACACGCCGAGCAGATATTGGCTGGCATTGAATTGCGGATCAAGATCGACGACAAGCACCCTCTTACTCCATTCAAGATATCCCGCAAAGTGCCAAGCCAGGTTCACTGTCAGCGTAGATTTTCCCACGCCGCCCTTCATATTGATAAGCGAGATTTTTACGGCCATCCTTCGTGCCTCCTTGCCCAAGCCACCCCCCAAGCCGGCGCCGCTGCAATAGCCACGCGAATTAAACCTGGGAGTGAATCCAAATATACACGATCCCCCTTTGCGTAGGGCGACGGTGGTACTAGACGCAACAAGGGCGCAGCCATTCGGCTGCGCCCTTGTGGTTTTTGCCGGTCCTCGTGGACTAGGCGTTGGTGTGTGCCGGTCCGCTCATTTTCTCCTCGAGCGCCGCTTGCGCGGCGGCCAGCCTGGCCGTCAGCAGACGGAAGGGCGAGCAGGAGACGTAGTTGAGGCCGATTCTGTGGCAGAACTTGACGGACTCAGGATCGCCGCCATGCTCGCCGCAGATGCCGAGATGGATATTGGGCCGGGTTTTGCGTCCCTTGGTCGCGGCCATCTGCACCAGTTGTCCGACGCCCGCCTGATCGAGGGTGGCGAAGGGGTCCTGCTTGAAGATGCCCGCCTTCATGTAGGCCGGGAGGAACTGGTTGATGTCGTCGCGGCTGATGCCGTAGGTGGTTTGCGTCAGGTCGTTGGTGCCGAAGCTGAAGAACTCGGCCTCTTCGGCGATCTGGTCGGCGGTGAGGGCCGCGCGGGGCAGCTCGATCATGGTGCCCACCAGGTAATCGACCTTTGCGCCCTTCTCCTTGAAGACTTCCTCAGCCACGCGGCGAACGATGGCCGCCTGGTTGCGCATCTCTTCGACTGACCCAACGAGCGGGATCATGATCTCGGGATGCGGATTTCCGCCCTTCAGCTTGACCGCGACAGCGGCCTCGAGGATGGCGCGAACCTGCATCTCGGTAATCTCGGGGAAGGCGATGCCGAGGCGGCAGCCGCGCAGTCCGAGCATGGGGTTNNAGTTCCTTGAGCTTGGGCGAGCGAGGTTTGGTGTCTGTGAGGTGTTGAATCTCGACCATCAGATCTTCGCGCTTGGGCAGGAACTCATGCAGCGGAGGATCGATGGTGCGGATGGTCACAGGCAGCGACTCCATCGCCTTGAAGAGGCCGACAAAGTCGGCGCGCTGCATGGGCAGGAGCTTCTTGAGCGCGGCGCGGCGATCCTTCTCGTTGTCGGCAAGGATCATGGTGCGCATGTGTTCGATGCGGTCTTCGGCAAAGAACATGTGCTCGGTGCGGCAAAGGCCGATGCCTTCCGCGCCGAAGAGGCGAGCATTCTTGGCGTCGCGGGGGATGTCGGCGTTGGCGCGAATCTTGAGGCGGCGAACCGGATCGACCCAGCTCATGAAGGTGACCAGATCCGGATCGTCGGGCTGGGCATCGAGCGTCTTGAGCTTGCCGGCGATGACGCGGCCGGTAGTGCCGTCGAGCGAGATCCAATCGCCCTGCTTGTAGGTGTGGCCCTTGACGCGCAGTTCCTTCTTGTCCTGGTCGACGAGGCAATCGCCGGCGCCGGCCACGCAACACTTGCCCATGCCGCGGGTAACGACAGCGGCGTGAGAGGTCATGCCGCCGCGCGAGGTGAGAATTCCGGCGGCCACTTCCATGCCCGCGATGTCCTCAGGCGTGGTTTCGCCGCGGACGAGAATGATGACCGGGTATTTGCCGGTGGCGTGTTGCTTGACCGCTTCCTCAGCGGAGAAGACGATCTGGCCCACAGCCGCGCCCGGAGAGGCCGGGAGGCCGGTGGCAAGCACTTCAATCTTCTCGCCCTTCTCGATCAAACGGGGCACCAGGAAGTCGTACAACTGGTTGGGTTCAACGCGGTGAATGGCTTCTTCCTTCGTGATGAGCTTTTCCTTGACCATGTCGATGGCCACGCGAACAGCGGCCAGACCGGTGCGCTTACCGTTGCGGGTTTGCAGCATGTAGAGCTTGCCATCCTGGATGGTGAACTCGAAGTCCTGCATATCGCGATAGTGCTTTTCCATCTTGCCGGTGATGGCTTTCAACTGCTCGTAGCATTGCGGCATGGCGCGCTCTAGCTCGCTGATGGGCAGCGGCGTGCGTACGCCGGAAACCACATCTTCGCCCTGCGCGTTCATCAGGTACTCGCCGAAGAAGGCGTGCTCGCCGGTGGCCGGGTTGCGCGTGAAGCCTACGCCGGTGCCGGAGTTCTCGCCCAGATTGCCATAGACCATGGCCTGCACGTTGACGGCGGTGCCCAGCCAATCGTCGATGCGATTAATGCGGCGATAGGTCTTGGCGCGCTCGTTCATCCAGCTCCTGAAGACGGCGTCGCGGGCCTGCACGAGTTGATCGAGCGGAGCCTGCGGAAAGTCCTTGCCGGTCTCTTTCTTCACGAGCTTTTTATACTCGGCGATGATCTCTTTAAGCGCATCGGGCTTGAGCTCGTAGTCGAACTTGACCTTGGCGCGCTTCTTGACGCCGTCGAAGATGTGCTCGAACTGCTTCTTGGGAACGTCCAGCACCACGTCGCCGAACATCTGGATGAGGCGGCGATAGGAGTCGTAAGCAAAGCGGGGATTATTGCTGCGCTTGGCCAGAGCTTCAACGGCCTGATCGTTGAGGCCAAGGTTGAGAATGGTGTCCATCATGCCGGGCATGGAAAACTTTGCGCCGGAGCGCACGGAAACCAGCAGGGGGTTATCGCCCGTGCCCAGCTTCTGGCCTTGCAGCTTTTCCAGCCGCTCGAGGGCGGCGTACATCTCGGTATTGACTTTGGGCGAGAGCGCGCCGCGCATGTACTCGCGACAGGCCTCGGTCTGGATGGTGAATCCAGGAGGCACCGGCAGTCCGGCATTGGTCATCTCGGCCAGTCCGGCGCCCTTGCCGCCCAAATCATCCTTCATTTTTCCGTTGCCTTCGGCCTTGCCGCCGCCGAAGAAATACACATGCTGGGTTGAGGTTGGGCCCGCTTTTCCAGCAGACGACTTGTCCATAGCGCCCTGCGTCATGGGATAAAACCTCCGTATCTAAGATGCCGCTTTGGCGACGCCCATGAGAGGGTGGCGAGACACAGGCTCAGCAATTCCACGGGAATCGTGCGGTTTTCAGGCTGAGCGCGTGCGGGTCATCCAGGCATCGGGCCGCGCTGCGCGGGATTGGTTAGTCGTACTTACGAATATCGTCTTAAGTATACAGTTGCCTGTGTTGAAGGTCACATACGACTGATGCGGCGTAGGAATCCTGTGCCGTTACGGTACGGGATTCCTGCGCCGTTTGAGTCGAAAATCGGCTCCGGCATGGAGATTTGCAGCCATGCCGTGCAGATTCACGCGGCTGTGGACTCGAAGCATTGGCCGGAATTGCTATTCCAAAGCGCGCGTCGGGACAGGAGAATCCGGTCCAGCCCCACCAGCGCCAGGATTTCGGCCACATGGGGCGAGGGGTTCGCCACCGTGAAACAGTGGCCAGCCTGGCTGGCGCTGGCATAGAGCGAGATGAGGGCGGCGATGCCGGCTGCGTCAATGCGCTCGACCGAACCAAGATCAAGTGTCACGCTTTGCTGGCGCACCAGCGGGGAAAGCCAGGCCAGCAAGCCTTGTTCGGTGCCCCGAACCAGCTCGGCCATGTTGGCTTGTTCCGTGAGATGTGTCGATCCGGACATTTCGGTCAGTTCGCCGGCGGGGAAGATTGCTGTTTGCATCGGGTTTGATATTGTGCCGGTCATGGGAAAACCTCCGTGAAGATTCAGTTCGCGGCCAGGGGAAGCCGCTTTGCAGCATGGGCTGACTCGTCTTGGACGCCGGACCCATGCATTTGAAAGAAGGCACGTGAGCGGCCAAAGCCGCAGAGGAAGGAATATGCTGAAATCGCAGGGGATAGAAGCATTTCCTCGTTCCGTGCCGTGGGTTCGAGTGTCCGTTTACGCTTGCCGCTGTCCGCAAGTGAACACGCTGAGGGTCAATACGCAAACAGGAGGGCTGGTGGTTCCATGTTCGGCAATTTGTCCAAACCGATGTTGAAATCCGCAGCCGGCGAGACACCCGTTGGGTCTGCCGGTTGGTCGAGAGAGCAGGCGCGCGCGCTGGCGCTGGAGGCGGGGTTTGCCGAGGCCGGGTTGGTTGCTCTGCCTCACGCCGATGAAGAGCGGGATGCGGCGCGCTTCGAGGAGTGGGTGCGGGCGGGTCGCGCGGGAACAATGCGCTACCTGGAGCGGACGGAATTGGCGCAGGAGGGCGAGGCGGCGCGGCTGCTGCGGTCAAGGGTTGCGATTCCACTTCCGTGGGCGCGGTCGGTGCTGGTCTGCCTGGCGAATTACAACAGCCAGCAGCCGCGTTCGACCGAGCCGGCAGCCGAGGGAGCAGGGTGGATTGCGCGCTACGCATGGACCGGCCGCATGGAGACGGGCAAAGTGGACGCAAGCGGCACAAGGCGGCCTAGCGACTATCACAAGGTACTGCTCAAGCGGATGAAAATGCTGGAGTTGCGTCTGCATGAGCGGTTCGGCAGCTTCGAGGCGCGCTGCTTTGTGGACACCGGACCCGTGNNAGCTCATGTTGATTTTGCTGGGTCTATGTACGGGCTAAATCCCGTACCCTTCGGCGAGACAAGCAATTATGCAGACTTTGCGCGTCTGCCGCTTGCGGTGCCTGACCGCTGCGGAAGCTGCCGCCGCTGCCTGGAAGCCTGCCCGACCGGAGCGTTGACGGCTCCCTACCAGATGGATGCGACCAAATGCACCTCCTACCTGACCATCGAGCACCGCGGGGCCATTGCGCCGGAACTGATGGAAGGGATGGGGCGGCAGGTCTTCGGCTGCGACATTTGCCAGGATGTTTGTCCGTGGAATCGGAAGGCTCCCGTGACAGCCGACCCGGAGTTGGAGACGCGCGAAGAGTTGGTAAACCCGGCGCTGGAGTGGCTGGCGGCGATGGATGAGGCTGAATTCGAGGGCAAGTTCAACGGCTCGCCGGTGCGTAGGGCGGGATTCCTGGGACTCAAGCGCAATGTTGCCATTGCGATGGGCAACAGCGGGTTGAGCCGGTTCGCGCCCTGGCTGGAAAAGTGGAGCGAGGCCGCGGATGAGGGGTTGCGCACAGCGGCGCGATGGGCGCTCGAAAAGCTGAAAAATAACCGATAAACGCTGGTGGAGGTTCGTGGTATCCCACCCTTGCGACACAAAAAAGTCGCAAGGATGAGGCACGGAGCGTTTGTGGACACGGGAAAAGCTGCGCAGCGCTCAGCCCCAGCGGCTATCCTTGAAGTGAGAACCATCCGGCAGTTTTGCTTTGCTCACAATTTGACCAAGAAGAGCTTTTTCTCCAGAAGGGGAGTAGCACGTGGCTGATAGCTTAAATTCGGATGCGCAGAAGGATGCGGCGAGCGAGGTTCCCAGAGCCGCAGATGTGGCGGAGCCGGCAATCAGGTCCAAGTGGTACCACTGGCGCAAGGACGGAACGGCGCTGGTCAAGTATCTGCTGGACAGCGAGGTGCATACCTTTGCCTTCAGCGTGGCGGCCAATGTGATTCTGTCATTCATCCCATTCATCGTGCTGCTCTACGTCTTGGCGGACACAGTCTTTCACCACTCTGCGATGATGCAACTCGTGATCAAAGACATGGTCGCTTACTTCCTGCCCTCGAATCAGAGTTTTATAGCCGACAATCTGGCCCTCGTGGCGGATGCGTCCTCGAAGCATGGTGTGCAGGTTTTTTCGCTGATCATAATTCTGGTGGCGTGCACGGGCATCTTTCTGCCTTTAGAGGTGGCGCTGAATCAGGCGTGGGGCGTCACCAAGAGCCGCAATTATCTCCACAACCAAGTCATAGCCTTTGGCCTTGCGTTCCTGATGATGGTGCTGGGCATGACCAGCATTCTGCTGAACGCGGCTGCACGCGACGTGCTAACTGTGATCTTCGTTCACCAGACAAATATAAAGATCATTGATTTTGTTCTGCACTTTACTTATCAGGGAACAAGTTTTATTTTGCTGGCCGCAACTACCGGCGTTGCCTCGATTCTTTTCTTCTTTTCGATCTACTGGCTGCTGCCCAACCGCAAGGTTCCCTGGAGGCACGTGCTGCGCACGTCCATCTATACGGGAGTTATATGGCTGGGGGCAAAGTACATCTTCGAGGCGGTGCTGCCGCATATGCATCTGAAAGAGCTCTACGGCCCCTTCTTTGTCTCGGTGGGGCTTTTGTTCTGGGCCTATATCTCGGGACTGATTCTGTTTGCCGGGGCGCAGTTCAGCGTGGCGCGGCTGGGGAACGGAAAGAGTTAGGAGAGCCTGACGCGAGGAGCGAAACCCCACGTCCCAAAATCCGGACCTGGGGAGCGCAAAATTGATGCGCCAACAAGCAGCCAGAGAGCTATATGTCGAGGTTGCGTACATTCAGCGCGTTGTCCTCGATAAATTTGCGGCGCTTTTCTACATCTTCACCCATCAGAGTGGCGAAGATTTCTTCGGCTTCCACGAAGTCTTCCAGCTTGACCGAAAGCAGCGTGCGGCGCTCGGGATCCATAGTGGTCTCCCAGAGTTGCGTGGAGCTCATCTCGCCGAGGCCTTTGTAGCGCTGCACCGAGTAGTCCTTCTTGCCCTGTTCGACGATGTAGGCGAAGAGTTCGCGGGCGGTCTGCTTCTCCACCGGCTCACGCAGAATGCGGGCGGTGCGGCGGGCCTGCTTTGCCTCCGCCTGAACTTCCGCGCTGTCGGGTGCGGTGTCCTCGGTTTCGGCTTCACTGGCAACTTCAGGGCCTGTCTCGACGGCGGCAGCCTTGGCAGCGTACTCGATGAGGAACGGCGGTTCGAGGAATTCCTTGATGAGCGTGTATTTGGACATCATCTGGCGGAACTCGGGGCTTGAAGCCAGGGTCCAGTCGATGCAGCGCAC
>PLOI01000012.1 GCA_003142015.1 Acidobacteriaceae bacterium | reverse complement strand
CCGGCGAGATCTATCGACTAAAGGCTTCCGTTGCGAATCCGTCTTGTGCCTCCTCAAGTCCGCAAGCCAACGTTATCATCACCGCATTCCGAAACTATGGAATCATCCTCGCCGACAATGGACAAAGCGGAGGACTGATCGGCACTCCTGACGCTCGTTGGAACAATAACGACCTTGCGTGCCTTAAAAACCTTATCTTGTCGGACTTCGAGCCTGTGAACGTCTCGAGCATCATGGTCAATAGTGGCAGCGGAGCCACCAGCCACTAACTAGCCTGCATTTCTCACAATGCGCGTCAACGAATTTGTAGCGCTGGCCTCCTGGCCGGCTGTTGTGTGGGTCTCCCGACCCACGCCCGACACCGTTTTCTCCCTCACGGTATGTGCAAGCGGTATCAATAAATGAGGCATTGCTCTGGCGGCGTGTACGCCGCCAGTACAGCCGACCAGGAGGTCGGCGCTACCGAGCGTAGATCTGGCCGAGAGAAATGCAGGCTATTCTCTGGGAGGGCTGGGGATTGCGCAGAAGCGGCGATTCTGAAGAGAAGCCCGTCAGATGCTCCAGCTGCACAAGCAGAGCATCTATCTATCCGAGAAACGCTATCGTCAGATGATTGACGGCAAAGGCCGCGATCCAGGCCAGCACCAGCATGTAGAGAAACTGCACGGCGGGCCACTTCCAGCTATTGGTTTCGCGGCGGACAACGGCCATCGTCGAAGTGCACTGCATGGCGAAGGCAAAGAAGATCATCAGCGCCAGCGCGCCGCCCAAAGTCATGTCGTGGTGCAGTGCGGTTTGCAGGCTGAGGGCGTGCGTGTCTGCCTGAGCGCCATACAAAGTTCCCATAGTGCTGACCATGACCTCGCGGGCCAGCACGCTCGATAGCAATCCGATGCCGATCTTCCAGTTGAAGCCGAGGGGCGCAATGGCCGGCTCGATGAAGTGGCCTAGGCGTCCGATCACGCTGTCGGCCAGCTCCGGGGCGTGGATGGCGCCGCCCGGAGCCTGAATTACCGGCAAGTGAGCCAGCACCCAGAGCGCCAGCGTGACGCAGAGGATGATGGTGCCGGCCTGGCGCAGGAAGACGCGCGCACGGTCGACGAGGCGCAGGCCGAGCGAACGGAGCGTGGGCATACGGTACTGCGGTAGCTCCAGAATGAACGGCGTCTCGCTGGACTTGAGAATCGAGCTCTTGAGCAGCCATGCTGTGGTCATTGCTCCCACAAAGCCGGCCAGATAAAGGCCCAGCATCGTCAGCGTGCGCAGGCCGAGAAAGCCGTGCAGGTAGACGATGTTGGGGATGAAGGCGGCGATCAGCAGCATGTAAACCGGCAGGCGGGCCGAGCAGGTCATGAAGGGTGTAACCAGAATGGTCGCCAGCCGGTCGCGCTTGTTTTCGATGGTGCGCGTGGCCATGATGGCCGGGACGGCGCAGGCGTATGCCGAGAGCAGGGGAATGAAGGCCTTGCCGTTAAGTCCGGTCGAGCGCATGACACGATCGGCGATGAGGGCGGCGCGGGAAAGGTAGCCGGAGTCTTCCAGGATGCCGATAAAGAGAAAAAGCAGCAGGATTTGCGGAAGAAAGACGAGTACCGAGGAGATGCCCTTCCACGCGCCGTCGAGGATGAGTGACTGAATCCAGCCGTCAGGCAACAGGGGTCGGATCAGATTGCCAATATCGGCCAGTATGACGCCAAAGCCGTCAGAAAGCGGCTGGCCTACAGAGAAGACCACCTCAAATACGCCCACCACGACGACCAGGAAGAGCAGCGGTCCCCAAATGCGGTGCAGCAGGACGTCGTCGATCTTGCGTGTACCCTCGACCGAGAGCGGCGCACTGTAGCCGGTGCGGCGGCTCAGTTGCGCGGCCCAACTGTGCGCGCTTGCGGCATTGCCCAAGACGGGCAGCGTGAGCGGTCTGGCGGCGGCGCGGTTGGTTTGCTGGTGAAGGAAGAGCGGCACGGCATCCAGGCCTGTTCCGCTTACGGCGCTGATCTGGGCGACGGGCGCGCCCAATTCGCGGGCCAGCTTGAGGGCGTCGATGTGTCCGCCGCGAGCCTCCATCAGGTCGCTCATGTTGAGCAGAACCAGGGTAGGCAATCCAAGGGCAAGCACAGGGGCGGCTAACATCAACTGGCGAGTAAGGTGCAGGGAATCGAGCACCAGCAATACAGCATCCGGTTTGGGCGTGCCGGGCATTTTGCCGCGCAGCACGTTGATGGAGACACGGGCGTCTTCAGAATACGGATCGAGCGAGTAGATGCCGGGCAGGTCAATGAGGGTCAGATCGGCGCGGCCCACCCCGGCCATCAGACCCATGCGTTGCTCGACGGTGACACCAGGGAAGTTGGCCACCTTCTGGCGCAGACCCGTTAACCGATTGAAAAGGGTGGACTTGCCTGAGTTCGGCGGGCCGATCAACACCACGGTGCTGAGCTGCCCTGCGTGCGGCAGAGCTTTAGGGACTTCAAAGGCTGGAGGGGTGCAGCAAGCGCTCATTGCGCAGCCTCGAATAGCTCGGGAACATCCTCGTCCGCGTCGATCTTCGGGAATTCCTCTTGCAGGGCTTCGGGTTTCTTGACTTCGGCTTCGTGGGGTCGCATACGGATGTTCGCCGCTGTTTCGCGCCTGAGGGCAATCTCCATGCCGTCCACGCTGTAGACGGTGGGGTCGCCGGCTGGGGCGCGGCGCAGGACGGTCACCAGCGCATCGGGGACAAAACCCATATGCATCAGGTGGTTCTGCACGGATTCAGGCAGGTCGAGGGCCACCAGAACCCCGCTTTCGCCCACATTCAGTTTGCTCAACACACTCAACTGCCAGCCTCCGATAGGTCGCCGGTAAGGCAGAACCCTGAAACTACGACCAGAATAGTCGGATTTCAGTATACGACCGCTTTGGCCTGAGAAGCAACCGCAGGTTTTCTCTTGCTTCGCCCTGTGTCCAAGCTGCTCTTAGCCTCAGGAGTGGGTACGGCTGACGGATTCGCCCCCCAACCCCCCTTTTGGACCCCACTGGCTGTATTCATCGCGACAATGCCCTATTTTTAGCAGCGAAGGCTAATTTGCGATGTGACCCAAATCACATTGAACGCTATGTCCAAGATTGCAAGATGTAAGGCGAAAAGAAAAGATGCGCTGCATGACGGCCAAGGAAGACGGGAGACATGTGCGCCGAGTAAAATCCACTTTGCTAAGCAAGAGAGGCAGGGGAAACGATGCAATTTCGCAGTTTTGGCAGGCTTGATTGGAAGGCTTCGGCGCTGGGTTTTGGTTGCATGCGTTTTCCCACTGCGGATGGTGACCGTCTCAGTCCCAACATCGATGAGGCCGAGGCGACGCGCATGGTTCGTCACGCCATCGACAACGGAGTCAATTACATCGACACCGCGTATCCCTACCATGGAGGCCAGAGCGAAATCGTGGTGGGCAAGGCGCTGAAGGACGGTTATCGGGAAAAGGTCAAGCTGGCTACCAAGCTGCCGGTTTGGATGGTCGAGAGCGCGGCGGACTTCGACCGATTGCTCGATGAGCAGTTAAAAAAGCTCCAGACCAGTTATATCGACTTTTACCTGCTTCATGCTCTGAGCCGGAGCCGCTGGCGGGATATTGTTTTGAAGCACGATCTTCTCAGCCGCGCCAAGGCAGCGTTGGATGATGGCCGTATCCGGCATCTCGGCTTTTCCTTTCACGACGAGTATGAGAGCTTTGAGGAGATTGTCAACGGCAGCGATCTGTGGAGTTTCTGCCAGATTCAATATAACTACATGGACACGGAGAATCAGGCTGGAACGCGCGGTTTGAAGCTGGCGGCCAGCAAGGGCCTGGCTGTTGTTGTGATGGAACCGCTGATGGGCGGCAGACTTGCCTCGCCGCCCAAAGACGTGCTGGAAGCCATGGAGAGCTGTGCTTTGCGGCGATCTGCCGCTGAGTGGGCGCTACAGTGGCTCTGGGATCAGCCGGAGGTTTCTGTGGTGCTGAGCGGCATGAGCGACATGACCCCGGTGGAGGAAAACCTGCGTTCTGCTCATCGCGCGCGTATCTGGAGTTTTAGTCCTGCTGAGTTGGCGGTGATTTCCGAAGTGAGGGAAAAATATAGCTTGCGCATCGCGATTCCTTGCAGCAAATGCAACTACTGCATGCCGTGTCCCAATGGCTTGAACATTCCGGCGAACTTCGAGTTTTTCAACTACGCCCGCTTGTTCGACGACGTGGCCGGCGCGCGCTATAAGTACCAGATATTTCTCACCGAGGCGCAACGCTCGGGCGCCTGCATCGACTGTGGCACGTGCGAAGAATTGTGCCCGCAGAAGATCGCGATCAGCGATTGGATGCCCAAGGTTTCCGCGCTGCTGGGGTGAACGGCGCTGGCTGGATGAGCGTCCATTCAAGGCAGGTTGAAGTTATCTGCAAAAAATCACGGTCAAAAATAGATTTGAGATACCCCCGGGGGTTAGGGGGGAGGGGAGCCTTCCTCTTCACTGGACAGTGGCCAGTGAAGTCACGCTCTACTGATTACTTCCATTGTGCGCCGGCGGTTATACAACAACTAAGAATCCTTTCTGGCGACATGGGCGTTTCAGGGAACAGATCATCTTGCTGGAGATGTCGGTCACGGAGGCGCGATCATCTCCAGCAAGATGTCCGGCCAGATTCTCAGGTTTAGCTAGAGAACCTCTGCATAAGTCTGCATGGCGAAGCTAGTTTTCCCTCAGCGGCTAAAGCCCCGATCATTTTGCTGGATTTATGTACGGGCTAAAGTCCGTACCCTTCAAAACATTCGCTTGTGCAGAGGCTCCCTAGCAGCCCGTGGTGCAA